>JAIBBQ010000063.1 GCA_019694595.1 Myxococcaceae bacterium
TCGGCGGTGGGTCGGCGACCGGTGGCGGGGCAGCCGGCGCAGGCGGCGGGTCAGTCGGCGCGGGCGGCGGGTCCGGCGGCGCAGGCGGCGGGTCGACGTCGGGCGGAGGCTCGGCGAGCGGCGGCGGGGCCCCCGGTGGGGGCGCACAAGGCTCGGGCGGCGGCGCTCAACGGACCGGGGACTACGACGTGGGCTTCGGGTTCGTCGGCTTCACCCAGTCGAACCCGAGCGCAGAGACCGACTTCCTGCGCGACCTGGTCGTCTCGCCTTCCGGTGCGCGGTTCCTCACCGTCGGTCAGGTGGGCAGCGGAGGCTCGAGAGCGGAGCTGCGCGAGGTGGCCAGCGGTCTGCCCAGCCCGGCCGACGTGGTGGTGGTCGGCACCGGCGTCGGCTCCGGGTTCACCGCGGCGGCCGCCGATTCCAGCGGGGCCTACGTCGCGGGCTCGGACCTGGTCGGCCCGGGGAACACCCGCTGGCGAATCGCCAAGATCGACTGGGCGACGGGACGCAGCGTCAGCGCCTTCGGCACCGCGGGGACGGTGCTGTCCGATCCCGGCCCGGGGGTCGACCTGCCCACCGCCATCGCGGTCGACGGCACCCACGTCTACGTGGCGGGGGTGACCACCAGCGGCGCCGACGAACGCTGGCAGGTGCAGAAGCGCGGAGCGACCGACGGGGCGCTCGACCCGGCGTTCGGAGCCGCCGGCGCGCTCACGCTCGCCCTGTCCAGCGGGGCCGATCGCCCGGTGGCGATCGCGCTCTCGGCCACGCACGTCTTCGTCGCCGGCTGGGACAACGTGCCCGGCAATCACCAGTGGCGGGTGGTGAAGCTCCTCAAGGCGAGCGGCGCGCTCGAGCCCACCTTCGGCATCGGCGGCGCCGTGACGTCGAACCCGTCGCCCAACCTCGACGAGCCGTCGCAGCTCGCGCTCGACGCCACCGGCCTCTACGTCGCCGGCTACGACGAGGTGTCGCCGGGCGACTTCCGGTGGCGCGTCGAGCGCCGCTCCCCCGTCACCGGAGCGCTCGACCCGGGCTTCGGCACCGGCGGCGCGCTCACCGTCAACCCGAGCGCGGGGTCCGAAGGCGTGCTCGCGCTCGCGCTCGACGCCACCTCGCTCTACCTCGGCGGGAGCGACGGCTCCGGCCCCGACGGTCGCTGGCGCGTCGAGAAGCGCGACCGGCTCACCGCCGCGCTCGATGCCCAGTTCGGCGTCGGAGGGGTGGTCACCTCGAACCCCTCGAGTGGCGCCGAGGACGTGCGCGCGCTCCGCCTCGCCGGTGGCACCCTGCTCGTGGCCGGCGGCGATGGCTCGACGGGAGAGACCGGCTGGCGGTGGGAGGCGCGATCGGCCGCCAGCGGCATGCCCGTGCCGAGCTTCGGGCCCCCGGGCGCCTTCGAGCGGACCCTCACCGGCTTCAACGACGCGGTGGTGGCGCTCGCCGCGGACGACACCGCGCTCTACGTGCTCGGCACGCGCTCGACGCCGGGAGACTCCGCCTGGAGACTGGAGAAGCGACTGCTGACGAGCGGTGCGCCGGTGCCGTCCTTCGCGGCGGACGGGGCGCTCACGCTCAACCCGAGTGCGGGCAACGATCGCCCTTCCGCGGTGAGCCTCGCCGACGGCTTCGCGTTCGTGGTGGGAGGCTCAGGCAGCGCCGCCGCCGAGCAGTGGCGGGTCGAGAAGCGCTCCGCCGCCACCGGGGCCCAGGTCCCCGCGTTCGGTACCGCAGGTGCCGTCTCCGTCGTCGTCCCGGGCGGGGGCGCGGTCAACGCCGTCCTCGTCCGCGGCACGGGGCTGTTCCTAGCCGGCGACCAGGGGCTGGGCACCGCCTGGCGCCTCGAGAAGCGGAGCGCGGACACCGGGCTCCTGGACCCGGCCTTCGGCAACGCGGGAGTGATCACCGTCGACCTCGACCCCAGCGGCAACGAGCGGGCGCTGGCGCTCGCGGCCGACGCCACTTCCCTGTACGTCCTGGGCACCACCACCACCGGCAACGCCACCACCTCCCGGCTCGAGAAGCGCTCGCTGGCCACCGGGGCCCTCGACCCCTCGTTCGGCACCCAGGGTCGCGTGGTGGGGGCCGTCGCCCAGTCGTACAACGCGGTCGCCGCGCTCTGCCTCGCCGGGGGCACCGTCTTCGTCGCCGGGAGCGACGTGGCGCGCGCCTGGGTCGACGCGGTCGACGCCACGTCCGGCGCGGCACGCCCGTCGTTCGGCAGCGGCGGCCGGGTGCGAGACCTCGTCGGCCTGGCCACCGCCCTCGCCTGCGACGGCGCCTCGGTGTGGGTGGGCTACGCGGACGGCACCCACCCCAGCGGGTACCAGGCCTGGCGGCTCGAGAAGCGCAGCGCGACCACCGGCGCCCTCGATGCGGCCTTCGGCACCTCGGGCGTCGCGCAGGACCTCAAGAGCGACGGAGACGACCAGGTCACCGCGCTGCTGCTCACCCCGAGTCACCTCTTCGCGGGCGGAGCCTTCGGCTGGGAGGCCCACCTTCGCTGGCGGGTCGAGAAGCGAAGTCGCTGAGGCCGAGGCGCCGCGCGGGTCCTTGAGTCCGGCCGACCACGGCGAGATGGTGGCCCTCGTGAGCGAACGTTCCGCCGCCTTCACCGCCTGCTTCGACCGCGGGCTCCAGCAGTTCCGGGCCGGCGAGTACGCCGAGGCCCACGAGACGTGGGAGGTCGGGTGGAAGACCACCACCGGCGGCGAGAAGCAGCTGCTCCAGGCGCTCATCATGTGGACGACCGCGCTGCACCACGTGCGCCGCGGCAACCAGGTGGGCGCCGACAAGTTGATGGCCGCGGCGCTCGCGCGGCTCGCTGCCCCCGAGGTGCCGCCCGCCCCCTACCCGCTCGAGCCCCTGCGCGAGGTGCTGCGCGCGAGCGCCGCCGAGGTGGCCGCAGGTCGCGCGCACGCGCCGGCCTGGCCTACCTGACGCCGGGGGCTACCGGGCGAGCGAGACCGGCAGCAGCGCGCGCGCGAAGCGCTCCGGCTCCTTGACCCCGCGCTCGGCGAACCACCTGAGCTCCTGCTCCTTCGCCGGGCCCTGCGCGTCGGGCGGGAGCAGCGCTGCGCTCGCGAGCCGCGCGGCCGACGCGTGCAGCCGCGCGCCGATGGCCTCGAGCTGCTGGGCCCCCGAGGTGTAGTAGCCGCTCGAGCGCGCCGTGTCGCCCTCGAGCGAGGCCACCGCGCCGCGGAGCACCGAGGCGAGCCCGCTCGCCCAGGCGATGCCTTCGGCTTCCAGCTGCCGCGCCGCCGAGACCGCCCCCGGCAGCTGCCCGCTCCCCAGGGCGGTGGCGCCGTCGAGGTACAGGTAGATGACGCGGGTGATCTGGATCCGCAGGAGCCCCGAGGACTTCACCCGGCGCACCTCTTCCTCGAAGCGGGCGCGCGCCCCGCGGGCATCGCCCTGGTACAGGAAGGCGAGCACCACGCCGTGGAAGCCCCAGAAGTGCTGCAGGAAGTAGCCGCCGCGGGTGAAGCTGCTCAGCGCCGCGCGGACCTCGCCGTCGACGCCGGCCGGCCGACCTTCGGCGAGCTCGAGCCAGGGCCCGAGGCGCACCCGGAAGTTGGTGAGCGCGTAGAGATCGTTGCGCACCTCGGCCGCCGCACGCGCCTCGGCGATCAGCCCGCGCACCGCAGGCAGCTCGCCCAGCCAGACCAGCGACAGCGCCAGGTACTGCTGCGCGGTGGTGTTCTCCCAGGTCATGCCCGGGCACTTCTCGCGGAAGATGGCCACCGCGCGCTCGTGGAGCACCTTCGCCTCGGCGAAGCGCCCGGTGCCCATCGGCTCGCAGCCCGCCATCAGCGCGTTCAGGCCTTCGATGTGCACGTGCGGATGCTGGGCGAGCAGCTCGCGCAGCTGCGCCAGCACGGTGCGGCAAGCCTCGGCGTGCGGCTTGCCGATGGTGGCGTGGTAGCCCGCTTCCAGCGCCAGCGCCCGCGCCACGCGGTACGGCTCGCCGCAGTCGAGCGCCAGCCGCAGGTGGGTGAACTGGTAGCTGGTGCCCAGCACCGGGTCGACGATGGAGAAGCCCTTGGCCGCGGCCCAGAAGGCGTCGACCCGCGACAGCAGCTCGGGGTCCACCTCCGCCGCCGTCCGCAGCGGGAAGCGGTAGCCCCGCAAGGTGATGCGCAGCCGCCCCATCGCCGCCTGGAGCAGCGCGGCCCGCGCGGTCTTGGGGCGCTTCACCCCGAGCTCGAGCAACACGCCGTCGAGCACCGCGATGCCTTCGTCGAGGCGGCCGGTGTACAGCAGCTGCTCCGCCGCGAGCTGACGCAGCTCGAGGCTGCGACGCCGCGCGACGCTCCGGGCCGACTCGCTCGCCGCGCCGTCGACCACCAGCGCGCGGGCGAGCTCGAGATACGCCTGGCTCGCTTCCTGACCGCGGCCGGCACCCGCCAGCGCGTCGGCGCGCGCCACCTTGAGCCGCTCGACCTCGGCGGCCGGCGCAGAGGCGATGGCCTTCTCGTAGAGCCGCACCGCGCGGTCGAAGGCCAGCACCGACGCGGCCTTCGCCGCGGCCTGGTCCGCCGCCTTCCACGCGCGCTCGCGGTCGCCGGCCTGCTCCCACCAGTCGAACAGCGTCTCCGCGTCGCTCGACCCGGTGGACTCCAGCGCCTGCGCCAGCGCGGCCAGCATCTCGCGCTGCCGGTCCGCCGGGAGCTGGGCGCGCAGCGCCTGGCCGATGCGCTCGTCGTACAGCACCAGCCGCTCGCCGGAGCTCGCCCCCCCCACCGACAGCAGCCGGGTGGCCTTGAGCGAGACCAGCGGGTCGCTCAGCTCGGTGTCCAGCTTGGCGGCGTGCCAGGCCACCAGGCGCGGCACCGGGTGGCGGGCGACCGCGACGAACTCCAGCAGCCGGCGCGACGGCGCGCTCAGGGCCTCGAGGCGGGCCTTCATCCACGCCTCCAGCGTCCCCGGGGTGACGGTCGCCGCGTCGGCGCCGGCCTTCACCAGCGTGGCCAGCACCTCGAGCAGGTACGGGCTGCCGTGCGACTCGGCGGCGAGTGACGCCACCTGCGCGTCGATGGCCTGCGCACCGAGGAGCTGCCGGGCGAGCGCCGCCGCCTCCGTCGCCTCCAGCGGCCAGAGCGTGAGCCGCTGCACCAGCGCCCGGCCGCTCACCATCGCCGCGTGCGACGACTCGAGGAACGCCTTCACCACCGGCGACGGCTCGGCGTCGGAGGCGATGGTGCGCGCGGCGACCACCACGTGCATCGCGGGCACCTCGCCCGACAGCAGGGAGGCGAAGAGCGCGGCGGAGTCGGCGTCGCCCCACTGGAGGTCGTCGATGGCGAGCACCACCGGGTGCTTGGAGGTGAGCCGCGCGAGCAGCTCGGCGAGCGCCCGGAAGCCACGCCGCCGCAGCTCCTGGGCGTCGGCCACTTCGGGGCCCAGCCGGCGCGCGGTGAGCAGCTCGTCGAGCCGCCGCAGCACGGGAAACAGGCGCACCAGCGCGTCGAAGTCGCGCGGCACCACCGACTCCACCAGCGCCGGAGGCTGGGTGGCGAGGTACGCGCAGAGCGCGTCGACCACGCCGTCGAAGGCCTTGAAGGGCACCGTCTCCGTCTCGCCGCAACGACCGGCGAGCACCACCGCGCCGGGCGCCTGCTGCTCCACCGACTGCAGGTACGCCTTGAGGAGCACGCTCTTGCCGAGCCCCGACTCGCCTTCGATGAGCGAGAGGCCGAGCTGGTGCTTGCGCAGCACGTGGGTGAAGGCGCCGCGCAGCGTCTCGAGGTGCGAGGCGCGGCCCACGAGCTCCGCCGCGCTCGCCTCCGGGGGCACCTGGGCGACCAGCGACGACAGCGGGCGCACCAGGCGCCGCTGCAGCGACGGCCCGTCGGGCCGCTCCTCGGGCGCGCTGCGCAGCAGGTCGAGGCAGAGCGCCTCGAGGTCCGGAGGGATGCCGCTGGTGAACTGGCTCGGCGGGGGAACCGACTGCTCCTGGCGCCGCAGCCGCATCATGCCCGGCTGCCCGTCGAAGGGGACCTGGCCGGTGAGCACCTCGTAGAGGAGCACGCCCACCGAGTACCAGTCGGTGGACTCCTTCACCGCCTGGCCCACGCTCTGCTCGGGCGACATGTACGCCGGGGTGCCGACCACCAGGTCCTGGGAGTGGCGCGCCTCGAACTCGTCGAGCTCGCGCACCAGCCCGAAGTCGAGCAACACCAGCCGGCCTTCGCTGCTCACCAGCACGTTCGACGGCTTGATGTCGCGGTGGAGCTTCCCGGCGGCATGCAGCGCGCACACCCCGTCGACCAGCTGCCCGAGCACGTGGCGCAGGCGGGTGAGCGCGGAAGCGGACAGGGGCGCGCGCACCAGGGCCGGAGGCGCGGGCACCGGGAGCTCTCCGGCGGAGCCCCCCGTCATGCGGATGGGGCCCAGGCTCTTGGTGTCGGCGTCGAGGCGGGCGCGCAGCTCGATGGTCGAGGTCGAGGAGCCGCTGCTCGCCTTGGGCGACTCCCGGCGGGCGGCGCGCTGGGCCTCGTCGAGCAGCACGTAGTCGAGGAAGGTGACGCCCTCGACGTACTCCATGGTGAAGAACCAGCGATCCTGGTCGGAGAGCAGCTCGTAGAGGGTGACCAGGTTGGGGTGCACCACGTTCTGCAGCGCGCGGAACTCGCGCTTGAAGCGGATCAGCGCTTCGGGGCTGAACTTGCTGAGGAGCTTGACCGCCACGAAGGCGTTGCGCTCGTTGTCGTAGGCCTGGAAGACGCGGCCGAAGCTGCCCGCCCCGAGGAGTCGCGTCGGGGTGTAGCGGCGGGTGCCGGTGAACTCGTCGGCGGCTGTCGGGAGGCGTTCGGCCACGCGACCTCCGCTCTATCAGCTTGCGGCGGGCGCGGAGGCTCTCCCTCGGGGGCCACCCCCCTTTCGACACCCGTGGCGTTTCGTGTAGACGGCGCGCCCCCGCAAATGACGATCCTCCCAGCGCTGCTCATCGTGGTCGCCGCCGTCGACGCCGGCGTCCAGGCCGCCCCCGAATCCGACCCCACGCAGCTCCGCGAGCGCCGCCGACGGCCTGGCAGCGACGCTGGCGTTCCCGAGCGCACGCGGCTGCGGCCGGCCGAGCCGGCGAGCCCGGTCCTCGCCGATGCCGGCGCGCCCGACGCAGGTCTCCCCGCGGCTCTCGACGCCGGCGCGCCGGTGCTGGTGGTGCCCGACGCCGGACAGGCCGGGGCGCTCGCCGCCGAGCTCGCGAGCGACGCCGGCGCCGTGGCCGCGGCCGTCGTCGACGCCGGCGCACCGGTGGCCGAGGTCCCCGACGCCGGTCCGCCGGCGGTCGCGGCGACGCCGAAGGTCGAGCCGAAGCCCGAGCCCAAGGTCGAACCGAAGCCGGAGCCGAAGCCGGAGCCGACGCACGTGGAGGAGGCCTCGAGCTGGAGCCTGCCGGCGTGGCTGTCGCCCCAGGAGCTGCTGCTCACCCCGCCGCTGCCGCTCACCAAGCCGTACTACGAGTTCAACCCGGTCTACGCGTCGCGCAGCTTCGGCTTCCCCGAAGGGCGCATGGCGCTCACCGGCCTGCACGTCAACGAGCGCAACGGCGCGCTGGGCAAGATGCTGGTCTACATCTTCAGCCAGCTGGCGCTCGCGCTGGGCGAGGCGGCGGCGACCAGCACCGGCAAGCACCTCGGCACCGAGTACGGGCCCGGGTACCGCATCGACTACTACCGCAACTACACCAGCTCGGAGCTCGCCGACATGCGGGCGGCGCGCGAGGCCGCCGGCGACGACGTGCTGAGCTCGAGCTTCTCGCTCGACTTCACCTACTACTTCCCGGTGGGCGGCTTCGGGAAGGCGCAGGGCTACTCGCTCGAGGTGACGCCGATCACCATCGCCTTCGACGACGACCAGGAATTCGGCATGGAGATCGCCTTCTCCTGGTCGAGCTTCGGCGACCGCAACGGGCCGCTGAAGGCCGACACCGGGGCGGGTGCGCCCACCGTGCAGCTCGACCGCCGCTACAACAACCTCGGGGTGCCGGTGCGCTTCATGTACTCGGGGCGCTTCGTGCAGCTCACCCTGCAGTGGGTGCCGAACATCCTCTCGGGGTTCGGCTTCTCGGGCGACTCGCCCGACAAGAAGTACAACGAGTTCCTGGCGAGCGGACCGGCGGCCATCTACGCGACCTCGCCGCTGAGCTTCTCGGTCTCGGTCTCGCCCATCCGCCACCTGTTCGTGCGCGCCACCGGCACCTGGGAGCGGTTCCAGTTCCGCAGTGACCTGTTGAGCTACCAGCTCGAAGCGGGGTTGAGGTTCTGATGCGCTCCTTTCTCCTCGTCGCCGTGCTCGCTTCCTCCGCCGCGCTCGCGCGCGACGCCGAAGACTCCGCCGCCCTGGGCCTGAGCAGCTGGGGTGAGGTCGGGGCCATCGGCGCCTCGCTGGGCGCCAACGCCACCCTGCCCGACGCGCCGTCGTCGGCGAGCTTCAACGCCTTCCTGGTCGCGGCCCGCTTCAGCGCGGCGTCGTACTTCCACCAGACGGTGTTCGGCACGCCGGGCGGCCTCGTCTTCCGCATCGACCTCGGCTACCTCTCCAACGTCAGCAGCCCGAGCGGCGCGTCGTCGACCGGCGGCTCGGGCCGCTTCCACTACGACACCGACCTCGCGGGCGACCTGATGTTCTTCGCCACGTCCTTCGGGCCGGTGCGGGTGCGGCTCGACGGCATCTTCGGCTGCGGGCTGTGGATCAACGGGCCGTACCTCGTGGTGGGCGGCCGCCTCGCCTTCACCCTGGTGCCGGGCATCCTCTCGGTCGACGGCGGCTACTCGCTGCGCCCCGGCGTCACCTACTCCGGCGTCTTCCAGTCGGTGCTCCAGCACCGCATGAACGCGTCGCTGGTCATCGAGCCCATCCACGTGGCGCTGGGCTTCGAGGCGTGGTTCGGCTCGCTCAAGGACGAGGCCGGCGTCGCCGCCAAGGACACCGCCCTGGTCGGCGACTACCGGACCTTCATGGGCACGGCGACCTACCGCTTCAACGTCGACTGACCTGCAGCCTCAGCGCTGGGTCATGGTGGCCCAGAGCGCACGGCCGCCCTGGTAGATGACCAGGTTGCCGTCGTCCTGCACCGCCAGGGTCGCGCCGCCGTGGCCGTCGGTGCGCGAGGCCCAGAGCGCCGCGCCGCCGTTGTAGAGCACCAGGTTGCCGTCGCCCTGCATCACCAGGCTGCTGGTGGCGCGACCGTCGGTGCGGGTGGTCCAGAGCGCTCGGCCGTTGTCGTAGAGCACCACGTTGCCGTCGCCCTGGTGCGCGAGCACGAAGCGGCCGTTGCACGAGCTCACCTGCTCACCGCGCCCCAGCGAAGCGCCGGCCCCGAGGCCACCGCACGCCTTGGGCGCCGGAGGAGGAGGAGGCGGAGGCGGAGGCGCCTGGACCTGGGTGTCGGTGGCCCACAGCGCCCGGTTGCCCGCGCCGTAGATGACGAAGTTGCCGTCGTCCTGCACCACGGCGATGGCGCCGCCGTTGCCGAAGGTGCCCGACGACCACAGCGCGCCGCTGCCGTAGAGGACGAGGTTGCCGTCGCCCTGCATCACGAAGCTGCTGGTGGCGCGGCCGTACGTCTGGGTGTGCCAGATCGCCCGGTGGCTGTTGTTGTCGTAGAGCACCACGTTGCCGTCGCCCTGGTGCACCAGCGTCGCCGCGCCGTTGCAGGAAGTGAGCGCCTGGCCGGGCGCGAGCGACGCACCCGACGCCAGCGCGCCGCAGCTCGGCGCCACCGGAGGCGGAGGCGGCGGCCCCACCGGCTGGTTGCGCGCCGCGGCCACCAGGTCGAGGAAGTGGCCCCAGTTCCAGTACGGGCCCGGGTCCCAGTGGTGCGCCGAGCCACCGCACTGCGCGGCGTTGGCCTGCGCGTCGCTGCAGATGCCGCCCGAGCCCGACGACGGCACGTTGCCGTGGCCGAAGATGTGCCCGCGATCGACGGGGATGCCGTAGCGCAGGGTGATCGCCGCGACCAGCTGCGCGCTCGCCTGGTACTGGGTCTCCGTGTAGTAGCCGCCGCCGCCCGGCCGGCCCGCGAAGCCTTCGTGCTCGATGCCGATGGAGTTGCGGTTGTACCAGCCGTTGCCGCAGTGCCAGGCGTTCTGCGCTTCCTGCACCATCTGCACGATGTGGCCGTCGCTCGCGCGCAGCAGGTAGTGCGCCGACGACTGCCGCGACGACTGCTGGAAGACGCTGATGGCCGACGACTGGGTGCCTTCCATGTCGTGGATGACCACGAAGCGCACCGGGTAGCCGTCGCGGCTCGAGTAGTTCGGGCTGGGGATCCACTGCGTCGGCGGGTACTGGCCGACGCCGAGCGCCTGGCTCTGCTCGCCGGTCACCTCGCCGAAGCCGATGAGCTCGAGCCGCTCGCCGTCGCCGGTGGTGACGTCGAAGCCGGTGCGCAGCTGCGCGACCAGTTCCTTCACCGAGAGATCCGCCGCCACCGGGCTTTCCTGCAGGCCCTGGAAGAGCGTCAGCCCGGCGCGCGCCGGCGCGAGGGTGTCGAAGTCGGAGTCCTGGCCGAAGCGGGTGCTCGCCCCGGCGATGAGCGCCGCCGCCGCCATCGCGTTCGCCCCGTGCTCGGTGCGGATCGCCTCTTCCGACAGGCCGGTGCGCTGCGCGCCTTCGGTCACCTGCTCGGGCGAGAGGTAGAACATGCCGAAGCGCTCGGCGCCGCCGTGCTCGTCGTTGCGCTCCTCGCCGTCCACCGGCACGGGCACATCGAGGGTCACCGGCGGGGGCGCGTCGGCCTTCTCGAACCGGCCCTGCCGGTAGGCCACCACCATCAGGAGCTCGACCGGCAGCTCGTACTTCGCCGCCGCGGCCACCAGCGCGTCGTTGCGCGCGCCGGGGTGCACCTGCGCCTCCGGCCGCGACCTCCGGCTGCCGATGGACGCCGAGTCGACTCCGCACCCCGCTGCCACCAGGGTCACCGAAAACAGGACAACTGCTCCCCTTGAGTTGCGCATGAAGCACGCCTTCAGCAAACCCCGCGCCGTCGCTCGCGGAGGCCGTGGAAAAGCTGCCGCACCCCCTCCCTCGTGACGAGAAAAGCCGAGTTGCTCGAATTCGGTGCGAAGGCCCGATGCAACCCACTGGCTTCACTTGGAACAGCTGGTGCGCGCGCGGCCTGACACCCCTGGAGCGATGCAAAGCCGGATGACGCTCCAGCCCGTGACCGCACGAAGACTCCAGTGAGAACAACGGTCACCACCGCCGCGGCTGACAAGCCACGCGATTCCGACACCTTGGCGTGACACCCGTTCCGGCACGGGGAGTGAATTGAAACCGGGCATGCGCACCGCTGCCCTGGCAGTCCTGGTCCCGGCTCTCGCGTTCGCCAAGCCGGGCGGCATCACGGGCTTCGTGGGCAACAACCCGGCGAGCGACTGCAGCAGCTGCCATGCGAAAGGCGCGGCGACGCCCACCGTCTCCTTCTCCGGGCCGTCGAGCCTGGCGCCCGGCGCGAGCGGCAGCTTCACGCTCACCGTGAAGGGCGGCCCGGGCAGCGAGGCGGGCATCGACGTGGGGCTGCTCGGCACCGGCGCGTCGAGCGGCACCTTTACCGCGGGCCCGGGCACCAAGGTGCTCGGCGGGGAGCTGGTGCAGTCGGCGCCCAAGGCCTTCGCCGACGGCGGCGTCACCTTCGCCTTCACCTTGAAGGCACCGTCCACCGCGGGCGCGTACACCTTGAGTGCCTCGGCCCTGTCGAGCGACGGCGACGGCAGCCTCGCCGGCGACGGCACCGGTACCGCGTCCTTCGCGCTCACCGTCACCGGCGGGAGCGCGGTCGACGCCGGCACCCCGGCCCCCGTCGTCGACGCGGGCACGCCCGCCGCCTCCACGCCCAGCGGCACCGGCTCCGGGACCACGGTGGCGGTCGCCCCCAAGCCCGCTCCGCCTCCGCCGCCGACGGCGAAGAACCCGTACGACGGCGTGGGCGGCGTCGAGGAAGTCGGGTGCAGCGCCTCACCGGGCATTCCGGCCCTGGCGCTGGCGCTGGCCGCCCTGCTCCGCCGCGGTGTCAGGCGCGCCTGACGACTCCGGTGCCTGCAGGAGACGTGGCAGCCCGACCACCTTTGACGGCGAGCCACCGGAGCCGCGACCCTTGCGCCTCATGATGCGAACGACCTTCGGCCGGATGGTCTCCACTGCGCTCACGCTGCTCGCCGCGAGCACCTTCGCGCAGGTGACGCACCCCTTTCCTGGCGTGACGCTGGTGCAGTCGGGCGGCAGCGCCATGGCGGTCGCCGACCTCTGCGCCGACGGTGTGAGCATGCGCGCCACCCGCTACGGCGAGCGTCGCGGCACTCCGCGCACCTGGGCGACCCGCGCCGACGTGAATGCGCAGGTCGCCATCAACGCCGACTTCTTCGACTTCCCGGGGTGGACGTACGTCATCGGCCGCGCGCGCGGCGCGGGAGAGAGCTGGCCGGCGGACAAGCAGCTCAAGGAGCTGCGCTCGTACTGGCAGTTCGGCCCGCGGCTCGCCGAGCTGGTGACCAACGCGGGCGTCGAGCCCAAGCCCGGCGCGACCGAGATCGTCGGCGGGCACAACATCCTCATCTTGAACGGCGTGTCGCGGGCGCCGAACTTCGACGGCGACGCAGTCATCACCACCGCGCACCGGCGCACCGCGGTGGGCGTGAGCGCCGACAAGCGCTTCGTCTACCTCTACGCGTCGAACAACAACTTCAACGGCTCGCAGGTGGTGGCGCAGCTGGTGTCCATGGCCGCGGCGGCCGGCGCGCCGCCCATCGACATGGCCACCAACATGGACGGCGGCGGCTCGTCGCAGATGTACGTGGGCGGCCTCGGCCAGGTCATCGACTCCGGCCGCGAGGTGAACAACCACCTGGGCATCATCGCCCGTGGCACCGGCGCGCCGACGATGTGCCCGTACCCGCCGGCGCTGCGCGACGTGGTGCTGCGGCCCGACCGCACCTCGGGGTGGACCATGGACGCCCACGGCGCCATCGCAGCCTTCGGCGGCGCACCCGCGCTGGGGCCGGCGGGCGATCGCTGGAACTGGGACATCGCCCGCGCGCTCGCGCTGCGGCCCGACGGCGTCTCCGCCTACCTGATGGACGGCTGGGGCGGCATTCACCCCGTGGGCAACGCGCCGGCGGTGAGCGGCTTCGCGTACTGGCCCAACTGGGACATCGCCCGCGCGCTCGCGCTGCGCGCCGACGGGAAGAGCGGCTACACGCTCGACGGCTACGGCGGCGTGCACCCCTTCGGCGGCGCGCCCGCGGTCACCGGCTTCGCCTACTGGCCCAACTGGGACATCGCCCGCGACCTCGTGCTGCGCTCCGACGGGAAGAGCGGCTACACGCTCGACGGCTACGGCGGCATTCACCCCTTCGGCGGTGCGCCGCCGGTCACCGGCTACAAGTACTTCGGCGTCGACGTCGCCCGGGGCATCACGCTCTCGTTCGACGACCAGTCCGGCTACGTGGTGGACCAGGGCGGCGGCGTGTGGGCATTCGGCAAGGCGCCGCCGGTCGCGGCGCAGGGGTTCGGCGACACCCGCGTCACCGCGCTCGCGCTCGGCAACGACGGCGTCAGCGGCGTGGTCCTCCACGCGCAGCAAGGCGTGCGTCCGTTCCGCGCCGGTCGGCCCGCGCGCAAGCTGGTGCTCCTCCCCGGCAGCGCCACCGACGGCTACCGCCTGCGCGGCGACGGCGAGCTCGAGTCCATCGGCGCTGCGCCCTCGCTCGGCGTGGGCACCGGCTGGCCCAACTGGGACATCGCCCGCGACGTCGTGCTGCGCGCCGACGGCAAGAGCGGGTGGATCCTCGAAGGCTGGGGCGGCGTGCACCAGTTCGGCGGCGCCAGCGCGGCGTCCGGGTACGCGTACTGGCCCAACTGGGACATCGCCCGCGCGCTCGTCGCCAGGCCGGACGGCACGCTGGGCTACTCGCTCGACGGCTACGGCGGACTCCACGGGATGAACTCGGCGCCCGCGCTCACCATCAGCGGCTACACGCCGAACCTGGACCTCGCGCGCGACCTGGTCCTCACCTCCGATGGTCTGGGCGGCTACAGCCTGAGCGGCAAGGGCGCGCTCAACCCGCTGGGCAACGCGCCCGCCGTCACCGGCGCGCCCAGCTTCGCGGGCGACCTCGCGCGCGCGGTGGCGCTGCGCGACGACACCTCGGGCTACGTGCTCGACGGCGCTGGCGGCGTGCATGCCTTCGGCGGCGCGCCCGGCGCGGTGCTGGCCGCCGGCGCCTCGTTCCCCGGGTGGGACGTGTTCCGCGACGTGGCGCTCACCGACGGCGGCGGCGTCACGCTCGACGTCTACGGCGGGCTGCACCCGTGGCGCGCCAAGGTTCCCGGCGCACCCGACGCCGGCCAGAGCGAAACCGACGCGGGCATGGAGGAGCCGCCGGTGATGACCGACGATGCCGGCACCCAGGAGCCGCCCGCCGGCACGGACGCAGGCGAGGAGCTCGGCCCGCCGAAGGAGCCGCCGGTGACGACCGACCCCACCACTCCGGCGCGCGGCTGCGGCTGCGCGCTCGACGGCGGACTGGGGCCCGCGGCGTTCCTGCTGCTGAGCGCGCTGCTGCGCCGGCGCCGCGGCTCACGTCGCTGAAGCGTCGGCGCCCCGTACGCCGAGCGAGCGCTCGCGCACGAAGTCGAGCAGGTCAGGGACGGACCGCAGCACCTGCTGGTTGCCGTACTCGACCGGCTTGATGCCCACGAAGCGCGTGGCCTGCTCCAGCACCACCTCTCGGCGTTCCAGGAGTCCGCCGATGACCTTCGGCCAGCCCAGCGGGTCGCCATCGACCGGGCGCCAGCCGTTGCTCTTCAGGTTGTCCAGCGCCGCGCGAACCGCGACGGGCGAGTGGCCCTGCGCCTTCATCGCGGCGGCGTTGCTGGCCTCCAGCGCCTGCGTGGCGCGCGCGAGCTCGCGAGGCTGCACCACGAAGGTAGTCACCTCGTGCAGCAAGACGTCGACGTTGAGGTAGGTGCCACGGGGCGGCCAGCCGCGGACCTGGGACACCTCCGTGCGGAAGCCCACCGAGCTCGGCCCGTGCGCCAGCGCAGCCAGGCTGGGCGCGGGAACGAAGCGGCCGGGACGCTGAGCGTCGGGCATCACCAGGCCGTTCGAGCGCAGCGCCTCGAAGAGCTCCGGCTCCTTCGCCTGCACACCATCGAGCCGGGTCTGGAGCTGGGCGCTCCGTTCGGCGGCCAGGAGGTCGACCTGGCTCGCGGTCTCCTGGAGGCCGGTCACCGTCTCCTCGTAGAGCGGGCGCTGCTTCACCGTGACACCACCCTGGTGCACGCCCGTCAGCAGGGCTTGCGCACGGTCCAGCGTCTTGCCGGCCTGGTTGAGGTCGAAGGCGCTGTCCGCACGGAGCGAGCGGCCGACCGTCTCCACCAGGGCGCCGGCCTCCTGGAGCGCGGCCTGGTCCTTCCGGGTCTCCACCAGGCGGAACGCCGAGTGAGTTCCGACGTTTGGCGAGAGCGGCTTGAGCGACATGGCGTTCCTCCAAGGGGGTGGCACCTCGATGACGAGGGCCGCCGCGGAGGTCGCGTTCGCGTCAGCGGGCCGCGGTGCTGGCCACCGACAGACCGAAGCGCGTCGCCGTTCCCGTGGGGCGCAGGGTCGCGGCGTCGAAGGTCCCCGGAGAGGCCGCGCGCGAGAGGTAGACGACGACCGCCCCAGCTCCATCGCCCGGCGCGCCGACGGCGAGGTCCGCCAGCCCATCGCCGTTGACGTCACCCGGGGCCGCGACCGCGGCGCCGAAGGTGGCCAGCGCGCCAGGGGCCGCGAGCGCCGTCGGCGTCTCCACCAGCCCTGCCGCGCTGCCGCGGAGCACCAGCGCCGCGCCGTCCACCGCCAGCGCCACGTCGGCGAACCCATCGCCATCGACGTCGCCGGCGCCGGTGAAGCGCACCCGACTGCCCAGGCGAGGCGAGGGACAGGCCCGGGCTGCGAGCGCGCCCTGGCTCACCTTCACCGCGCCCGCCACGGTGAGCTCCACGGTGGAGAGGACGTCGTCGCCGCGCAGGCCATCGCGCGAGCCGCGCAGCACCACCACCCGGTACCCGTCGCTCCCCACCAGCGCGTCGGGGAAGCCGTCGCCGTCGACGTCGCCAGCCCCTGAGACCACCGCGCCGAAGCCGCAGTCCTGGCTGCGCACCGGCCGTGGCTCGACGAGCGCGCCCCCGGTGAAGAGCCAGGCCGCGCCGGGGTCGCTCGCGCTGCTCGCCGCCCCCACCAGCACCGCCGCCGTGCCGTCGCCGAGCAGGTCGCCCACCACGCCGAGCCCGGCGCCGAAGCCTGCGCCGTCGCTCGAGGCGCGCTGCGGAGGTCCAGGGAGCCGCATGGCGTCGCCAGGGAAGAGGTACAGCTCGCGCGCCACCGGGCGGAGGGTGAGCACGTCGCCCAGCCCATCACCGGTGACGTCGGCCACCGCCACCTGCGCGCCGAGCTGGCCGTCGAGCGCGCCCAGGGCGAGCGGCGCCGGGATGGTCGCCGCGCCGCCGCGGAGCAGCCACACCCCGGTGGGGTCGGTCGCGCTCCCCCACGCACCGGCCACCACGTCGGCGCGCCCGTCGCCGTCGACGTCGCCCGACGCCAGCGACCAGCCGAGCTGCGCCGCGCCGGTGACGAGCTGCGTGGGCCCGGGCAGCGACGTCCCGCCGTGAAAGACGAACACCGCGCCGGTGGACTGGGAGCCGTTGCTGCCCACCACCACCTCCGCGAACCCGTCGCCGTCGAGGTCGCCATCGGCGTTGCCCAGGCGGAACACGCGGGGCGTCGACCACCCTCCGCAGCGCGAGGTTTCGCAGGCGCGCACCCGGGCGCGGAGCCACCCGAGCGGAAGGTCGGCGTCCGGCTGGACCGAGCGGGCAGCGTCTCCCGCGAGCTCGAGCGCGCTGCCGTCGTCGAAGTCACACGCGGCGGAGCGCCTGGCGTCGCAGCCCGCCTTCACCTGCAGCTGGAAGCCCGTCGCGGTGCACGCCGGATCCACCGCCCAGCGGAACACCGGCCGACGCTCCCGCCGCAGCGCCCCGCTTCCCGGGGTCACCAGCCTCGGGACGCAGGCCGCGAGGGTGCCACCCAGGCTCGACGACGGAGCGTCGGTGGGGCAGCGCGCGGACGCGGTGCAGTACGCGTCGAAGGAAGATTGCAGCGAACACGCCGAGGTGGCGAGCAGCAGGAGCGCCCAGCGCCGGCTCACGGGAAGACGCCTCCCACGGTGAGCGCCGCTCCGCCCGCGCCGGGGGCCACCGACGCCGTGGCCTCGACCGGTCCCGCGGTGACGTGGAGCACCACCGCGGTGGCCGCGGCAGCCACCGCAACACCCGAGGCGATGAGCCCCCAGGTGCCCAGCGTCTCGCCGGAGCGCCGCAGCGAGGTGGCGTCGGCGTAGCTGAGCGACGCGGCAGACGGTGCCCGCAGCGCGGCGGCGCGCTGATTCGAGAGCACCAGGAGCACCGCCCCGGTCCCCGCGGCGGCGGCGGCTCCGGCGGTGCTGGCCCAGAAGAGCGGCGAGTGCACGCGCGCCGGCGCCTCGGGGACTGGCACCTCCACCACCTCCGGCGCCGGCGGCGGCGTCACCTGGGGGCGCGGCAGCGCGCGGCGCAGCGTCTCGAAGTGCGCGGCGAGCTTCGGAGCGACTGCGACCGGCAAGCGGGCGAGCGGATCGAGCGTCAGCGCGCGGGAGAAATCAGCGTCGGCGTCCGCGTCGCGCCCCAGCTGGGCGAGCACCACCCCGCGGTAGAGGCGCAGGCGCAGCTCCACCGACGCTTCCGGCTTCTGGGCCAGGCCCCCGCTGAGCGCCACGTTGGCGCGCTCGAACTCCAGCGACTCGTAGAGCCGCACGCCTTCGGCGAGCGACGCCTCGGCGGGCGCGGGCGCGGCGGACACCGCGAAGGCCAGGAATGCCCAGAGCACGGCGGTCGACGCTAGCAGTGTTGCGCAGCGCCGGACCGCGCCTGTGCGACGACTCACCACGGCTTGGCGCGGAGCATCCATGGCGTCGAGGGGCCGCGCACGAGAGCCACTGCGCAGCCGGCCCGAAGACGGACCTCGAGGCCCGACGTCGCGTCAGCGCAGGTCGACCTTCACCACCGCGGTGGCGTCGGGCTCCACCGTCACCTGGCGCGTCTCGGTCCGCTGCGTCTCCGGGTTGCGCAGCTCGAAGGTGTGCACCCCTTCGAAGACCTCGAGCGGCTTGAGCGGCGTCACGCCGACCAGCGTGCCCCGCCAGCGCACCTCGGCGTACGGCAGCGCATGGAAGACCACCGCTCCCTTGCGCGGGGTCCAGCGCTCGCGACGCACCTGGCCCGACTCGACCTTCAGCGCCAGCGCGTGGCGGAGCTCCTGCTCGGTGTCGAAGAAGACGACCTCGTGCGTTCCGGGCGCAGCCTTGAGCTCGAGCGGGGTCCGCCCGGCGACCGCTCCGTCGAGGCGCACCCACAGCGTCGGCGTGGAGGTGAGCGCCAGCGTGCCCGGCGGTCGGGCTGGCTTCACCTCGCGCGGACGCACCGTCCCGGTCCCGCTCCCGCCACCGGGCGCGGGCTCCGCGGGCGCAGGGTCGTCGACCACCGCCGCGACAACGACCGCCGCGTCCGGCGGAGCGGCGGCGACCTGGGCCACTCCGGCGTCGGCGACCGGGAGCGGCGTCGGCCGCACCACCTCGGCAGGCGTGACCGCGGCAGGCCCCTGCCCCCACGTCCACCACAGCGCACCGGCGCCGGCCACGACGAGCACGGCACCGAGCGCCGCGACCGCGGGCCAGCGCCGGGGCTCCGGGCCTGCACCTCGACGCTCCGGCGTGGTGGTCTGCCCTCCGGTGAGCGTGTCTCCAGGCGTCTCCGGGCGGCTCGCGGCGGCGCGCGCGAGTGCTGCCAGCTCCGACGGGCTCGCGCCTTCCCCGTTGGCCTCGAGCCAGCGCTCCAGCGCCTCGGCGAGGGAGGCCGCGTCGGCGAAGCGCTGGGCGGGGTCCTTCGCCACGCAGCGCTCGAAGGCACGCCGCACCGCCGCGGGCACCTCGGGCCGGGCGCGCCCCAAGTCGGGGACCGCCGCTGCGCCCACCGCCGTCACCAGGTCGAACTCGGTGGCCTGCGGGAAAGCGCGGCGGCCGGTGAGCAGCTCGTAGAGCACCAGCCCCAGCGAATAGACGTCGCTGCGCGCGTCGACCGCCTCGCCGCGGATCTGCTCCGGCGACATGTACCCGAGCTTCCCCTTCACGTAGCCGGTGCGGGTATCGGTGGGAGCCTGCACCGCCTTGGCGATGCCGAAGTCGATGACCTTCACCAGCCCCTGCTCCGAGAGCATCAGGTTCGACGGGCTGACGTCGCGGTGCACGATGTTGAGCCGCGCGCCGTCGGCGCCCACCGCGGTGTGGGCCGCGTGGAGGGCGCGCGCCGTCTGGGCGATCAACCGGGCGGCGACGGCGATCTCCAGCCCGTGCGGCTCGCCATCGAGCAGCCGCCGCAGGGTCACCCCCGAGACGTGCTCCATCGCCAGGTAATAGGTGCCCGCTTCCTGACCGAAGTCGAGCACCTGCGCGATGTTGGGGTGCGAGAGCTGCGACGCCAGCCGCGCCTCGTTGAGGAACATCTTCACGTAGGCCGCTTCGTCGGCGAGGTGCGGCAGCATCCGCTTCACGACGCAGGTGCGGCGGTAGCCCTGCGGTCCGAGCTGGCTGGCGAGGAACACCTCCGCCATGCCGCCGCGCGCCAGCTTGCGCTCGAGCACGTAGCGGCCCAGCACCTCCGCGCCCTCGGGTCGGGCAGCGCCGGTGAGCTCGGTGGGTCCGGGCTCGGAGCCCACCAGCCCGCGCGCGAGGTGACCGACCAGCGCCTGGCAGCGGTCGCAGGTGTCGAGGTGCAGCTGCAGCCGCTCCATCTCGGCGCCCTCGAGCCGCCCTTCCGCGAGCGCGGCGAGCGTCTCGTCGTCGGGGCACGGCGTCGGCTCGGCGCTCACGTCGCCTTCTGGAGCAGCCGGTTGACGCTCAGCGAGAAGTCGCGCCGCAGCTCACGCAGCAGCGAGTCGAGCTCGGGCGAGGACAGCTCGAGCCATTCCCCCAGCCGCTCGCGGGCCCCGGAGAGGATCTGCGAGCGAATCTTCACCAGCCGCCGGGCCATGGTCGCCCGGTGCGCGCCGAACATGGTGGCCAGCGCGTCGATGCCCAGGCCTTCCACCTCGCTCAGCCGCAGGAGGTTGCGCTCCTCGGGGCTCAGCGCGGCGAAGGACTCCTCGAAGGCGCGCTTGAACTGGGGCCGGTGCCGGCGGCGGAGCACGGCCATCGCCGGGTCGGTCTCCGCCACCTGCTCGGCCACGTCGCGCCGGTCGTCGAGCGGCGCGAGCGGCACCTTGCGCTGGCGCAGCAGGTCGAGCGCCTGCCGCACCGCTGCCACGCAGAGGAAGCTCGCCAGGGTGCCGCGCCCGGAATACTGCAGGACCTTCGGCTCGCTCCCGCGCGGCGCGATGAGGAAGCGCTCGGTGAGCAGGCTCTGCAGCTCCTCCACCAGGTCGTTCGTCATCCGCAGGTGGGCCACCGAGGCGCGCGCGCGGGGCAGCAGCTCGCGGGTGAAGGCGGCGATGGCCGCGCGGTCGCCCGTGCCGCAGCAGTACGCCCAGTAGAGGTCCTCGGCCTGCAGCGCCTGCGCCTGCTTCGCCGGAGCCGGGCTCTCCGCCAGCCGGGCCGCGAAGTGGAGCCGCACCGCGCGTGCGTCCGGCGCGAAGGCGGGCCGCGCGGCCTGCGCCTGGCCGACCAGGGCGTCGATGACCGTTTCCGCGTCGGGCAGCTCGACGAGCGCCTTGCGCACCGCCACCGGCGCGTCCTGCAGCCAGCCCTTGCTGTGTGCGCGGTCCCCCATGCGAGGTGGATCGAACTTACCCCGGCTGCGTTCCGAGTTGAGGCGCCATGGAGTATCAAGTGCGCCGTGCGGGTGGCCTGGCTCAGCGTGCTCGTGTCCACCGTCGCCGCGGCCCAGGGGCTGCTGGTGCTCGAGCCCGACCCGGCCACCGCGCCCGCAGGCTCTGCGAGCCGGCCGCTCACCCTGCGCCGCCTCGCGCCCGACGGCGGCGCGGCGCCCGCTCCGCTGACGCCCTGGTCGGTGCAGCTCACCGCGCGGACGTCCCAGGGCGCGCTCGCCCTCTCGCCCTCCGCCTCCGCACCGTGGGCTTCGCAGCTGACCGTCACCTTCGCCGACGGCTCGGCGGTGAGCGCGCCGTTCCACTACCGCGATCCGATCCCCGGCGACGCGGGCCTCGACGCCGACGGCGGACCGCAGTGGAATTCCGCGCTGCGCCTCACCGTCTCGCCGCTGAGCCTGGGCGCCGACCTGGAAGACGGCACCCTCACCGACGACGAGTCGCCCCGCGGCCCCTTCAGCGGGCGGATTCCCAACGCACCCAACACCATGTCCGCGACGCCGGCGGCAGCGCACCGAGGGGCGTGGGGCGTGCGCTTCACCGATCTCGATCCCGCCTCCGGCAGTGGCTCGCAGGGCGCGCTCGCGCACGATACCGCGCCGATGCGCGGCAACTACTTCGTGCGCACCTGGCTGCGCTTGGTGCCCGTCACACCGACCGGCAGCTTCGAGGTGCTGGCCATCAAGTCGCCGCAGACCGACCTCGAACTCCTCTACGTCTCGTACCCGAGCGGCGGCCTCTACGTGGGCGGCTATACGGCCAGCTCGCAGTACGCCGGGGACCCGACCGACGGAGGCCTCGTCTCCGGACAGTGGCACCTCGTCGAGCTGGGTCTGATGGGCATCGGCACCGCGAACGGCACCCGCCTCGCCTGGCTCGACGGCAGCAACATCGTGGACGCCGGCATCGACTTCCGGGGACCGGTGGACCGGGTGACAGAGCTCGCCGTCGGTCAGCCCTGGGCCGACGACCGGGGCTACGTGGGAGCACTCGACTTCGACGACACCCGGGTGAGCACCGAGCCCCACGCCAGCACCCTCGCGGTGACCGGACCCGCGAGCGTCGAGGTCGGCAGCTGCACGCAACTCACGGTGGCGCTGCGCACCTCCGACGGAGCCAACGCGCCCGCCCCCTACTCCGTCGACGTGCAGGTGGGCGCGGCCAGCGGCGAGGCGACGGTGCACTCCGAGTCCTCCTGTGCGCGGCCTGGCGGAGGGCTCACCCTCGCGCCGGGGAGCTCGTCGGCGACGCTGTGGGTCCGCGCGCGCACCGCAGGCACGCTCACGCTGCGCGCGGTGCACCCCGACTTCCTCTCCAGGGCCTGGTCGATGACGGCGACGCCCGGCCCCTTGCGGCTCGTGCCCGCGAGCGCCCAGGTGCGCGCGGGGGAGCGGCTCGACTTCGAGGCCTTCGGTGGCACGGGCCCGTACGCCTTCGCCGCCACGGCCGCATCGGGCGGCACCATCTCCGACGCCGGCGTCTACCGGGCGGGAGCCGACGGAGGCCTCGACCTCGTCCGCGTCACCGACGCCAAGGGCGCCATGGCGAGCGCGGAGGTGACCGTCACCGCGGGCCCTGCGCGGCCCCGCTTCACGGCGCCGCCCACCCAGCAGCTGGAGTGTGAGCAGCCCTACACCTCCTCACCCCGCGTCGAGGGCGACGGGCCGCTCGCCTTCACGGGCAAGGGCCTGCCTTCCGGCCTCACGCTCGACCAGGCCTCGGGCGCCCTGTCCTGGACGCCGAGCAAGGCGCAGGCGGGGCGCTGGCCCCTGTCGCTCTCGGTGGCGGGCCCCGGAGGGACCGACGCCATGGACTTCGAGCTCTCGGTCCGCTGCCCTGCGCTGGAGCGTGGTTGTGGGTGCGGCACCTCGCCGGCCGCCGCGCTGCTGGCCCCGGCACTGCTCGCCTGGTGGCGACGCCGCCGCAGGGGCTGACGCGACAATCGCGCGCTGCCTTCGTCTGCCTGCCGCGGTCCGGCCAGGAGACGATCATGCCCCTGCCTCACCTTCGCTCGGCGCTGGTCCCGCTGGCCCTCGCCGCCCTCCCGGGTTGCATGGGGCTGGCGACGATGAACGCCCCGGCGCCCGCGGCCGCTGACGACGCCCCCTTTCCTGCGCTGCCTCCGCAGAGCGCCCCGGGTGGCGGCAGCGGCTCGAGCGAGCCGGCGAATCGCTGCGCGGCGGGCGAAGGGCGTCTCCACCTGCCGGCGCGGCTGCTGCTGCTCACCGGACCTCAGCTGGCGGCGACGTCGGCGCGTCTCTCACCGACCCAGCCGCCCAAGGTCTTGACCCTCACCGACGACGCGGCGGCCAGCACGGCAGCCATCGACGAGCTCTCGGCCCAGGCCCTCTTCGACGAGGCCGAGCGCCTCGCCGCGCTCACGCCCCTGTCCGCCTGCCTGCAGACCGCGCCCGCGGATGACGCCTGCGCTGCGAGCTTCATCGACGACGTGGGCCGGCGGCTCTTCCGGCGCCCGCTGTCGAGCGACGAGCGCACCACGGCGCTGGGCTGGTTCCGCCAGGCGCGGACCCAGTGGGGCACGCCCGACGCCGCTCGCCTCACCGTGCAGGCGATGCTGCAGACGCCGGCGACCCTCTATCGCACCGAGCTTGGGCTCCCTTCGAATGGCGCCGCCACCCAGCTCACCGCCGAGGAGCTCGCCTCCGCGGTGGCCTTCGCGCTCACCGATGCGCCGCCCGACGCGCCTCTGCAGGCCGCGGCCGACGACGGCACGCTGGCGACGCCGTCGGTGCTGCGCGCCCAGGCCACGCGACTCCTCGCCACGCCGGCGGCCCGGCAGAAGCTGCGCCGCTTCTTCACCCGCCTGCTGCGGCTCGAGTCGCTGGCGAGCGGTGAGCTGCAGAAGTCGGCCACCGCCTTCCCCGCCTTCACCGACGCGGTTCGCCACCAGGCCATCGAGGAGACGCTGCGCTTCGCGACCCGGGAGCTGCTCGACGAGCACGCCGGTCTCCCGGAGCTCCTCACCGCTTCGCACACCTGGCTGGGGCCGGACGAGGCTGACCTCGCGCGCGCGATGGGCCTCGAGCCTCCGACGTCGCTTTCGCGGGTGAGCTGGCCGAAGGCCCAGCGCCACGGCGTGGTGACCCACCCCAGCGTGATGAGCGCGCTCGCCAAGCCCGACCGCACCTCGCTCACGCTGCGCGGGCTCTTCCTCTGGGAAGGCCTGCTCTGCCAGACGGTCGGAGCGCCGCCGCCCGGGGCCGCGGCGAGCAGCACCGGAGGGACCAACCGCGACCCCGACGCCACCACCCGGCAGAACTTCGAGTACTTCCAGCAGAGCGCTCCGGGCTGTCAGAGCTGTCACAGCCTCTTCATGCCGCCTGCGCTGGCGCTGGAGCGCTGGGACGGCGCCGGCGCCTACCGCACCACCGACCACGGCCGCCCCATCGACACCCGCGCGACCGTGCGCAGCACCGGCGCGCTCGACGGTGAGTACGCCGATGGGCCGGCGCTGCTCGACGCCATCGCGGGGAGCGCCCTGGCGCGGGACTGCTTCGCGGCCCACCTCTCGCAGTGGCTCTCGACGCACCAGGTGCCGCTGCAGCAGGCGCCCTGCACCGCCAGCGACCTCGCGGGCCACGACGGCGCCCGGCCGATGGACCAGGTGCTGCTCGAAGCGCTGCTCGACCCGTCGTTCGCCACCCGGGAGGCCGTGCCATGACGCTGCGACGCCGAGACGTGTTGCGAGGCCTGGTGACGGCGCCCTTCCTCGCCGCGGCAGCCCGGGCCGCGGGCACCGCCCCGGCCGGCAACTTCCTCGTCTTCTTCACGCCCAACGGCTTCGCGCGCTCGCAGTTCGGCGCCGACCTCAGCAACGGCGCCCTCGCCTTCCGCCCGTCGCTCGCGGCCCTGGCGCCGTACGCATCCAGGGTCTCGGTGCTCACCGGGCTGTGCCTCAAGAGCTGCGACCTCAACTACGGCAGCCACGAGAACGTGGTGCAGTTGCTCACCTGCCGGCCGGTGGCCCCGGGCACCTACACCGCGTCGGGGCCGAGCATCGACACCGTCATCGCGCAGCGCACCGGCACGCCCGCGCTCAACCTGGCGGCGGACCCGGTGCGGGGCGACGCGCCCTTCGAGACGCAGATCAGCTACCGCGCCGCCGGCGTGCCGAGCCCCGTCGTGGCGAGCCCTGCGCAGACGTACGCCTCGCTCTCCGCCGAGCTCACCTCGAGTGCGCCGGGCGCGCTCGACGCCCGCCGTCTCGCGCAGCGCAAGAGCGTGCTCGACTTCGTGCGCGGCGACCTCGCGACGCTGAAGGCCC
Organism: Myxococcaceae bacterium; assembly: GCA_019694595.1. Taxonomy (GTDB): domain Bacteria; phylum Myxococcota; class Myxococcia; order Myxococcales; family Myxococcaceae; genus JAIBBQ01. Next base: position 25,188 of record JAIBBQ010000063.1, read on the forward strand.
GGGTCGGCGCCGCGGACCGGCAGCGGCTCGACTTGCACCTCGCCGCGCTGCGCGAGGTGGAGCGCAAGCTCGACGCCTCCGCGCCCGTGGCCCCGAGCTGCGACGCGACCGGCGCCCAGGCGGCGTCGCAAGCCGCGCTGCCCAGCGAGCAGATCGCCCGGCTGAAGGCCGCCGCCGAGCGCCAGGCCGACCTCATCGCCCTCGCCTTCGCGTGCGGCGTGCGCCGCAGCGCCACGCTGGTGATGGGCGCGGCCATCGGAGGCGTCGACCCCAGCGGCTCCGGCTACACCCACCACGACGTCACCCACTTCTGCGCCGGCGACGGGCCCGCCGGGCACTGCGCGGAGCTGCCGACCCGGCGCCCGGCCATCGACCGCTGGTACGGCGACCGCTTCGCGTACCTCCTGGGCCGCCTCGACGCGCTGGGGGTGCTGGCGAACACCATGGTCGTCTGGGCGACCGAGATCTCCCAGGAGCACTCGCCGAGCAACTTCACCACCGTGGTGGCGGGCGGCAACGCGCTGGGCCTCAAGCTCGGCCAGCGCCTGGCCTTGCCCTTCACCGGCAACGACGACGCCGGCGCGGGGAACGCCGCGGTGGCGCGCGACTCGCGCAACCGCAGCCTCGCCGACCTCTGGGCCACCGCGCAGGCAGCCACCGGAGGGCCCGTCGCCCCCTTCGGCGACGCCAGCTTCAGCAGCGGCCCGCTGCCCGAGCTCTACCAGCGCCCGTGAAAGGGCCTCGTCGATGTGCAGGGCTATTACATCCAGGAGCGAATCACGGGGCGCGACGGCGGCCGCCTCGCACGTCTTCCGGGCGCAAGGAACTCCCACCCCGAGAGGCCGTCATGGGCACCAAGCTTCCGATTCGCACCCTGGTCCAGCTGGAGAACGCGCGGTACGGACACGTCGAGCTCGCCGGCACACCGCTCACCGGCGAGCTCACCCAGCTCGCGCGGCAGGCCGATGGCCTCGCCGGCAAGCCGCGCGACGGCTTCGTCGAGCGCGACGAGCTCCAGGCGTTGAAGGAGTCCGTCACCGGAAAGCCCGGCCTCGATCCCGCGCTCCGGGCCGAGGAGGCGGCGCAGGTCGGGCGGCTGCTCGGGTACGAGGCGAACCCCGCACAGCTCGAGCGGGAGCTCGCGCACGCCGAGGCGGAGGCGAGCCGGGTCTTCAACACCATCCTGGTGATGAGCGGCCGCGCGGACCAGGTCTCCCAGCAGGGGCTGGTCGAGGTGCTCGACGGCCTGAAGGGCGACGGCCATGCGGAGTGAGCGCCTCGCCCAGTGCCTCGCCCTGCTCGCCTCGTGCAGTGCGTTCGCGCTCGACGTGTGGGAGCAGCCGTTCACCGGGGTGCGCCACCTCCACCGCACCGGGCCCGCCAACGTCGACGTGCACGCGGCGGTCATCGACCTCTGCGCGCGCGGGGTCTCGGTGCGCCACACCGGCTTCGACGAGCGCGGTCAGCGCACCTCCGCCTTCGCCGAGAGCGTGGGCGCTCAGCTCGCCATCAACGCCGACTTCTTCTGCCGCCCGCAGGACGTGGGCCCAGGCAGCATCTTCGCGCCGTGCGTCGGCCACGCGCCGTACACCACGTACGGACAGGCGGCCCACGACGGCCAAGCCTGGCCCGGCACGCTGCGGCTCGACTCGCTCCTCGCCTTCGGCGCCGACCGGGCGGAGATGTTCGACCCCGACGTGGACCACGCCCCCATCGCGCCGTGGATGCGCGAAGCGCTGGGCGGACACTGGTCGCTGGTCCGCGACGGCGTGCTGTTGCCGTACGACTGCCCGCTCGCCCCGCAGACCGGCGTGGGCCTCACTGCCGACCACCAGCGCCTCATCGTCGCGGTCGCCGACGGCCGCAACGGCTGGCGCGGCATGACCTGCGTCGAGCTGGGCGCGCTGCTGCAGGAGCTGGGAGCGGACCGCGCCTTCGCGCTCGACAGCGGCGGCTCGAGCACCTTCTGGCTGCAGGGGCGCGGCGTGCTGAACCACCCCTCCGACGGCTCCGAGCGCGTGGTGGCCTCGCACCTGGCGGTGTTCGCCGACGGACGTAGCCCTCCGCCCTTCTGCCAGGAGGCTGCGCCGACGCTCGCGCCGTCGTCACCCGGCGCAACGGTGGTCACCAGCGGAGCTCCTGGTTGGTTCACGGCCGTCAGCCCGGTGCGGCTCTTCGACACCCGCCAGGGCAACGCCGGCCTCGACGGCGTGCGGCGCACGGCCACCGGGGAGCTGGAGGCCGGGAGCACCGTCGTCGTCACCGGCCTCGCAGCGGCGGGCGTCCCTCCCGGAGCGACGGCCGCGGCGCTCAACCTCACCGCGGTCGACGCCACCGGGGCGGGCTACGCGACCGCCTGGGCCGAAGGCCTCGCACCGGCGACCTCGACCCTCAACTTCGCGCCGGGCGGCGCCGTCGCCAACCTGACCTTCACCGGCCTCGCGGCTGACCGCGCGGCGCGCCTCTCCACCTCCGCGCCGACGCAGCTGATCGCCGACCTGACCGGGTACTTCGGCCCGCACGGCGCCGGTTTCACCCCGGAGGCGCCGGTCCGCCTGCTGGACTCGAGGGCGCAGGGCCACCGCCTCACCGCCGGCCAGCCCGCGGTCATCGCCGGCGCTCAGGGTCCCGCGACGCGAGCGCTCGCGCTCTCCGTCACCGCGACGCAAGCCGTGGGTGCGGGCTACCTCACCGTCTTCCCCTGCGGAGAGGGAATCCCGGGGACGTCGACGGTGAACTTCGCCACCAACCAGACGGTGGCGGCGCTGGCCCTCGCCAAGGTGGGGCCGACCGGGGTGTGCGCGGTCGCCTCGGCGGACACCCACCTCGTCGTCGACCGGCTCGGCAGCTTCACCGAGGGCTCGGGCCTGGCGTACCTCCCGGTGGCGCCCGTGCGCCTGCTCGACTCGCGTGCTCCAGGCGGGGCCTGGAGCGGACGCACCGCGAGGGATCAGCCGCTGCGACTGCCGCTGGCCACGCTGCCGCCTCGAACCGGCGCGGTGGCCGTCACCCTCACCGTCACCGAGCCGCTCGACGACGGGTACGCGGCCATCTTTCCGTGCGCGCGTCCCTGGCCGGGCACCTCCAACGTGAACTTCCGCTCGGGCGAGACGGTCGCGGTCTCGGCCCTGGTGGCCAGCGGCGCGGGCGACCTGTGTCTGGTGAGCAACGCGCGCACCCACGTGGTGGTCGACCTCACCGGCGTCTTCGTCGAGCCGGCCCTGAGCACCGCCGCGGCAGCCGCGGATGGCGGCGCCCTCGACGCGAGCCCGCTCACCGCGTCCCTGGTCCCGGGGGCCGCGCAAGGCACTCCGGCCGCCGACGCACTCGTGTGCAGCGCAGGCGTGGGCGTGCTGCCGTTGCTCGCGCTCGCGGCGCTGCGACGGCGCCGTCAGCAGGCCGAGGGAGCTGGCAACAAGGTGCCGATGCGACCTTCGAAGGGCGTGCCGTGCTCGACGTAGTACTTGAGCGAGGCCAGTGAGCGCGCGCCGAGCCGACGGAACATCACCGCCGCGAGCGGCTCCAGCAGCCGGCCGAAGACGCCGCCCTTGAGCTCGGCCTCGGCGGTCGAGGTGACCAACGTCTGGGCTCCGTGGGCCTCGACCGACCAGAGGTTGCTCGCGCGCTTCATCATCGGCGCACCTTCACCGCGGTAGCGGAGCGAGCGCCCCTCGTCCCACGCCTCGATGGTCTCCACGATGGTGGCCTGGTCGAGCTCGCAGATGCGCGCTGCCCCCAGCCCACGGCGCTCCGCGGGGCAGTGCGCGCGCTTGATGGCCGGCACCCAGTGGACGATGGCCTCCAGCTCGGACAGCACCTTCCATACCTGCTCCACGGGAGCGTCGATGCACACCGAGGCCGTCATCGAGATCATCGTTTTGCCTTTCTCTTCGTGTTGCTCTTCGCGGGCTTGGCGCGCTTGGCGGTCGGCCTGGCGCGCTTGACCGGCTTCGGCGGCAACACCGCCACCGCGCGCGCCACCGCGACGCCCTGGGTGACCCAGAACTCAAGGTCCACGTCGGCCTCCACGCCGTCGGGGCTCACGAAGATGAAGCCGTTGAGCGGCGTGCCGGTGAAGTCCATCGGCCGGGCGTGCGGCTGCTTGAGCGCCTCGGCGTGGCGCGCTGCGCCCACGCGCACCATGAGCTCGTCCTTCACCACGCCGCAGCACATCTTCCCCGACAGCAGGAAGCACAGGCCGCCGAACATCTGCTTCTCGTGAAAGTCCGGGTGCTCCTCGAGCAGCGTGCGCACCCGCTCGGCGAGGCCCTGGTCGTACGCCATGGCCGTCAGCGCCCCGCGCCCGTGAGATCGATCTTCAGCACTTCGCTGGCGAAGCGGCCCATGCGCTCGAGCAGCTTGGCCATCGCCGGCAGCACGCTGCGGCCGCTGCGGTTGGCCTCGTCCTCGAGCTTCTGTTTGCAGCTCAGGTCGCTGCACAGGAGCATGCCCGCGCGCTTCTTGCCGTTGACGCGCGCGGTGAGCAGGCCGACCTCCGTGCCCAGCCCGCTGTTGTGGCACCAGTCGCACATGTGCGGGACCGGAGGGCCCCCGCCGCCGTTGGTATCGAACACGATGCCGGTGGGCACACCGCCCGGCACCGAGAAGATGAGGAACATGCGCCCGCCCGCGGGGTGCGCCCACGCGAGGTAGTCGCGCACGAAGAGCGGCGTCTGCACTTCCTTCGTCACCTCGACGAGCGCGCGATCCTTGGGCCGGAACGAATCGAGCAGCGCCTGCTCCGAGTCGAGCTTGAACACGGGTGTCCGACCCCTACCGCCCCGCCGCCACCTGCGACTTGGGTGCCTTGATGCACGTCGGGCCCGCCTTCTCCTCGATCGCCGCCAGCACGTCGTGCCGCAGGCCGAGCGCGAAGGCCGTCTCCGCGACGATGAACAGGGGCCCCACCAGCAGGCCCACCAGGTCATCGACGAAGGCGGGCTTCTTGCCTTCCCAGAAGTGCCCGAGGAACTGCAGCGCCCAGCCCCCGACGAAGAGCCCGACGGCGCTGGAGAGCCACACGGTGGTGCTCTGCGCCGCGAGCTGCGTGCTGCCCCACACCGAGAGCGCGGTGAGCGCGGTCATCGCCAGGCCGAAGCGCAGCTCGAGCCGCAGGTAGAAGATCGACGCCAGGAGGCCCACCACCATGCCCGGCGTGAGCGTGACGCCCGCCACCTCGAAGCCCGGCCGCGCCAGGAACAGGGTGATGGCGAAGAAGATGGCGGGGATGCCGAAGAAGTGGGTGGCGATGTTCCGGCGATCGCGGTGGTACGTCGCGTAGGTGGTCAGGTGCCCGGTGAGCGAAGTCATCGTGGCTTGGGACTCTAGAATGGCCCGCCGCCCCTCGCCCCTCGCCCCCGCGGCGCGCGAGCCCTGCCCGTTCCAGCCGCTGTTCAATCGGGACGACGAAGGGGGGCCGGGGAGCCCCCCTCCCGGGCCGTTTCCGGGCGTCATTCGCCAGCAATTCCAGCCACTTCTGCCGTGGCGCCGCCCTTGCTCTGGAAGCCTTCCGTCCCTCGCCGCCGGAGATCGCCATGGTCAATGCCCGCCTCGCCCTCCTCGCCTCCCTCACCACCCTCACCGCCTGCAGCGTCACCGACGATCCCCAGGACAGCCTGGGCGACGCGCTCACCGTTTCCGGCACCCCCGTCTTCTGCCGCCCGATGACCGCCGCCTCGGGCGCGCTCAGCAGCGATCAGCGCGCCGACGCGCTCGACCGCGCCGAGCTCACCGGCACCAAGGACGACTGGCGCCGCTACGTCGAGCTGTCCACCGGCACCCAGCTGGTCTGCCGCTACACCGTGCCCGCGGGCGCGAGCGGCGCGGCGCTGACGCTCACCGTGAACTACCGCGGCCCCACCCGCGCGGAGATGAAGGTGCCCTTCGAGGCGTACGATCCCGTCTCCAAGTCGTGGGTGACCGTCGGCGACAACGCCTTCGCCCGCGACTGGCGCTGGACCCGCTCGGCGATGAACCTCCCCGCCGGCCTGGTGGGCGCCGACGGCGCGGTGCAGCTGCGCGTCACCACCGGCGCCGCCGACGTCGCCGACCTCGACGAGCTGGTCGTCTGGGTGCAGGGCGCCGACGCGGGCACCGTCTCGCCGCCTCCGGCCGTCGACGCCGGCTCCACCATGCCGCCGCCGCC
>JAIBBQ010000299.1 GCA_019694595.1 Myxococcaceae bacterium
CCGCAGGCGCCGCCGGCACCGTGGGGGCGAGCGCCCTCGCCCGCGCCGGGCTCGAGGCGGGCGCCGGCGTCGACCGCGGGCTGCGCGGCGGCAGCGCGGCCACCGTCTCGCCGACCTCGACCGGGAGCGGCACTACGCTGGAGATGCGGGTGTCGGCGACGAGCAGCGCCTCGCCGTCGCCGAAGAGGCTCTCGCCCGTCCCCGCGACGGGCACCGGCTCCCGGCTCGCCACCGGGGCGCTCACCGCGCGGCGCTCGCCGGCCGAGAGCCCTGCGGCGCGCTCCAGCGAGAGCGCCAGCTCCGCCGCCGACGCAGGCCGCGCGTGGGGGGCCTTCTCGAGCAGTCGGGCCACCACCGCCGCCAGCGCCGCGTCGACCAGGCCAGGCGGGAGCGGAGGCGCCGGCCGCTCCCGGTGCGCGGCGATGACGTCCTGCACCTCGCCCACGAAGGGGGGCGCGCCGCTCAACAGCTCGTACGCGAGCGCCCCCAGCGAGTAGAGGTCGCTGGGCGGCCCCACCTCCTGCCCGCTCAGCTCCTCGGGCGAGAGGTACGGTGCGGTGCCGGGCAGGTGGCCGGTGCGGGTGGTCGCCTCGCCCACGTCGCGCGCCAGGCCGACGTCGAGCACCTGCAGCTGCCCGTGGTGGTCGACCATCAGGTTCGACGGCTTGAGGTCGCGGTGCAGCGCCCCCTGAGCGTGGAGCGTCGCCAGCACGTCGGCGAGCGTCAGCACCAGGGCCACCGCGTCCTGCGCGGAGAGGCGGCCGCCCCGCTGGTGGAGGTAGGCCGGCAGCGAGGCGCCTTCCACCAGCTTGGACACCACGAAGGGCACCGCGCCGTCGCGGTCGATGGCCAGCACCGGCACCAGGTTGGGGTGCTCGATGGCCGCCAGCGCGCGCGCGTGCGCCTCGAAGCGCTCCACGCTGCGCGCCGAGGACGCGAGCGCGTCGTGCAGCCGCTTCACCACCACCGGCCGGTCGAGGTCGACGTCGTGGGCGTGCCACACCGCGCCCACCGCGCCCTGGCCCAGCTTGTCGAGCAGCCGCCACCGGCCGGCGAGCAAGGTCGACCGCGCGCTGGTGCCCAGCTGGGTCGGCGGAGCGACGCCATAGGTCTCCTGGGGCACCTCGGGGCCAGAGGCCTGCACCATGCGCCCGCAGCGGAAGCAGGCCACCGCCCCCAGGGCGAGCGGGTTGCCACACCAGGTGCAGGAGGTCTTCGCCGACACGGTCTTGCCCGACAGGAGGAAAGCACACCGGTGATGCGAGGGCCGTGCCGACGGCCGTTCCCCGGTGCGCGCGGTCCCGGGTGTCGTCTGGAGTGGACAGGTGTGCTGGTCCGAGCACGGATCCACCCGCGTTGCCTGAGAGGAGGCCCGGGGTTAAACGCCGCCGCGTGATGGACGCGACCCTGAGCTCCCGCGACAAGCGCTTCTTCGTCTTCAACACCGTGGTGACCGTGGGCGCGGTGGCGCTCCTCGGCTACCTGCTGCTCATCCGCGGCGGCACCCCGGATGCCGGGCTCGACCTGCACTTCATGCCGGCGGTCAACGCGAGCCTCAACGCGCTCGCGGCGGTGCTGCTCTTCGTCGGCTGGCGCTTCGCCAAGGCAGGCCGCAGCGACATCCACCGCTTCTTCATGATCGCCGCGATGGTGGCGACCGGGCTCTTCCTCGTCTGCTACCTCGCCTACCACTCGGTGCACGGAGACACGAAGTACGGGGGCACCGGAGCGCTGCGCGCGGTGTACTTCGCGCTCCTGCTCACCCACGTGCCGGCGTCGATGTTCGTCTTCCCGGCCGCGCTCGCCGCCGTCTACTTCGGCGTCACAGCGCAGCCCAAGCGGCACACCAAGCTCACCCGCATCCTCTTCCCGGTGTGGATGTACGTGTCGGTGACCGGGGTCCTCATCTTCTTCATGCTGCGCGGCAGCCCCACCGCGAGCTGATCAGCCGAGGTGGCACTTCTTGAGCTTCTTCCCCGAGCCGCACGGGCACGGCGCGTTGCGCTCGAGCTTCTCGCGGGTGACTGACGGGGTGCCGCCTTCGTAGCGCCAGCCCGGCGCGCGCCGGAACCGCGAGCGCTCGCGCAGCCGCACCAGCGTCGCGCCCTCGAGGCAGCGGGCCTCGAACTCCACCTCGCCGCGCTCGTCCTGGGCGCCGCCGGCGGCGGTGGCCAGCACGGTGAGCCCCACCCACACCCCCTCGCGCGCGGCGCGGGTCAGCTCCTCCGCGGTGGCGGGGGCGTCCTGGGTGGCGGCGAGGTAGTCGCCCCGCCCCAGGGCGAAGGCGCTGTAGCGCGAGCGCATCAAGGCCTCCGCGGTGGGCGCAGGGGCCGAGCCGTCGAGCCGGGGCCCGCAACAGCGCTCCAGGCTGGGTCCGCCGCAGGGACAGGGGGGCATGGGGTGGCGTTGCATACTAGAAGGCCCCCCAATGAATCCCGTCGTCACGGAGTGGCTCAACGTCCTCGTCCGGTGGCTCCACGTCATCGCCGCCATCATGTGGATCGGCGACTCGTTCCTCTTCATGTGGCTCGACAGTCACCTGTCGAAGCCGTCGAAGCCGCGCGAAGGCGAGGTGGTGGGCGAGCTGTGGATGACCCACTCCGGCGGCTTCTACGAAGTCATCAAGCGCAAGTCGCTGCGCCCGGAAGAGATGCCGGCGCACCTCTACTGGTTCAAGTGGGAGTCGTACACCACGTGGCTCAGCGGCTTCCTGCTGCTGGTGGTCGTCTACTACCTCGGCGGGCAGGCGATGCTCACCGACGTCGGCTCGCGCCTGTCGCACCTCGAGGCGGTGGGGCTGTCGCTCGGCCTCCTGCTGGGCGCGCTCGCGGTCTACGACGTGCTCTGCCGCACGCCGCTGGTGGGCTCGCTGCGCCTGTTCGGCGTGGTGGGCCTGGTCGCGGTGGTGGGCACCGCCTTCGGGCTCTCGCAGGTGTTCACCGCCCGCGCCGTCTTCCTGCAGGTGGGCGCGATGCTGGGCACGGTGATGGCGAGCAACGTCTTCTTCCGCATCATCCCCGCGCAGCGGCACATGATCGCCGCCACCACCGCCGGCCAGCCGGTCGACGTGAGCTACGGCGCGCGCGCGAAGCAGCGCTCCACGCACAACCACTACCTGACGCTGCCGGTGCTGTTCACCATGCTGTCCAACCACTTCCCGTCGCTCTACGGCCACGCGCAGAGCTGGGCGGTGCTGGGGTTGCTCTTCGTCTTCGGCGTGGGCCTCAAGGCGACGATGAACTTCCGCGGCCAGACGCCGCCGCTGATGCTCGCGGGCACCGTGCTGGCGCTGATCAGCGTGGTGGTGCTCACCGTGCCGTCGCCGGCCTCCTCGGCCGCGGCGATGGCCGGCTACCGGGCTGCGGGGCCGGTCAGCTTCGCCACCGTGCAGACCATCGTCACCGCCCGCTGCGTCACCTGCCACGCCGCGGTGCCCACGAACCCCATGTTCCAGGCGCCGCCGGCCGGCGTGAGCCTGGAGTCGCCCGAGCTCATCGGCGCCCACGCCGAGCGCATCTTCGTGCGCGCGGTGCAGACCAAGACGATGCCGCTGGGCAACCTCACCGGCATCACCGACGAGGAGCGCGGCCTGCTCGGCGCGTGGATCGCCCAGGGCGCCGACGTGCATGCCCCCGGGCCGTCGCAGCTCGCCGCCCCCACGCCGTCGCCGGCAGCGCCCAAGGACACGCCCACCTTCGCCTCGCCCGCCGAAGAGGCGAAGGCGATGTTCGGCACCGTGTGCGTGCCGTGCCATGGCAGCGAAGGCCTGGGCAACGGGCCGGTCGCCGCGGCGCTCAACCCCAAGCCGCGCGCCTTCGGCGACCAGGCCTGGCAGGCCAGCGTCACCGACGAGCAGCTGGCGAAGACGATTCTCGAAGGTGGAGCGGCCGTGGGGAAGTCGCCGCTCATGCCCCCCAACCCGTCGCTCTCGAGCAAGCCCGAGGTCCTGCAGGGCCTGGTGGCCATCGTGCGCGGCTTCCGGAAAGGACAGTGAGATGAGCGCGCTGGTGATTCGCGGGCAGCGGGTGTTGCTCGACGGCGAGCTGCGGCCGGCGGCGCTGCACATCGACAACGGCCGCATCACCCGCATCTCCCCGTACGAGGGCAGCACGGGGACCCAGACGGTCGACGCGGGCACCAAGCTGGTGGCGCCGGGCGTGGTGGACAGCCACGTCCACATCAACGAGCCCGGCCGCACCGAGTGGGAAGGCTTCCGCACCGCGACCGAGGCGGCGGCCGCCGGCGGCATCACCACCCTGGTGGACATGCCGCTCAACTGCATTCCCGCCACCACTTCGCGGGCGGCGGCGGAGGCCAAGCGCATCGAGCTCGCCTCCCAGCTGCACGTCGACGTCGCCTTCTGGGGCGGCGTGATTCCCGGGAACGTCGGCGAGCTCGAAGGCCTCGCGCGCTTCGGCGTGCCGGGCTGCAAGTGCTTCCTCTGCCCGTCGGGCGTCGACGAGTTTCCCCACGTCGGCAAGGACGACCTCGAGGAAGCGCTGCCGGTGCTCAAGGAGCTCGGCCTCACGCTGCTGGTGCACGCCGAGGCCCCCGGTCCGCTGGAGGTCGCCGAGGCCGCGGTGGAAGGCGCCGACCCTCGCCGCTACGACACCTACCTGCGCTCGCGGCCCGCGCGCGCCGAAGACGAAGCCATCGCCATGGTCATCGCGCTGGCGAAGAAGTACCGCGCGCGCGCGCACATCGTGCATCTGGCGAGCGGAGGGGCGGTCGAGCTCATCGCCCGCGCGCAGGCCGACGGCGTGGCCATCTCCGCGGAGACGTGCCTGCACTACCTGGGGTTCCACGACGGCGACATTCCCGACGGGGCCACCCACTACAAGTGCGCGCCCCCCATTCGCGATGCCGCCAACCGCGAACAGCTGTGGAAGGGGCTCGAGCGCGGCGTGCTGACCCAGGTGGTGTCCGACCACTCGCCCTGCACCCCGGCGCTCAAGAAGCCGGACACCGGTGACTTCGTCGGGGCGTGGGGCGGCATCGCGTCGCTCCAGCTCGGGCTCTCGGCGCTGTGGACGATGGCGCGCGCGCGCGGCCACGGCGTGGCGCAGGTGTGGAGGTGGAATTCCGAAGGGCCGGCGCAGCTCGCAGGGCTCCAGCGCCGCAAGGGCAAGCTCGCCCCCGGCTTCGACGCCGACGTGGTCATCTGGGACGAAGAGAAGAGCTTCGTGGTGAAGGGTGAGGCGTTGCACCACCGGCACAAGGTGACCCCCTGGGCGGGCCGCACCCTGCAGGGTGTCGTCGAGCAGACCTGGGTCGGTGGCAAGCTCGCGTACTCGGCGGAGGCGGGCCTGGCCCCTGCCCAGGGCAAGTTCCTGTCGGTGCAGCAGTAGCGGCGTTCAGGGGCGGCTGGTGTACGTGCCGCCGGAGCCGCTGGTGAACAGCTCGCAGGCCGACGGGCCGCGGATGCGGTTGAGGTAAGCCGAGCCCGACGGCGCGCGCAGCACCTGCCAGCTGCCGTTCCACCGCGCGATGCCCTCGCCAGCGCCCACCGCGTAGACGTCGGAGGGCCCGACCACCGCCAGTCCGAACACCTCGAAGGGGAGCGCTCCCACCTGGGCGTTCCAGTTGGTGCCGTCGAAGCGGTACAGCGTGGCGCTGCCCGCGGCGTACCCTTCGGTCGCCGAGCGAAAGGCCACCGCGCTGAGGACGCCGGGCCGGGAGTTGAAGCCGCTCGCCTTCTGCCAGCCCGCATCCGGGAGCGACGACAGCAGCTGCTCCTGGCCCGAGAGCATGCCGACGGCGAAGAAGCGCTTCGAGGCGCCGGGCTGGACCGCGACGTCCCACAGCTCGTCGGCGAGCGAGGACACGTCGGCGGTCACCTCCTTGGGATTGCCGGCGAGGAAGGTGCTCTCGATGAGCTGGGCACGCGCGCCCTTGGGCTGCGGGCCCTGGAACTCCCTCCCAACCAGCGCGAGCAAGGTCGTCGACGGGTTCAGGGAGAGACCGTCCATGCCGTAGGCGGTGAAGGCCGACGGCGCGAGGGCGTTGCAGTCGGCGGTCCCCGGCACGAGGCCCTTGAGCCCGAAGCCGTCACCCGCCACGTAGAAGACGCCATCGCTGCGCGCCCACCCCGAGAAGACGCGGCCGCCACACGGAGGGCCCGCGCGCTCGACGAACCCGGCGTCGGTCAGCACGCGCAGCTCGGAGGCGTTGGAGTGACCTCCCAGCCACACGGCGTCGGCGTTCCCGTAGCCCACTGCCTCGAAGATGGTGCCGCCGGTCACGTTGGCGACGCTCACCACGCGGAAGCCGCCATCGCACGAGGCGCCACCGCCCGCGGCACCGCCACCCGCTGCGCCGCCACCCGC
>JAIBBQ010000064.1 GCA_019694595.1 Myxococcaceae bacterium
GTGGGGCCGCTGGGCGAGGCGGCCACGAAGTGCAGGCCCGGCCCGTCGAGCGCGTCGCGCCAGGCCGGAGCGATGAGCCAGCCCGACTCGGCGAGGAAGCCGCCCTGCTCCGCCGCCACCAGCGCGCTGCCGCCACCCAGCGGGAAGACGCGCAGCGCCTTGCCGGTGGGGCCGGGGTTGCCGGGGTGCGCTTCCAGCGCCGCGGTGCTGCCGTCGGCGCGCAGCCGCACCACCGCACCGCTGGGGTCGACGAAGAGCCCGCCGCCCCGCTCGTCGGCGAAGGCCGGCGTGGCCGCCAGCGCCGCCGCGCTGCTCGCGGTCACCACCGCGGTGAAGGGCGTCGCGGTGAAGGGGTTCTTCCCTTCGACGGTTCCCTGCGCGCCACAGCCGACGAGCGCGGCCACGGCCAGCGCCCCCACCACCCTCGATCGGATCATCACCCGGAGAGGATCGCCTTGAGCGGCTCGGTGCGGGTGATGGCGTAGTCGAGCTTGGCGGACGCCAGCACCGTGGCGATGAGGTCCTCGGGGAGGATCTGCAGCCCCTTGGGGTCCGGTCTGCCGGTGGTGCGGTCGACGAGGCCGGCCGCCATGTTGATGTCGCCCGCCGCGCCGAACGCGAGGTTGTGCTTGAGGCCCGCGCCGATGAGCGCCGCCGCCGAGCAGATGTGGTGGTCGCGGCCGCCGGTGCCGTTGATGAGCGGAGTGCGGGCGAACTCGCTGAACACCATGATGGTGGTGTGGTCGATGAAGGTGCCCCCGCCGGGGTGCGCGCTCTTGCGCAGGTCGTCGACCAGGTCGGCGAGCGCGTTCCACCCGGTGCGCTGGGTGGTGGCGTGCGAGACCTGGGTGCCGAAGTGGGTGTCGAGCCCGCCCACCAGGTTCATCGACACGCACTGGCTGATGCCCTTCTTGAGCGCGATGCCGATCATCGCCGCCCGGCCCGCCGCGGAGTCCATGTTCACCGAGCCGGTCGCCGGCAGGTTGTACTGGGAGCGAATCGCCGCCCGCTCGTCGTTGAGCGCCTGCGGGTCCATGGCGTTGAAGTCGAGCGAGAAGGACTTGTGGAGCTGGTTGCCCAGCACCTGGGTCATCTGGCTGCGCGCGTCGCGGTACTGCCCGACCAGCCCGCGCGAGTCGTAGGCCTGCGCCTCGCACGTCACCGTCTTGCCGCGGAGGTCGACGAGCTGCTTCTCGATCTCCGAGTCGAGCGGCGTGGGGCTCGGCGAGAGCGTGAGCAGCAGGTCGGCCGCGCGCGAGACGCGCAGCGCGTTGGCCGCGCCCGGGTAGCGGTCGTTGTACGTCTCGATGCCGTAGGCGATGGACGGCACCGGCACCGCGGGGTGCATCTGGCCGACGATCTCCGTGGCCGTCGACGAGCCGCGCGCCGCCGAGCCGTTGGGCTCCTTGCCGGTGAGGAAGTAGCGGTAGCCCACCTCGTGGGCGACGGTGTTCATGTTGATGCCGCGCACCACGCACATCTGGTCGTAGTGGTCGGCCATGCGGCCGATCGCCGGCCCGAACTGGATCGCCGGCACCGGCCCGCCCGGCCGCTGGTTGGGCGTCACCACCGTGGTGGGGAAGCTGGGGTCGGTCGCCAGGAGCGAGTACCCGGGGAGGATGCGCGTCTCCGCCACCCGCTCCGGGGTGAAGACCGCCGGGTCGCGGGGGTCGAGCGACAGCAGCATGTCCCAGCCGCCGGCGAAGTAGACGAAGACGAAGCAGCGGTCGGCCGGGGCCAGCGCCGCCTGCTGCGCGAAGGTCCGGAACGGCAGGCCGCCGAGCAAGGCGCCGCCGGCGAAGCCGGAGGCCGCGCGGAGCAGGTGACGCCGGCTGAAACCCTGTGGGTCGCGCATGGTCGAGCTCGTCAGTAGGTGAAGAAGCGAGGGTCGGTCATCAGCGCCACGCAGATGGCGCCGAACGCCTGGCGCTTCTGCCCGGCGGCCTGGGCGCGCGTGGCCAGGGTGGCGAAGGTCGCCGCCCAGGTGTCGAGCTCCGCGCCCGACAGTGGCTGGCCCCAGAAGCGGGTGGACAGCGTCACCAGGTTCTTCTTCGCGGTGGCGGCGTCGATCTTGGTGAGGTCGGTGATGCTCACCGGCACCTCGGGCGAGAGCACGCGCTGCGCCTGGTCGGTCTGGGTGAGGTCCGCCGCCGCGGCCGCGAGGCACACCTCGCGCGCCCCGTCCTCGAGGAACTTGGCGAACACCAGGTTGGCCTCGGTGCTCTCCGCGTTCACCAGCGCGAAGTCGGCCTTGCCCAGCGACGGCGCCAGGGTGTCGATCTGCGACCACTGCCGCCCGGTGGTGGTGAGGATGCTGGCCTTGAGCTGCGCCACCGAGATGCGCCGCGGGGCGCGGCCGATGTGGCCGCCCTGGGCTTCGGGGTCGGGCAGCGGGTCGATGCTCGGGTGGTTCACTGGCACCGGGTCCAGCTGCGCCGGCGTGGGCGCAGGGAGCCCGGGGTCCACCGGCTTCTGCGTGCAGGCGGCCAGGGACAGCGCCGCCGCGGCGAGGAGGGTCGCGCGCATCAGTCGATCCTCCGGTAGGCGTCGCTGGTCACCACCGCCTCGATGAGCTTCTTGAAGTTGTGCTTCTCGTCGACGAACGACTGCACCATCTGGTCGAGGTACATCTGCTCTTCCTGCGCGCTCATCGGGCGGCCGAGGAACTCCTTCCACACGTTCTTCACCGCGCAGCGCTCGAGGTCGCCGGTCTGCAGCATGCGCTCCACCAGCTTGCGCGGGCCGCCTTCGATGTTCGGCGCCTCCTCGTCGGTCCGGTACAGGTACGTCTTGAGGAGCCCGAGCGACTTGGCGCCGTCGCCGTCGTAGGCCTGCATCACGTAGTTCGAGCACTCGAAGTCGCAGATGGTGTTGCCCGACAGCGCGCAGTCGCGGCACTTCGCGTCGAGCTTGGGGAAGACCGCCGGGTCCAGGTACTGGGCGTTGCGCTCGCCGTAGCGGCCCCAGTGCGCGCCGGTCGGCTCGATGGTCGCGTGGCAGTACTTGCAGCCGCAGCGCTGGGCGAGGTTGTTCTCGCGGTTGCAGCTGTCGGTCGGGTCCGGCGCCACCACGCCCGCGGGCACCGTGAAGGCCTTGCAGAGGAACGCGTTGTAGAACTGGTTCACCCGCGAGCGCTGCGTGGGGAAGCGGTAGAGCCAGGCGGGCGTGGTGAGCACGCCCGAGGCGTTGTCGCCGCGCACGTACTCCACGAAGGTCTTGGGGTCGGTGGTGTACGGCACCGCGGGAATGTTGGCGCGCGCGAGCGGCGTGCTCACCGACCACAGGCCCGCGCCCTGGTCCTGCTGGTAGAAGGCGCTCAGCACGCCGTTGACGAAGCTGCGCCGGGTGGTGAGGAGGTTGAAGTAGTCCTCGTCGCGCCGCAGCACCGAGTCGGCGATGAGCAGCGGCTCCTCGTTGAAGGCGGCGATGCGCGCGTTCAGCACCGAGCCGTCGCCCGCCTCGCAGCGGCGGAACCGGGCGCCGCAGCCGCAGCTGCGGTCGGTGAGGAAGCCCGCGCCGTCGCAGGTCGCCATGGTCGCCGGGTTCACCGGCCGGTCCTGGGCCTCGATGGCGCAGGCGGTGATCTCCGTCGCGCCCGAGGTGTCCCAGAACGGCGCCGGCGCCTTCACCCAGCCTTCGCGCTGGAAGCAGCCGCGCTGCACCGCGTAGGTGCCCCGCACCCCGTTGCGCGGCGCCATGGTGAGCGTGCAGCGGTCGAGCTGGTTGAACGCGGCGGTGGGCGACGGCGTGGGGTTGACGAAGGACACGACGCGGCCCGCCCCGTCCACCACTTCCTGGGTGAGCGCCATGGTGGTCGGCTTGGTGGGGTCCGGCAGGCACTTGTTGGGCACCAGGTTCGCGCCGGTGCGCCGCATGTCGCAGAAGTAGAGGTACTTGTCCGGCAGGAGCCCCTTGGTCACCGCGTCGGGGCAGCTGGTGGCGCCGGTGAGCGGCGTGCAGAGGTACGTCGCGGGGTCGTAGTCGAAGCTCACCGGCAGCGGCACGCCGTTGGCGTCGCGGCACTGCTTGGCGCTCGCCGGGCCTTCGGCGTGCGGGTCCTGCTGCGTCGCCGGGTTCTGGCAGTCGTCCTGGGCGATGAAGTGGTCGCACCCCAGGCCCACGCGGCCGCGGGTGACCGAGCTCGGGTTGCCGCGCGTCTCGAACGGCATCGCGCCGTCGGTGCTCGAGTTCAGCCGCATGTCGTTGGTCACCGGCAGCGACGCGGTGATGTTCGAGCGCAGGAGCGCCCGGTGGTACTCCTTCATCCGCGCGTAGAACTCCTCGCGGCCCATCAGCTCGGCGACGTCGGCGGCGTCGACGTGGCCCTTGGCCTGGGCGGCCCGGTACTCGGCGAGCGTGGGCGGGCGGCCGAGCAGGTCCAGGTACAGCTGGCGCAGCGAGCGCTCGACCGGCAGCGCGGGAGGCGCCACGCAGGTGAGCGCCTGCGCCAACGCGCTCGACGAGACGAGCACCAGCATCGACGTGAGGAGCGCGCTGCGGCGGATCACGGACACCACCTTCCGGAAAAGACGGCCGGTCACTGGAAGAGCGCCTGATTGTCAGCCGGACCAGCACCCGGCGCAACGCCGCCGAGGTGGGTGGAGCCCCTCCATGTGCGTGCGATGGAGGGGATCGTCACCCGGGAGTGACGGAACGCAGGCCGGCGGGCGTCCTGGCGTCCGCTCGCAGGAGACACCGTCTCCTGGCCTGACAGTTTGGTCCCGAGCCGGACTCGCGCCCAGACTGACCATCTTCCATGGGTCGAGCGTGCAGGGCCGGGTTGCCGATGGTGCTCCTCGCGGCGGCGGTCCGCTGCGCCCCCGCCCCGGCCCCGGCGCTCGACGCGGGCCTCACCGACTCCGGCCTCGCCGACGCAGGCACCGCCGACGCGGGCCTCACCGATTCCGGCCTCACCGACTCCGGCACCGCCGACGCGGGCCTCACCGACTCCGGCCTCACCGACTCCGGCCTCACCGACTCCGGCCTCGCCGACTCCGGCCTCACCGACTCCGGCCTCACCGACTCCGGCCTCACCGACTCCGGCACCGTCGACCCCGGGCCGCCCGACGGAGGGGTGGTGATCGACTTCTCTCCTACCAGCGCTTCCTTCCCTCCCCTGGTGAACAAGATCGGCTTCAACAGCTTCTGGGACAGCGCCAGCAACGACGGGAACCTCGACGACTGGACCATGCGGCGCAGCGCGAAGTACCGCGCACCGATGATCTCCGGCTTGGTCGAGCCGAAGACGATGACCAACGTCATGGGCTACCAGGACCACTACGACGAGTACCGCGGAGACACCTCGCCCGCGCAGCTCGAGGCCCAGAACTCCACCCTCTGGCAGCCGGGCTACACCCAGGGCCTCTTCCGCGACAACGCCGGCACCATCGAGGCCCGCTCACCGAGCGACCCCGACCTGGTGGCGCTGCGAGACGAGGCGGCGGCGCTGGGCCTGGTGAACTTCCTCCAGCTCGCGGGCACCCCGGGCACCGCGTTCACCGGCAGCTCCACCTCCTTCAACGGCCTCTTCACCCTCACCGGCACGCCCACCACCGGCGGCAACTGGTACCCGCTGCCCAAGGTGGCCGACTTCCCCGCCCTCGCCCACGCGTTCGGCACCCTGCCCGACGCGCTCGGGTACGCCACGCCCACGGTGTTCGCCTTCTGGCAGGAGCCCAGCCACACCATCGACGAGAGCCTCAACGCCGCCGACTCCATCGACCGCTACGTCACCTTCTACTGGCAGGTGGCGAGCGCACTCTCGGCCCAGTGCCGCTGGCAGCGCTGCCCGGTCGCCGGGGCACAGCTCAACGCCAACGACGGCGACAGCACGCCGCACGACGGCTCCCGGTACAAATGGTTCCTCGACGGGCTGCGCACCAAGCGGGCCAACAACCCGACGGTCGACATCCCGCTCGACGCCTTCACCATCCAGAACTACTCGGCGCAGTGGAACGACAACATCGTGAAGAACGCGCGGGTGGCCCTGGGCACCGACTTCGCGTTCACCCCGGTGCTCTTCAACGAGTGGGACTACTGCGTGAACTCACGCGCGGGCGACGGCTGCACCGCGGCGGTGAACCGCTTCGACGAGCGCTACGACGGACCGCAGTCGGTGCAGGCGCTCCACTGGCTCTGGGACACGGTGGAGAACCCCGACACCTCGGCCGTCTTGTTGCGCGAGAAGGTGCTGCGCGACCGCGACGCCACCAGCGGGGCGTCGTCCTACCCGTGGACCCAGGTGCCGATCCTCTTCCTCGGCGCGATGAGCGAGCTGCGCCGCCCGGCCGCGACCGGCTTCGCCACCGTGCCCATGCTCGCGTCGGGCGACGACGACCAGGTGCGCATCATCGCCTGGAACGAAGGGGCCCTCAGCCGCACCTTCCCCCTCGCGCTGACCCACCTGCCTGCGTCGATGGTGGGCAAGACGCTCTCGGTGAAGAAGTTCGGCAAGGCGATCCGCGACGCGAACTGTCCGGGCACCGCCGACGTGATGGACTTGAACCACGACGTCACCTGCTGGGCCGACGCCATCGCCCCCGCCGTCATCGCCTCCACCGAGCACCGGACCGCGCCCATCACCCTCGCGCCCGGCGAGGTGCTGATGGTGCTCGCCGGCTCGCCCCCCGCCTACGGCTCGTCCACCTTCGCCGATCACTTCGTGCGCTGGGCACCGCTGGTGAAGCGCGACGGCACCGCGGCGGTTCCTTCGAGCCTCGGCCACTTCGACCCGCGCACCGGCGCCCTGGTCGCCGCGGTGGCCAGCGGAGGCGATGCCCTGGTGAAGCTCACGCTCAGGAACATGGGCGACACCCTCGCCTTCTCGACGCGGTTCATTTCCCGCGGCGCGGTGAACGGCGCCATCACCGTCGCCGGGCTCCGCGTCGACTACCTCGACGCCGCCCACCAGCCGGTCAAGAGCGTGTTCTTCCGCGACCAGCGCTGGCCGACCGCCGCCGCGCCGTGGGGCCGGCTCGAATGGCCCAAGACCGGTGCGTACACCGAGGTGCCGTCCGACTTCTGCGGCAGCGGCTGCGCGACCGGCAGCGGTGCCCCGGTGTCGCTCGATCTCCTCGCCAACGCCCCCGCGGGCTGGGCCGCCACGCGCGACGTGGTGGTGGGGCTCGTCCTCAGCGGCACCGGCACCGCGGCCACCAGCCGGCTCGACCTCCCCTGAGCGCTGCTCCCGAAACGCCGAAGCTCCGGTCAGCGCCCCTCGACACAGGAGCTGCCGGCCGGAGCTTCGAACCGCGCGCGCGGCGCGCGAGGCGCTACGCGTTGGTCGCGAGGTGGTTCTGGATCAGCTGGGCGAACCCGGCCGCGTCCGGCGTGCGGGAGTTCTGGAACTGCCCCAGCAGCGCGATGAGCTCGGGCTCGTTGAGCTCGCGCTGCCCGTTGGTGCCCTTGATGGTGAACACGTCGGAGTTGGCGTCGTAGGAGATCGCCACCGGGGTCCCGTCGGCGAACTTGCCGTTGGCGGTGACCTTGGTCTTGTCGGCCGACGGCGCGATGGCCGCCTCACCCGCGTCGGGCGTGAAGGTGGGGATGCCCTTGTTCTTGTCGATGGAGTCGTTCACCCGGGCGAACTCCAGGTGGTCCTTGATCAGCATGCCGAAGGCCTTGCCGTCGGACGTGCCCGAGGCCGCGAAGCTCTTCTGGAGCTGCGCGAGCTGCTCGTTGGTCAGCGGCGCGGTGCCACCCTGGCTGCCGTTGTTCCCGGTGATGGTGAACGCATCCTTCGAGGCGTCGAAGTGGATGGTCACCGAGGCGCCGTTCGCCAGCTTGCCGCTGATGTCGGTCCTGATCCCATCGGCCGAGTAGTTGAACTTGGCCGAGCCGACGTCGAAGCCGCCGATGCCGTTCTGCACCGCTTCACGCTTGGCCTTGAGCTGGTCGATCTGCCCGGTGAACTGCTCCAGCGCCTTCGCCGGCACCTGGCCGCGCATCGAGGCCACCAGGCCTTCGGTGCGCTTGATCTCCGCGTCGAGCGCGGGGACGGTGTTGAGCGTGGCGAGCTTGGCCTGGAACGCCTGGTCGGTGGTCTGACCGGCGGGCGACGGCGGCGTCGCGCCCGGCGCCGAGGTGGTGGGCGCGTCCATCCCGTCCTGCACCGGGCCGACGGTCGGCGCGCTGGTCGCCTTGTCCGCCTTGCCGATCATGTAGTCGAGGCAGCTCAGCGTGCACGGGCCGGCGATGCCGTCGGCCTTGGTCAGGCTGTCGAACGAGCGGCCGCCGAACGCGTCGCTCACCTGCTGGCGCACCGCCTGGGCCTCGGGAGACGTGTCCGCCTTCATCTCGCCGAACATCGACGTCTGCAGCGCCTTGGTGGCTTCCACCAGCACCGGCGGCAGCTGGGTCGAGCCTTCCTGGAAGTTGAGCGCGGCGTTCTTGATGGCCGTCGCGTCGAGCCCGAGGCGCGGCGCGAGGATGACGAGCTTGTCGGCGAACTCGTTGACCGCGGCGCGGGTCATCGGCGTCTTGCCGTCACCCAGCATGGCCTTCGGGTCGGCGTACTTCTTCAGCGCCTCGGTGAGCGCGCCCGACTTCGCGAGCTCCTTCGACTGGGCGATCGGCGTCGCGGCGGCAGCGGTGTCGTGCGCACGCTGGCGCTCCTGCTCACGCTTGATGGCGGCAGGGCTCATTCCGTCGGGATAGATGCGACCGGGCATGGGGCACTTCCTTTCGTGCGTCTGGAGAGAGTCCGCGAATTCTCGCAAATCGAGAAACCCGTTCCTACGGGTGTTTGTGCAATGCCGGAGTGCACGGCGCGGCTGAAAAGTCGCACCTCGGGGAATGCCTGAAGTCGCAGTCGACCACGCCGGTCGCGCGGTCGGTTCCACCGTCGCCTCCGACGTGACGGTCTCCGTCGCCCAACCCATCAATCTTGTTCACCCGGAGGTGTGGCGCAGGCCTTGAACAACGAGCCCACATGGCCTCCGCCCCTCCGATCCCGACCCGCAGCCGTTCCTTGCCCACCACCGTCGCGTCTCGCCCGGATCCGTGGGGCCGCACGCCGGCCCAGATGACGCTGCTGCGCATCCCGGATCAGATCCACACCGAGCTCCACCGGCGCGGCTCGCTCGGCTACGGCAGCGCCGCCAAGGACACCACCTTCGGGGCGTCCTTCGTGCCGAGCCAGCAGCTGATCCGCTTCGGCTTCTCCAAGCCCGAGCTCAACAACCGGCCGCTCCATTCCACGGTGAGCTTCTACGACGACGCGACCGGCAAGCTCGTCGCCACCGCTTCGCCGAAGCGCATGCACGACAACGGCTTCCGCGACGAGGCGGCGTCGGCGGCGCTGTCCAAGCTCCCCGCGGGCACCGCGGTGCGCGCGGTGATCACCTTCACCAACCCGGTCACCCAGGAAGTGCAGACCGTGAAGGCGCGCGAGACCTTCACCACCGGGCCCTCGAAGGGCTGGACGCCGTAGCTACTGACAGGTGACCGTGGCCTTCACCGTCACCGCAGGGTCGTCGCTCGTCGCGCTGGAGAAGGGCCCTTCGACGGTGGCGGTCTTGAAGTCCGCCGAGAGCGTGACCTTCACCTTGTCGGGAATGCCGAAGTAACTGGTCGACGGCGCACCGTCGCGCGGCGAGTACTCGATCGACGTCGACGCGGTGCCCGGGGTCAGCGCCTGGACGCCCGCGGTCTTGGGGCCCGCGTTGCGGAAGTTGAGCGTGAGGTACGCGCCGGACGCGGTGCGCCCCTGGGTGCTGCCGCGGAACTGCCAGCCGGCGTGCGTCTTGGGGTTGGCTTCCAGGCAGCCCACCGCGAGCTTGCCTTCGAAGGTCACCTGGCCGGTCACCTTGATCGACGTCAGCGGCTCGGGGCCGGCGGTGAGGAGCGCGACGAGCGGGAGAAGTGCGTGCATGCGCCGGCACCCTAGGCAATCGCGACGCGGTCGGCCACGCGGCAGCGCCCCGCTTTCTTGACCGAGCGGTCCTCGCCCGTACCATCCCTGTTCCACCCTGAAGCGCACCACCCGAGGAGCCCCAAGATGATCCGCATCGACCTGCGCCGCACCAGCCGCTCCGCCAGCGAGCGCCCCCTCGAGGTGATGGACATCGAGAGCGGCATCGGCTTCCGCGCCCGCGGCCTCGACGCCTCCGAGCACGGCCTCGCGTTTCACGCGCCGATGGAGCCCGCGCTGGGCGCCCAGATGTACGTGACCCCCGGTGACGGCAGCGGGCCCCAGACCGAGATCGAAGTGGTGCGCATCGAGCGGCAGACCACCGGCTTCGTGGTCGCGGCCACCGTGCGCCGCGCCGGGTAACACCGGCTCGCCCGCGTGACCCGGGGCCCAAGCGGTGCGATACCGCTCGGGCCCGTGTCGCTCGCCCGTCTTCCCCTGCCCCGTCACCTCCTCGCGGCCTGCGCCGCCGCGCTGCTCGCGTGCACCACCACGCCCGGCGCGAGCGGGTCGGGCGGCGGCGCTGGAGCCGCGGGCGGAGGCACCGCCACTTCCAGCGGCGGCGGAGCTGCCGGCGGCGCCCTCGGCGGTGGATCAGGCGGAGGCCGCGCCGACGCCGGCACCGTCACCACGGTGCGCATCCATTACCCCCCGGGAACCCACACGCTCACCCTGCGCGGCTCTCGCCCCCCGCTGAGCTGGAACGCCGGCGTCGCGCTCGTCGCGGGCGCCGAGGACACCTTCACCTTCAGCACCACCGCGCTCGACGCTCCGCTGGAGCTCAAGCCGCTCCTCGACGACGCGACCTGGTCGCGCGGCCCCAACTACACGGTCGCCCCCGGCGCCACGCTCGAGGTCTACCCGCACTTCGTCACCCAGAAGGGCACCTGGAGCCGCCGCTGGCCCGCAGTCAGCTCCACCGTGCTCGGCAACACCCGCGGCGTCTGGGTGTACCTGCCGCCCACCGCGGCGGAGAACGCGCGCGCCCGGTTCCCCGTCGTCTACATGCACGACGGCCAGAACCTCTTCGACCCGCAGACCGCCTACGGCAACAACCCGTGGCTGGTGCAGGACGCGCTCGACCAGGGCGCGGAAGACGGCACCATTCGCGAGGCCATCGTGGTCGGCCCCGAGAACACCGCCGACCGCATCGGCGAGTACACCCCCACCGCCAGCGCCAGCTACCCCGGCAGCGGCAAGGGCGACCGGTACCTGCGCTTCCTGGTCGAGGAGCTGAAGGCCAAGGTCGACGCCGAGCTGCCCACGCTCCCGGGGCGCGCCGACACCGTGATCGCCGGCTCGTCGCTCGGCGGGCTCATCAGCGCCCACGCCGGCGTGACGCAGCCCGAGACCTTCGGCCGCGTGGGGGCGCTGAGCCCGTCGACCTGGTGGGACGGGCGAGTGCTGCTCACCACCGTGGCGGCCACCCGCCCCGCGCCCGCGCGCCCGCTCGCGGTCTACTTGGACTGCGGCACGGTGGACGACGGCCAGGCCGACACCACCGCCCTCGCGGCGGCGTACCGCACGCTCGGGTACCAGGACGGCGCCACCCTGTCCTTCGTGGTGCAGCAGGGCGCGGCGCACAACGAGACGTACTGGCGGCAGCGACTGCCCGGAGCCTTCAGGTTCTTGCTCGGCCCCGGGCGGTGACGTCGGGCCTCAGTTGACGATCTTGGTGATCTGCACCGAGGTCGACGTCAGCTTGAACGTGTACGTGTGCACGCTGTTGCCGCTGAACTGACCGACCTTCGCGGTGATGGTGACGTCGTTCCCACGCAGGCCAGCCAGCACGCCGTCCAGGTTGACCTTGGACACCTCGCCGAACAGCTGGAACCAGCCTTCACCGCTGGTGCTGCTGGGGAGGAACCAGCTCAGCGTCGCGCCAGCGGGCACCGTGTAGCCCGTCACCACCAGCGCATCCTGCGTGCTGCGCAGCGCTTCCGGCTGGCCGAGCTTCGCCGCCGGCACGCCCGTGGTGGAGCTCAGCGTCGACACCTCGCCGGCCGTCGGCGCCCGCTGCCTCAGGCGCACCTGGAGCGTGCGGAAGCCCGCGGTGATGTTGTCCTTGATGAGCGGGCTCGACGCCTCGATGACGTCGAGGATGGTGGCCGACGTGTAGCCCTTGTAGGTCGGGCCGCCCGAGGTGCTGTGGAGACAGCCCGGGTTGGGGTACCCCAGCACGTTGACCACCGTCGGCGGAGACAGCGACACGTACGGGAACGCGGTCTTCAGGTTCTCCACCGGAATCGCGCAGGGGTTGGTCCCGGTCCCTCCGCCGGACGACGTCCCGCCGCCGCTCGACGACGTCCCACCGCCGCCCGACGACGTCCCACCGCCGCCCGACGACGTCCCACCGCCGCTGCTGCCGGTGCCGCCACCGGAGCCACTGCCGAAGCACGAGTCGGGAGACGTCACCTTCACGCAGTCGAGCGCCTCGAGGCATCGCATCTGCACCTCGGTCGGAGAGCGACCGCAGACGCTGGTGCACGGGGCCTGCGCCATCGCCGCGCTGGCGCCACAGCTGCTCGCCTTGGCCAGGCAGCGAGTCCAGCAGTCGAGAGGCGCCCCGCCTCCGGCCGCCGCAGAGCCGCCTCCCGCCGCCGCGGAGCCGCCTCCCGCCTCCGCGGAGCCTCCTCCCGCCGCCTCGGAGCCGCCTCCCGGTGCAGCGGAGCCTCCGCCGGCCTCGGCGCTTCCGTCGCCACCTCCACTGGCGTTCGCGTCTCCCCCGCCTGCGCTGGCGCCGGCGCCGGGGCCGCACGCGAACCACAGCGTCGAGAAGACCACCACCACCACTCGGGATGCCTTGAACGTGTCCATGTCCTCCAGACCTGGCCTGGAGGCATTCGTTGCATCACGGGCGACGTGCCCCGGGGAACGTCAGTTGACGATCTGGGTGATCTGCACCGAGTTCGACGTCAGCTTGAACGTGTACGTGTGCACGTCGCTCCCGCTGAACTGACCGACCTTGGCGGTGATGGTGACGTTGTTGCCGCGCAGCCCGGCGAGCACCGTGTCCAGATTCACCTTCGAGGTGTCGCCGAAGAGCTGGAACCAGCCCTCACTGCCGCTGCTCGTGGGGAGGAACCAGCTCAGCGTCGCACCGGCGGGCACCGTGTAGCCGGTCACCACCAGCGCATCCTGCGTGCTGCGCAGCGTCTCCGGCTGGGAGAGCTTCGCCGCCGGCACGCCCGTGGTGGAGCTCAGCGCCGACACCTCTCCGGAGCTCGGCGCGCGCTGCTTCAGCCGCACCTGGAGCGTGCGGTAGCCCGCGGTGGTGCTGTCCGTGGTGAGCGGGCTCGACGCCTCGATGACGTTCAGGATGCTGGCGTACGTGTAGCCCTTGTAGGTCGGGCCACCCGAGGTGCTGTGGAGGCAGCCCGGGTTGGGGTACCCCAGCACGTTGACCACCGTCGGCGGAGACAGCGACACGTACGGGAACGTGGTCTTCAGGTTCTCCACCGGAATCGCGCAGGGGTTGGTCCCGGTGCCGCCGCCCGAGGCGCCGCCGCCGCTCGACGACGTGCCGCCGCCGCTCGACGCGCTGCCGCCACCGCTGCTGCCGGAGCCACCGCCGCTGCCGCCGGTGAAGCACGAGTCGGGAGACTCCACCTTCACGCAGTCGAGCGCCTCGAGGCACTGCATCTGCGCCTCGGTCGGCGAGCGGCCGCAGACGCTGGTGCAGGTGGACTGCGCCATCGAGGTGCTCGCGCCACAGCTGTTCGCCTTGGCCAGGCACCGGGTCGAGCAGCTGCTCGCGCTCCCGCCGCCCGACGCCGCGTTGCCGCCGGACGAGGCCGCGCCGCCGCCCGACGCACCGTCGCCGCCGCCGGAGCCGCCACTGGAACCTGGCCCGCACGAGAAGACGGCGAGCGATGCACCCAGGACTGAAACGACGAGCAGACGCGTGGCGTTCATGCCGCCAGGGACACCGGCGCACGCCGGGGTGCGCAAACCGCGGTGGGGCGCTCAGGTCTCGACGGGGCCGGAGCGGGCGATGTTCTCGAAGCCGGCAAGATCGGAGCCGGTGGTGAACTCGCCCGACTGCATCGGCACCAGCACCGCGCGCTCGAGCTGCTTGGGGGTGGTGTTGCTGTCCCACCCGAGAGCGGTCTGGAGGTCGTCGAGCTCCAGCGAGCCCAGCGGCCGGCTCTTTCCGCTCGCCACGTCGAGCGCCGCGAAGTCGGCGGACCACTCGTCGTAGGAGTGGACCGAGACCATCAAGAGCTCGGCACCGGCGGAGAACTTCGAGTCCTTGCCGGTCGCCGAATCCAGCGCCTTGGCCACGTTCCCCGCGGACTTGCTGTCGAGCACCAGCCGGTACTCGTAGCTCTGGGGCTCCTCGGTGTTGAGCGCCGCCATCGCCTTGGCCGCCTTGTCGAGCCAGGCCGCGGGCAGATCCTTCGCCTCCTCGGTCGAGCGCAGGGTCTGGGCGATGCCGGTGGCCATGGCCTCCGCGGTCTTGGGCGCTCCGGCGTTCACCGCCGGGGTGGTGGAAAAGCCGGTGGCGCTCTTGGTGGCCTGGGTGCGCGCGGTGGCCACGGCGCTCGCGACCTCGGCGAGCGAGCCGACCTCGACCAGCCCATCCTGGGCGAGCGTGGGCAGCGTCTCGCCCTTCTTGGTCGCCGACGCCAGCTCCGCGTCCCAGCGGCCGAAGGTGGGGTCGGTGAGCGCGAAGAACGGCAGGCCGGCGCCCTGGGCCGCGGCGCCATCGGTGCGCTGATCGCCCGCCATGCCCAGCACCGGGACCCCGACGGACTTCGCCATCTGCGCGGCGTGCAGCGGCATGCCGGGCGACGGCTTGCGCGCGTCGACGTCGTTCGCACCGGGAGACTTCAGCGCCTCGTTGAACGGACAGATGACGATGCCGTCGACGTGGCCCCCGGCGTCGGCGAGCTGCTGCGCCACGCGCACGTTGACCGCGAGCATCTCGTCGAAAGGCATCTTGCCGATCTGGTAGCCGCCCTGATTGGTCACCACCACCAGGCCGACCCCCGCCTGGTCGAGCGCCGCCGCACCCGCGAGCGCGTCCGGGATCATCGTGTCGGCCTTGACGTCGGCGCCCTTGTTCAGGAACGCGTTCGCCTTGTTGAGCACGCCGTCGCGGTCGGCGAGCACCACGCCCTGGCGGCCCTTCAGGAAGCCTTCGGGCGCGGGCAGCGTGGTGCCGGGGTTCAACTTGGTCATCACGTCGATGAAGGTCGGCTTGCCCTTGATGAAGACCTCGTAGCGGACCACGTCGCTGGTCTGCGCGAGCTTGGTCGCGGTCAGGTGGCCGATCTTGATCTTCTCGGGGAGATCCGCGGGCAGCGCGCGCGCCAGCGTTCCCGGGCGGCCAGCCTTGGCCTCCCCCTGGACGGCGGCATTGATCGCCTTCTGGATGTTGACCGACTTCTCGATCGTGCTCGCCATGGTTCGTGCTCCTCCGGGGTGTGCGCGTCGAAGTATCGAGCCCACGAAAATCGCAGATTCAGCAATCCAACGTCCACCCGTGTACCAGGATGAGGCACCTGGCCCACGAAGTCGCACGCCGCCGGGCCGCGCCTCGCCTTCCGTGCACTCGGCCGACGGGTCCGGGGTCAGGCGGGGGCACCCCAACCGAAGGTCCAAGACCATGCGTTCGCTCTTCGCCGCCGTCCTCGTCCTCGCCGTGCCTGCTTTCGCGGGCGGAAAGATCCGTGCAGCGGCCAAGGCGGTGGTCGCTGCGGCGTCCACCCCGTCGACCGAGCAGTGCGACGCCTACGCGAAGAAGATGTTCGAGTTGACCGTCAACTCGGTGGACAAGGACCCCGAGCTGCTCGAGGAGCTCAAAGGGCTCAAGCCGAAGGAGAAGGCGGCCTTCCTGGAAGCGGCGAAGGCCGAGCTGCGCAAGGAAGAGAAGTCGTTCGTGAAGGACGCCAAGAAGGACTGCCTCGAAGGCGCGAAGGCCGGCGAGCTCACCACCAGCGACCTGGCCTGCGTGGCCAAGCAGACCGACCTCGACGGCCTGGAGAAGAACTGCAAGTAGCGCGGACGGCGAGCCAGGCAGCGAGCAGCGCCAGCCACGTGCCCGCCCCGGGTCCACCGGTGGTGGCGCAGCCGCCGACGCCTCCACCGTCGGCCAGACCGGACGGCGCATCCCCCGTGTCGGGCGGCGTGCCCGCATCGCGCCGAGGGGTGCCCGCATCTCCCGCGAGCTCGCCGCCGTCGAGCGCGCCCGACCCGGCGTCGACGGGCCCAGCGTCGGGCAGCCCCCCATCGACGGGGCCGGCATCGGTCGAGCCCGCATCACGCACGCCCGCATCGGCGACGGACGCATCGGGCTGACCGGCATCGGGCCGCCCGGCATCGACCGCTCCGGCGTCGGGACTCCCCGCGTCGACGGGAAGCGCAGTGCCGACCAGCGGGTGCGGATACACGTACGGCGTGTACCCGGGCATGGGGCCGTTGAAGTAGTCGCGGCCCAGCATGAAGAACGGCTCGTGGCCCGCGCGCACCGTGATGGCGATGGGCGCCCCGGCGTTGGTGTTGTTCCACGCGTACAGCGCCCTCGTCTGATCCGGGCACGGGTACGAGCAGCCCGTCTCGCTGCCGTCGAGCCGGTTGGCCAGGTAGATGGGGTTGTTGATGCCCGGGCCGAACTGGTTGTTGAAGATGACGCCGTCGCCGCCGCGAATGACCGAGCCGGCCCACGCGGTGCCGACCTGGTTGGCCACGGTGTTCTCGTAGATCTCGAAGCTGCGGCTGCCGGTCGTGCTCCCGTACTCGCGGCCGTGCGCGTCGATCGGCACCCAGTTCGCGGGCGGATCGCGCACCTGGTTGTGCCGGAAGACGTACCGGGAGCCTGCGTTCGAGGCGACCGCGTGGCGGGTGCCGCTGAACTGGTTGTCCTCGACGAACACCGCCTCGGCGGTGCCGAGCGCGAGGGGGCGCGACCAGCTCGCCGCGCCGTCGCCGATCACGCACACCCCGTAGCCCATGGAGTCGACGGTGCCGTAGTGCACGTCCTTGAAGGTGCAGTGGTCCACCACGCCCCTCGAGTTGCCCGACACGTAGATGCCGTAGCCCCCGAAGCCGATGATGGTGCAGTGGTGCACCCGGAAGTCCTTCGGGCTGTCGGTGAGGTGCAGCGCGAGGTCGAGCCGGCTGCCGTCGTTTCCCGTGCCGATGAAGGTGATGCCGCTGATCTCGGTGCGCAGGCCGTTGGCGCCGCTCAGGTAGAGCATCGCGGTGGTCACCGAGCCGGAGCGCAGCACCGTCTGCGACTCGCCTGCGCCGCGAAACGAGAAGCCCGTGGAGCAGGTCACCGTGCGATCGAAGGTGAACGTGCCCGCGGGAATGGCGATGACGTCGCCGGGCTTCGCCTGGTTGCAGGCTGCCTGGAGGTCGACCGCGTTCCCGCTCGCGGCGGTGATGGTGGCCGCGTCCACCTGCCCCGCCCAGCCCAGGACGACGCTGGCCAGGGCGACGACCGGAAAGAACCTCGAGCGCTTCGTCGAACGCACCGCGCGGAATGGGCTCACCTCGATGGGTGGCACCACCCCGCCCGGCGGGCTCAGCGCGGGTCAGTCAAGCTTCTTGCCAACGATGAACTCGAAGTACTTCCAGGCGGCGTCGCCCAGCCGTTCACCGAGTCCTGGCTTGGCGGTCGAGGCGGCGGCGCGCGGCGTCCAGCCCGTGTTCGCCGCCTCCGCGGGCGCGGGCGCGGCCGAGGAACCTGGCTTGGCGGGAGTCACGGCAGGACGAGCGGCGGTGGGGACGATGCGGGCCATGGTGATTGCTCCTGGGGTCTTCTGATCTTCGGGGTCGACGGCTCGGCGGCCTGCGCCGAATTCGTAAAGGTGACCGCTCGGCGCCGCGGCCAGCCCACCGCGGCCCAGGCAACCCCTGAGTCCGCCGAGCCTGAGGACTGCTTCCTCAAACGAAACGAAGGAACTCCGTGCCTTCGAGGTCGCGCTGCAGCTTGAGCCAGCTCGCCCGGAGGTCGGTCAGCACCGCCTCCCTTTCGCTCCGCGGGAGCTGCGCCGCGAGCCAGCGCGCGACGTGAAGCGTGGCGGCGGCATCGGTGCCCCGCGGGAGCGTCAGCTCCGGGGTCGCGTTCTCCTGGATCGTCGCGCCCGCCAGGAACAGCGCGGAGCTGACGTCGTGAAACTGCCGCGGCGTCAGCGTGCCGACGGCAGTCGCCCCACCGGAGATCAGCTCGAGGGCCTCCGCGGGGGCCCGTTGCAGGGTGCGCGCGACCTCGGCGAGCCGTTCGCCCGCGGCGTTGGCCCCCTGCCCCGCGGTCAACGGATCCGCGCCCACCACGTGCGCTTCCCGGGCCGAGCGCCCGGAGAGCGCGACCGAGGGAGGTGTGCTCGCGCGCTCGAACACCGCGCTCACTCTGGCCGGGCGCGGCGCTGCCACGTCGGGGGCCACGGGAAGCTTGGCTGACGTCGCGGTGCCGTCCGTGGCGCGGCCGAAGCGCTCGGTCCATTGGCTGCGGCGAGAAGAAAGCCCAGTCGTCCTGTCCATCTCGGCACCTCCGGAGGTGAGCGGCGACGGCCGAGGACTTCCCCGGCCTCCCCCCACACCCTCCGGTGGCACCATGCGGGCGAAGGGGCTCACGGCCTGACGGTGCACCGCGCGCGCCTCTCGAACCTCCGAGGGAGGTCAGAAGCGCGGGTCGGGAGTGAAACCGCCGAGCTGATCGAGAATCACGTGCACTGGCCCGGGAGCCCCGTTGGTGATCTTCACCCGGCCTGCACCGTCGAGGCGTGTGGCGGCCATCACCGCGCGCGTCTCGCCAGCCGAGAAGTTGAGGTTGCTGGTCCCGGGAAACTCGGAGTCCGCCGGGTAGATCGACAGGAACCCTGCGGCCGCGGGAGCGGTCACCGTGAGGTTGAACATGCCACCCGACAACCCGCTCGCAATCGGCCCGACGACGATGGTCTCGCCGGCGCCGAGCGGCCTCCACGTCCGGGAATCGAAGGTCCGCTGCGGGGTGGGCAGCACCGTCACCGGCTCCCCATCGGGAGTGAAGTACCCCATCGCGTCGACCACCACGTGAGCGCAGCCGGCGCCCACTTCCACCGCGATGGAGCGGTTGCCGAATTCGTCCGGCGCGGTGTTCACCAGCGCCAGGTTGGGAACCGCCCCCGCCCCGGCCGCAGCATTCACCGAGGAGGTCCCGGGGGGCGACGAGCCCCAGGCGTACGCACGCACGAAGGTGCTCGCGGTGGGCGACACCACGGTGATGTTGGCGAAGAGCGACCGGGCATTGCGCAGCCCGGGGCTCGCCGGGTGACCGACGTTCACCTTCACCGGGCTCCCGGCGCAGACCATGGTGGGCACGTCGGACGCGCGGGTATCGAGCAGTCGAATCGGCGTGATGGAGTTGAACCACAGCGAACGGTTCCAGTCCGCGGCGCCTTCGAGCGTGGTGTAGCCGACGACGTCCATCACCACGTCCGCGCTCGCGCCCCCCACCACCGCGGAGATCTGCCCGCCCGCGTCGAGCCCCACCACGGTCAGGTTCGCGGTGGTCGAGAAGGCGCCGAAGTTGAGGGTGGAGGCCCGCACCACGTTCTCGGCCGACACGCTCACGAAGCCCGCGCCGTCGGGGTCCACCACGGTGACGTTGATCACCATCGCGGTCGCCCACGACGGCAACCGGGGCACGGCGAACTGGCGCCATTCCCCATCGCTCAGGCGCTCGCCGTTGGAACGGGTGTCGACGATGCGGAAAGGGGTGACGGGCACGATGGCGAGCCGCTCCGCGCTCGCGTTGCGGCGCTCCTTGCAGATGCCCGTGGTGCACACCGGGTTCGTCGGGTCACCGACGACCTTCTGGTGGCATTCCTGCCCTGCCGGGCACTGCGCATTCGAGGTGCAGCCGCCACAGTTGGGCAGGGGCGGCGCGCACACGTAGGTGTCGGTCTTCTTCAGGAAGCAGCGCCCCTTCTCCGCCGAGTAGTCGTAGGTCCACAGATGCAGGTGGCACGTCGGCACCTTGCAGAGCCCGTGGCTGTGGGAGCAGTCCTGGGTCCAGAAGTCCGGGGGACAGCGGGCATCGGCATGCTGCTCGACGGTCCCCTGGCCATCAGGCGTGGGCGAAGCGGCGAGCTCGGAGGGACCACACGACGAGGCCAGCCCGACCAGCACGACGACCGCGCCGAGAGTGCGAATGGAAGACATGGAGAGGCTCCAGCGGTGAGAAGTGTCGCCGGTTGGCACCGGCGCTCCTGGACACGCGCGGGCGCCGATGTCGCACATGTTCTTGCACCGCTTCCGCAGCTCGGGGGTTGAGGGGCCATGAAGCCTTTGCGTGCGCTCCTGATCCCGTTCGCTCTCGTCACCACCCCAGCACTCTGGAGTGGTTGCGGGCCCGCGGCGCCCAAGTGCGTGCCCGGTGAGTCCCGCCCGTGCACCTGCAGTGCTGGAGAGAGCGGTGCCCAGGTCTGCACCGCAGACGGCAGCGCCTTCGGACAATGCACGTGCAGCAGCGGAGCAGGCGGAGGCTCCGGTTCGTCGGGCGGTGGCTCGGCGTCCTCGGGCGGAGGCACGGCGTCCTCGGGTGGCGGCTCGGCGTCCTCGGGCGGAGGCACGGCGTCCTCGGGCGGCGGCTCGGCGTCCTCGGGCGGCGGCTCCGGTTCGTCGGGTGGCGGCTCGGCGTCCTCGGGTGGTGGCTCGGCGTCCTCGGGTGGCGGCTCGGCGTCCTCCGGTGGTGGCTCGGCGTCGTCCGGTGGTGGCTCGGCGGCCTCGGGCGGCGGAACTGCATCGTCCGGTGGAGGTTCCAGTTCCTCGGGCGGCGGCTCGGCGTCCGGCGGCGGCTCGGCCGACGCGGGCTTCGACGGCGGCATTCCGCTCTTCACCATCGCGAACGCCCGCCAGGCGCGCTTCTGCACCCAGCCCGTTCACCTGACCGGCGTGGTGGTCACGGCGGTGCAGACCTTCGTGGTCGGCGTGAGCGGGAGCACCCAGATCTCCTTCTGGGTCGCTGACCCCAGCTCGCCGAAGAACGCCATCAACGTCTTCAAGTTCTTCAACGACCTGCCCTCGAACCTCGCCGTCTCCATCGGCGACGTCGTGAACATCGACGCGGTGGTGGGCGCGGCGCCCTCGTACGTCGACCAGGACGGCTACCGGCTGCAGCTCCAGGGCAACTGCGGCGGTCAGCAGACGGGCCCGATGACCATCACCATCACCGGCCACGTGAGCCCGCTGCCGAGCACGCTGGCGCCGAACCCCTTCGGCGTCGCCTCCGACGGGGGCCCGTACCGCGCCAACCCCGACTTCGCTGGCGCGCGGGTCAACGTCCCCGGGCCGCTCACGCTGGTCGACGCGTACCCGGGCGAGATGCACCGGCTGAGCAACACGCCGAACGATCCCATCTATTACGGCTTCCGCGTCGCAGGCCCCGGGGCACCGCTCGGTCTGCTCATCCGCAACGAGAAGACCTTCGGGCTGACGCCGACCGACGGTGGTGCGCGGCGCTGCGACTGGCGAGCGCTGGCCGTGAGCGGCAAGACGGTCACCTTCCCGTCGGGCATTCGCGGGGTGTGGGACACCTACACCAACGCGCCGTGCGTCGACGGCGGCATCGACACCGCCTGCTTCCGCAACGCAGGCACCATCCCCGACGCGGGCATTCCCTTCACCTACGTGCTCTTCCCGCAGGACTGCGACGTCGACTTCGCTGGCGCCGACGCCGGGCCCTGAAGCGCCGCGGGTGAACCTGGACCTCGAGCGCCCGAGGAACGCCCCACGAAGGCCCGCACTGATTGCGGGCCGACCGAGGTTGCCGGGATACTGCGGCCTTGTCCGCCCGGGCCGCCGAACGCAACGTGGTCTTCGTCGCGCCCTTCGCGATGGACGCGACGCTCCGCTTCTCCCGGGGCCTCGCCGGGTTGAGCGGAGTCCGGGTGCTGGGCGTCTTCCAGAAGGCACCGCGAGGACGTGACGGGGCGCACTTCGCCGACCTCGTCGAGGTGGAAGACGCGCTCGATCCGGGCTCCATCGCCAGAGGCGTGAAGCAGCTCCAGGCGCGGCACGGCGCGCTGCACCGGATCACCGGCATCCTCGAGCCCCTGCAGACGCCGCTCGCCATCGTTCGCCAACACTTCGGCGTCGCGGGGCCCGACCCCCGAACGGCCGAGCGGTTCCGCGCCAAGGCGCTGATGAAGGACACGCTGCGCAGTCATGGGCTGCCCTGCGCCCGGCACTGCCTGCTCACGTCACCGAGCGACGCCGTGGCCTTCGTCCGGGACGTCGGCTTTCCCATCGTCCTCAAGCCACCCGCGGGCGCCGGCTGCCGCTCGACCTTCAAGGTCGACGACCGGGCGACGCTCGAAGGCCTGCTCGCGCAGCTCGCCCCGACGCCGTCGGCCCCGGTGCTCGCGGAAGAGTTCCTGCGCGGCGAAGAAGGCAGCTGCGAGCTGGTGGTGCTGGGCGGCACCGTGCAGGCGCACTCCATCTCCCGCTACCTGCCGGGACCACTCGAGGTGATGCGCACCCCGTGGATCCAGTGGGTCTGCCTGCTGCCGAGAGACATCGGAGACGGGGCCTCGCAGGAGATCGCGCGGCTCGGGCAGCGCACGGTGCAGGTACTCGGGCTGGAAGACGGCGTCGCCCACCTGGAGTGGTTCCGTCGCGACGATGGGAGCCTCGCCATCGGCGAGATCGCCGCCAGACCGCCCGGGGGCCAGCTGACGATGATGACCGGGCTGGTCCACGACGTGGACATCTACCGGACCTGGGCGCGCGCGGTGGTGGACTCGGCCTTCGACGGCCCCTGGACCCGGCGCCACGCCGCGGCGACCGTGTTCCTGCGCGGCTCGGGCCCCGGCACCCGGGTGCGCCAGGTCGAAGGCCTCGGCGAAGTCCACCGCCGCATCGGCACGCTGGTGGTGGAAGCCAAGCTGCCCCTCCCTGGCGACCCGCGCTCCGACAGCTACGAAGGCGAAGGGTACCTGGTGCTGCTCGACGACTCCGAAGACGTCGTCCGCGACGCGGTCGGCATCGTGCTCGACACCGTCCGCATTCGTTACGAGTAGGCCCAAGGCCCAACTTTCAGCCTCCATCCTCCCGCCCCCTTTCCACTAGGGTGTCCCGCCAATGCTTCGACTCTCTGCGCTGACGGTGGCCGGCTGTCTCGTCGTCTCCTTCCCGATCCAGGCCCTCGCGGGCACTCCGCCCGCGAACGTGGCCGACGCGACCAAGAAGCTCGAGTCGGTGCGCGCGGCGCTCACCGCAGCGGTGGCCAAGATCCAGGTCGACCCGCCGGCCAACGCCGACCTCGACGCCGCGCTGGTGGCGGTCGACGCGCTGAAGGACACCCTGGCCGACGGGGCCCCGTTCGAGACGCAGGACCTCGACTACGCGCGTCTGGTGCTCACCGCCCGCAAGGAGCTGCGCACCCAGCGCGAGTACGTCGAGCAGCGCCGGGCGAACATCGCCATCTTCGACCTGCGGCGGAAGATCGACGCCGCGGTGGCCACGCTCGACGAGAAGGCCGGCAAGGTGTCCGCGAAGGACGTCGCGCCCGACGACCTCGACGCGGCGCGCGCGGCGGCGGCCGCGGTGAAGAAGCTCCTCGGCGAAGGCAAGGCCTTCACCAAACAGGACCCCAAGTTCGCCACCTTCGTCACCGAGACCGAGGCCAAGGCCACCCAGAAGGAGAAGGCCATCGACGACCGCTGGGTGCAGCTGTCGGCCGACAAGCAGAAGGGCCAGCTCGAGGACAGCCGCAAGGCGCTCGCCGCCGCGCTGGGCGACCTCGAGAGCGGCTTCGCCGACGCCAAGTTCGAGGCGGCGGACAAGGCGGTGGCCGCGCTCGCCAAGCAGGTCGAGCAGGGCAAGCCGCTCGAGGACCGCGAGAAGGCGTACAAGGCCGAGGCCGACAAGGCGCGCGCCGAGCTCACCCAGGCCCGCGCCAAGATGGACGACGCGGTGGCGTCGGCGGGCGTCTCGCGGGTGAAGACCGAGCTCGACCCGGCGAACGAGTCGCTGGTCGCTTCCGCCAAGGCGCTGCGCGCGAAGAAGCCGACGCCCGAGCAGCTCACCGAGGCGAAGACCGCGGCCTTCGTGGCCCGCAAGCTGGTGGACAAGTACGACCCGCAGGGCGCGCGGAGCCCGGCGATCGCCAAGTACCTCGACGGGGTGAAGAAGACGCTGGTCGAGGTGGAGCAGAACCTCCAGCTGCGCAGCCTCGACGTGGCGCGCGCCGACCTGAGCGCGGCGCTGAAGAACCTCGAGAAGCGCCTGCCGTCAGACGAGGAGTTCGCCGAGGCGAAGGCCGCGCTGCTGGTGCTCGACAAGACGGCCGACGCGGCGCCGGGGAAGGACCCCAGCCTCGCCGCCGCGGTGGCCGACGCGCGCTGGGCGTCGAAGGAAGCCAAGGCGACGCTCGAGAAGCGGCGCTACCAGGTGGACCTCACCCGGCAGCACGACGCGGTGGAGACCGCGCGCAAGGCGGCGCAGGCGCTGGTGACCGAGCTGCAGAAGGCGAAGGCCACCGAGGCGCAGTTCGCCGAGGCCGAGGCGGCGGTGAAGAACGTGGCGGCGGTGCTCGAGGCGGGCAAGGCCTTCGTCAAGCTCGACCGCGACTACGGCGCCTTCGACGTGGACACCAAGGCGCGCATCACCGACCTCAACGACAAGATCGCCCGGCGCCGCGTGGTGCTGACCGCGGTCGACGCGCGCGCGCTGCTGGCGGAGATGGTCGCCACCGCGAAGGGCCGCATCGAGGCCGCGCGGGCCGCGTCCGCCACCGACGCCGACGTGACCGAAGCGCAGAAGTCGCTCGAGGCCATCGACAAGGCGCTCGAGGCGCGGGCCGCGCTCGAGAAGCAGGACTTCGGCTACGGCGCGGGCGCGGAGAAGACGCGCAACGAGCTCTACAAGCTGCTCGACGCGCTGGAAGGCGCCCGCCAGGCGCGCGGGCTGCGCGCGGCCACCGGTGACGCGCTGATGGCGGCCACCGCGGCGATCGAAGCGGCGGCCAACGTCGACGTCTCCCGCAAGCAGAAGGACCTCTACGACTCGGCGGCGCAGAAGCTGAAGACCTGCAAGGACGAAGGCCCCAAGCTGCTCGAGGACAACCCCAAGCTGGGCAGCATCGACGTGCTGGTCGGCGGCGCGCCGATGAAGCCCGCCGAGGTCATCGCCCAGTGCACCACCAAGGCCGAAGGTATGCCCGAGCTGCAGAAGCAGGCGGTGGCGCGGGTGCGCTTCGACGACGGCCCGCGCAAGACCTACGAGGCGGCGGTGGCGCTCTTGAGCGCCGGCAAGAAGAGCGAGGCGCTCGCCCAGTTCAACGAGTGCTTCGCCTTCGCTTCCATCGAGAAGCAGCGCTTCCCCGAGTACCTCGAGCGCAAGTACGCCGCCGGCGGCACCACGTTCACCCTGCCCGAGCTGCAGCAGGCGTGCGACCAGCAGCGCAAGGCGCTCAAGGGGAAGTAGCCGGACGCGGCGTCGAGGCACGACGGGTGACAGGACCCGTCGTGCGAGTTCGCTCGCGGCCGCCGCGACTCGATTCCTCGAGCGCCTCGGTCACTCCCCGCCTTCGCGGGTGACGGTGAGGCCCGGCGCGAGCTTGAAGCCCTTCGCCTTCAAGAAGGCGATCACATCGAGGAACTTGGCCTCGCCCCGGTCCTCGAGCTTGCACAGCCGGCCCGACATGCCGACGTAGGTGATGACCCCGTTGGTCATGCCGATGTGCCCGTTGAAGACCATCGGCTTGCCGCGCGCGAGCGAGGGGTTGGTGAGGATGCGCCACGGCTCCGCGGCCGACCGCCGCGACGCCGGCACCGCGTGCACCGAGCCGTCGGCGAGAATGGCGAAGTTGCTGGTGTACTTCTGCCCGCCCGGGCCGCGCGCCTTGGTCTTCTCCCAGGACGCCTCGTCGTAGAGCGCCTTGATGTCGCCGCCCTTGGGGATGCCGGTCACCGTCTTGAACTTCGCCTTCTTCTGGGTGGCGTCGGTGTACCCGTCGAACTCGTCCCACGTCTGCGTCGTGGTCATGTCCTTCTGGATCTTCTCCGGGGTGAGCTCGGTGAAGTCGAAGGCCATCGAGTCGGTCGCGCGCTGCTCCTGCGCGTACGGGCTGTACTTGCCGTCGATGTGCATCTGCGGCTCGCCGTGGCTGGTGTCGAACACCGGGTCCGGCTTCAACTCGCGCATGTCGTAGAGCAGCACGCCCCGGGCGATCTCCGCGTTGAGCATCGCCTTCGCGGCGTCGGGAATCGGGTTGCCGCCATAGCTCAACGTCGGACCGGGCCCGAGCTTC
Source organism: Myxococcaceae bacterium (assembly GCA_019694595.1). Lineage (GTDB taxonomy): Bacteria > Myxococcota > Myxococcia > Myxococcales > Myxococcaceae > JAIBBQ01. The sequence continues at coordinate 26,154 of JAIBBQ010000064.1, forward strand.
TGCTCGACCTCCGCGAGCAGCGCCGGCGCCACCCGCTGCACCTGGGCGTTCACGTCGGCCGCCTCGCGCCGCAGCATCGGGATCTCGCCGAGGTGGTTGCGCATCGCCGCGGCGTCGGCCGGGGAAATCATCCCCGCGAACTGGTCCATGCCTTCCTTGAAGGCCTTCTCTTCCTTGAAGTCGATGGCCCCGGCGCCGGAAGCGATGGAGTTGAGCTCCGAGCTGGTGATCTTCCCGTCAGCCGCTGCCCGCGTGAACCCGGCCTTCACGTCCTTGACGCTCATGGTGCCCCCGAAAAGTGAGTGGTCTTCTTCGGATCAAGACACATGAACCCGCCCTGTGCAGCAACGTGGTCCGCGCTTTCTTTGCGCGACCCAAGTCGCTGGAATCGCTCGGCATTCCAGTGCCTCGACCGCCTGGGGGCGCCGGCCGCCGCGCCTTCTGGGCTACAGAGGCCCGCGCATGGCCGCCCCGCCCTTCTCCTTCGAGCTGACCGCCACCTCGGGCGAAGGCGCGCGCGCGGGCGTTCTCCACACCCGGCGCGGCAGCGTGCCCACCCCGGCGTTCATGGCGGTCGGCACCCACGCCCACGTGCGCCACCTCTCGGTGGACGACGTGAAGTCCGCCGGCTCACCCATCATGCTGGGCAACACGTACCACCTGATGCTGCGGCCGGGCGTCGAGGTGTTCCGGCCGTTCGGCGGCATCCACCGCTTCATGCAGTGGGACCGGCCGGTGCTCACCGACTCCGGCGGCTTCCAGATCTTCTCCCTGCCCCAGAGCCGCACCATCGAGGAACGCGGCGCGCTGTTCCGCAGCTTCCACGACAACAGCCGCCAGCTGCTCACGCCGGAGAAGAGCATCGAGGTCCAGCAGGCCATCAACTCCGAGATCATGATGGTGCTCGACGTCTGCATCGACTCCACCACCGACGAGACCGGCACCCGCGAGGCGATGGAGCGCACCCACCGCTGGGCGCTGCGCTCGCTCGCCCAGCGCGACGCCGTCGACACCGGCCAGGCGCTCTTCGGCATCGTGCAGGGCGGCGTCTTCCCGGCCCTGCGGCGCGAGAGCGCGGCCTTCCTCACCGCGCAGCCCTTCGACGGCTTCGCCATCGGCGGCCTCGCGGTGGGCGAGACCAAGACCGAGCTCCACGAGATGACCGAGCTCGTCGCCGCGCTGCTCCCGCGCGAGAAGCCGCGCTACCTCATGGGCGTGGGCATGCCCATCGACCTGCTGGAGTCGGTGAAGCGCGGCGTCGACCTCTTCGACTGCGTCATCCCCACCAAGCTCGCGCAGACCGGCTACGCCTTCACCTGGCGAGGCCAGCGCCGCGTCACCCGCACCGTGCACGCGAAGTCCGACGCGCCGCTCGACCCCGAGTGCCTCTGCCCCATCTGCACGCGCTACCCCATCGGCTACCTGCACCACCTGATGAAGGGCGACCACTCGCTCGGCTCGCGCCTCATCTCGATTCACAACCTGAGCCACTACCAGCAGCTCACCGAGCGCATGCGCGCCGCCATCGTCGCCGGCACCTTCGACGCGCTCCACGCCGAGCTCGCGCCGCGGCTCAGCGCCAAGGTCCAGTAGCGAACGCCCCGACATCGGGCGCCGCGGCAGGTCGACCGGCCCGTGCCCGGAGTGGACGTGCTCCTCGGAGTGAAAGTGAAGGCGCACCGCCCCCGGTAGCCGGCCCACCAGCACCGCGGCTACGGTCGCCCGCATGAGCGCTGCGCTGACGTTCGACCGTTCCGCGAGGACCGCCGCGGACCTGAAGACCTTCTGGAACGCCGACCCGCTCGCCGCGGCGAAGTGGCTCGCGACCTTGAAGAACGCCGCGGCCGCCGCGGTGCCCGAGCTCGACGCGGTGACGCGCGTGCTCGCCGGGCACACCTCCGACAGCTTCAAGGCCTCGGCGCTCCGCGAGCTCGCCAGCCAGACGCCCAGGCTCTTCGAGCTGGTGGCCGACTACGGAGCGCTCCAGGCCGCGCGCACCACCACGGTGGGGTGGTCGGCCACCGAGCAGGACCCGTGGCCCGAGGCGCCTGCGTTCACCGGCACCCTGTCCCTGGTCGACGGCAAGCCAACGCTGGAGACGACGCGCGGCAGCTTCACGCTCGAGCTCGGCTCTCCCAACTGGCGCGACGAGCCCGAGACCGCCTTCCTCGGGCGCACGGTGACCATCAAGGGCTTCCCGTCGGGCGACGGCAAGGCGCTCAGCATCGAGCAGTTCGGCCCCGGCTCGAGCCCGGACTTCACGTCGGGCCGAATCCTGGTCGACCACGCGCTGGGCAAGGCCTTCATCGCGCCCAACGGAGACGTGCCGCTCGGCCCCGAGGCCTGGGTCGCCGCGGGCCTCACCCCGCCGCCCGATGCGCCGCCCAACCCCACGCCGCCGCCGAAGGCGGAGATCACCGACCCGGCCTTCGTGAAGCTGCTGCTGGGCGACGCCGGCAAGGGCCTCGCCGACTACTCGCCGGCGGGCGTCATCTTGCCGGGCAAGGTGGTCCTCAAGCACGGCGTGCCGGTCTACGAGCACAAGCCGCGCTCCTTCTACATCCTCGGGCGCTTCCAGCACCCCGACGTGCAGGCGCTGCCCCACGGGAAGGTGCTGCACCAGATCGAGACCGGCTACTTCCACGCCACCGATGCCGTGGCGCCTGCCCGGCTCACCGTCGCCGACGAGCTGCGCCCCGGCGGCAAGAACCCCAACCCTCCCGGCGACGACACCATCGGGGGTGCCATCGCGGCGGCGAACGGCGAAGGCCGCCGCACCTTCTTCTACGTGCAGCTGCTCCAGCCCGACGCGGTGGTCGATGGCGCCGACCTCCACAACGACCGGCGCATGGGGGTCTCGTGGATCGGCCGCGCCAGCGACGTCGGCCTCCACGGGCCGGCCACCACCAAGGCCACCACCCTGAAGGACGTGGCGATGTCGCTCCCCGCGGCGGCACCCGAGGAGCAGTCCTTCGCGCCCAACGCCCAGCCGCGCACGCGGCCCGGCAAGTAACTCGACCGGAAAAGAGACCGCCCTCGAATGGCCCACCTCATCGGTGGCGCCACGCGAGGGCGTGGAGACGACTTCAGCGTCCCGTCGACTTCAGAACAGCGGCATCGGGCCGGCCTTGAACCACGAGACGTCGCCCTGCTTGGTGGTGTTCTTCAGGTACAGCGAGCCACCCACCGCGAAGATGTCTTCCCGGCCGGCGATGCCCTTGATGCCCACGTTCTTGAACTCGGAGGCGTTGGCCACGCCCGCCGGCGCGCGCTTGAGCGCCTTCAGGTCCTTCGCGTCGGCGTGACCCTGCACGATGCCCTTGTACGTGCTGCGGAGCTGATCGCGGGTCGGCATCCAGAAGTGGGGGGGCATCGCGGCGACGGTGTTGGTGGCCATGGTTCGTTCTCCGGAAACGGTGACGGCGAGTGGTTGAGTGAGACCCTTTGAACCGATTATCCAGGGCACTCCAGCTCGGTTGCCTACACGTGCCGACATCTCACCACCCGAGAGCTTCTGGCCGCGTATCGCGCTGATTCTTCAGCGCATTCTTGGTTCGCGAGGGGCCCCAAAGGCCCCGAAACCCGCATTTCCCGCTGTAAGCGAAGGGCTCAGACCGCGGCTCAGAAACGACCCGTTCGCGGAAGCGTCTGGGCCACTCCTCCCTATTGCTCGAAGCAGTAGAGGCGGCCGCCGTTGAGCGCAGAGCACGGCGTCGCGGTGCCGGCGACGGTCCACGGCGAGGTGTTGGAATCGCAGGTGCCCCAGGTGCCGGTGCCGGTGGTGTTGCTGGTCCAGTCGGCGCAGTTGGTGAGCCCGCCGGCGCCGGTGGTGCTGGTGCCGGTGAACGTGTGGCGGGTGCCCGCCGCGGGAACGGTCTTCTTCTCGGTGTACGAGATGGCGCTGACGATGGTGCTGTTGGTGAGGTCGGCCCAGTCGACCGCGATGCGCGCCTTGTCCACCAGGCGGACGTAGAGGCCGGCGTCGCGGTTGAACGTGGTGCTGGGGCTCAGGCCGCCCGACGACGTCCACGCCTTGAAATTGGAACCGAGCCCCGCGTCGGCCGCGAGGTTGCGGCAGATGGTGTCGCCCGCGTCCACGCCGCCGAAGTTGGAGTTCAGCTGCAGCGAGGTGACGAAGGCGAGGTGGGCCACCACGCAGGTGCCGCCCTGGCACACCGAGCGCGCGTTGGGAGCGCAGTCGGCGTCGACGGTGCACGAGGTGGTGCAGGCCACGCCGGTGTCGGTGCAGCGGTACGGCGAGCACACCTGCGACGTCGAGCCGCGGATGGAGTCGAGCGTGCAGTCCTTCGCCACACCGTCGCAGTAGTCCTCGCGGTCGCACGGCCCCGCCACCGGCCGGCAGACGAAGGTGTCGGGGCGGACGCCGTCGGTCGGACAGGTGCTGGCGAAGCCGTCGCACTGCTCCGCCACGTCACAGGCGCCGGCCGCAGCGCGGCACACGGTCCCCGCGTCGGCGAGCGCGTCGCCCGGGCAGGCCGCGGCGCCGCCGGTGCACGCCTCGGCAGGGTCGCACACTCCGGTGGAGGCGCGGCACGTGGTGCCCGCGTCGACGAAGGCATCGGAAGGGCAGCTCGCCGACGCGCCGGTGCAGGCCTCGGGCACGTCGCAGAAGCCCGCGCCAGCGCGGCAGAGCACGCCGGCGTCGAGGAAGCCGTCGCTCGGGCACTGGGCCGAGGTACCGGAGCAGGTCTCGGACACATCGCAATCGCCGGCCCCGGCGCGGCAGGTGGTGCCCGCGGCGAGGAAGGTGTCGGCCGCGCAGATGCCTTCGGTACACACCTCGGCGACGTCGCAGGCGCCGGCCGCCGGGCGGCACACGCCACCGTTGGGGACCGGGCTGCAGGTGCCGCTGGTGCCGCCGGTGCGCGCGGCGCTGCACGCCTGGCACGCCCCGGTGCACGCGGAGCTGCAACACACGCCGTCGACGCAGAACTGGCTCGCACACTCCCCCGCGCTGCCGCAGCTCGCGCCCGGCGCCTTGAGCATGCCCGAGCCACCGCCGGCCGCGCCGCCGCCCGAGGCGCCGGTG
>JAIBBQ010000065.1 GCA_019694595.1 Myxococcaceae bacterium
GGCCGCCGCCGTGCTCGCGGTGGGCTGGGCGGCCGCGCTGCCCGCGCAGGGCGAGCGGCTCGCCACGCTGCGCCGCGCCGCCAGCCGCCTGTCGCCCTGGGCCGCGGTGTCCTTCAGCCCGCTGCTGCTCAACTGGTCGCTGTGGCCGGGCCGCGAGCTCACCGCGCTGCTGCTGATCCTGGGCGCGGGCCTGCTCATGGAGCGCGCCTGGGCCGCGGCCGTCGCTGCCGGTCCGGTGGTGCTGCCGCTCAGGCTGTCCGCCACCTTCGACCGGGCGCTCTCGGCGCTGGCGCGCCAGCCGGTGCTGCCGATGCTGCTCGTGCTCGCGGGCGCGCTCTTCTACTCGGTCTTCTTCACCCTCTTCATGTGGCACACCCACTACCGCACCGGCACCTCGGCCTACGACCTGGGCATCGAGAACAACCTGGTGTGGAACGCCGCGCACCTCAACGGCCCCATCTTCAAGACCTCTCCGCTCGGAGGGCCGACCGCGACCCACGTCGGCTACCACGAGACGTTCATCTCCTACCTGCTGGCGCCCTTCTACCGGCTGTGGCCCACGCCGGAGGCGCTCTTGTGCCTGCAGGCCACCCTCATCGCCTTCGCCACCGTGCCGCTGCACCTGTGGGCGCGCGCGAAGATCGGCGCCTGGCCGTCGGTGCTGGTGTGCTTCGCGTACCTGCTGTCGCCGGCGGTCCACGGCGCCAACCTCTACGACTTCCACTACCAGCCGCTGGCGCCCTTCTTCATCTTCTGGGTGCTGCTCTTCATGGAACAGGCGCGCTGGCGCTGGGCCATTCTCTGGGTGGTGCTCACCCTCGCGGTCCGCGAGGACATGAGCCTCATGCTCGCGGTGGTGGGCGGCTACCTCATCTTCACCCGCACCCAGGTCCGCGCCGGCCTCATCCTCGCCGGCATCTGCCTCGTCATCTTCGTGGTGCAGAAGAACATCATCATGCCGAGCTTCCTCAACGGCTTCCCCGCGTACATCAACCAGTACGAAGGGCTCCTGCCCGAAGGCGACAAGGGCTTCGGCGGCGTCATCAAGACCGTCATCGGCAACCCGACCTTCACCCTCACCTCGCTGCTCGAGCAGCAGAAGCTCGTCTACGGCCTGCAGATCTTCGCGCCGCTGGTGCTCCTGCCGCTGCGGCGCTGGGTGGGGCTGTGGCTCTGCCTGCCGGGCTTCTTCTTCACCCTGCTGTCGACCAAGTACCCCCCGCTCCTGATGATCAGCTTCCAGTACACCGCGTACTGGTCGATGTTCGTCTTCCTCGCCTCGGCGTACGTGATGTCGCAGGCCAAGGAACCCGCCCAGAAGCGCGGCATGCTCGCCGGCCTGGGCCTCGCCACGCTGTTCTCCACCGTGTGCTTCGGCGCCATCTGGCAGCAGAACACGGCGCACGGCGCGTGGGACCAGGCGCGCTTCGTGCTCAACGACGAGGACAAGCGCCGCCACGACGACCTCTACGAGGCCATCGCCCACATCCCGCCCGACGCCAAGGTCGCCGCGTCGGAGCGGCTCAACCCCCACGTGTCCTCGCGCGCCGACGCCTACACCCTGCGCGGCACCATCTTCGACGCCGAGTACGTGCTCTTCGAGACGCCGTGGATCGGCGGCATCGAGCGCGACGCGGTGCGGCCGCACCTGGAGTCCAAGGAGTACGGCGTGCACTTCGAGAAGGGCAACTTCTGGGTGCTCAAGCGCGGCGCCGACCCGGCGCGCAACGAAGAGGTGCTGCGCTTCCTGCGCTGACGCATGGACGCCGCCCTCGAGGTGGTGGGGCTCACCAAGGCCTGGCCCCGCGGGCAGCCGGGGCGCGCGTTCGCGCTCGACCGCCTCGACCTCTCGGTCCCCAGGGGCTCGACCTACGCCCTGGTCGGCCCCAACGGCGCGGGCAAGACGACCTTCATCAAGCTCCTGCTGGGCATCGCGCGCCCCACCTCGGGGACCGTGCGGCTGCTCGGTGGCAGCCCCGACGACGCCCGGGTGCGCGCGCGCCTGGGCTACCTCCCCGAGAAGCTCCACCTGCCGCTCGCGTGGACCGCGCTCGAGTACCTGCAGTCCATCGCCCGGCTCAAGCGGGCCACGGCGCCCCTGCTCCCGCTGCTCGAGCGCGTGGGCCTGCCCGCGCACGCCCACGCCGCGCTGCGCACCTTCTCCAAGGGCATGCGTCAGCGCCTCGGGCTCGCGGCGGCGCTGGTGGGCGCCCCCGAGCTCCTGGTGCTCGACGAGCCCACCGACGGCATCGACCCCCTGGGCCGGGTGGAAGTGCGGGCGCTCCTGCGCGAGGAGCGCGCGAAGGGCACCACCGTGCTGCTCAACTCGCACCTCCTCGCCGAGAGCGAGCAGGTGTGCGACCGCGTCGGCATCCTCCACCTGGGCCGCCTGGTGCGCGAAGGCCCGCTGGAGGCGCTCACCCGCACCGCCGGCTACTGCCTCCGGTTCGAATCGCCGCCGGCGCCCGAGCTCCTGACGGCGCATGCGCTCACCGCGCTCGACGACGGCGGCTACCTCTTCCCCGGCGACGACGCCCGGGCCCTCAACGCCACGCTCGCCGCGCTGCTCGCCAAAGGCTGCACGCTGACCGCGCTCGAGCCCCGCAGCGCGAGCCTCGAGCAGGTGCTGCAGGAGGCGGTGGGATGAGGGCGCTCCTGGCGGTGGCGTTCGACCTCCTGCGGGAAGCGCGCTCGCGCAAGTGGTTCCTCGGGCTGTTCGCCGCGGTGAGCCTCACCCTGCTCGGGCTCTCGCTCTTCCTGCGCCTCGAGGTGGTCGACGGCGCACTGTCCGCCTCCCGCCTCTTCGGCTCGCTGCTCAGCGCCGACGCCCAGCCGGCCGACGTCGCGCTGCGCCCCGTCTTCCTCACCGTCGCCTTCCTCGGCTACGTGCTGGGCGCGGTCTTCCTGGTGGTGGCCTGCGCCGACTTCGCCCCCGGGCTCCTGTCGCCCGGCCGCATCGAGCAGCTGCTGTCCTTGCCGGTGGCCCGCTGGCAGCTCCTGTGCGGCACCTACCTCGGGCTGCTCTCGCTCGCCGCGCTCGCCGGCGGCTACGGCGCGCTGGGCGTGGTGGTGCTCTTCGGGGTGAAGACCGGCGTGTGGGAATGGCGGCTCCTGTGGTCCGCCGCGTTCGGCGTGGAGTGCTTCGCGGTGCTCGCGGCGGCGATGCTGGCCACCGCCACCGTGGTGCGCAGCGCGGCGGTGAGCGCGGGCGCGGCGCTGGTGCTCTTCGTGCTCGGCGCCATCGCCTCGGCCCAGAAGCCCATCGGCGAGGCCATCGAGACCCCGGCGCTGCGCACGCTCTTCGGGCTCGCGGTGGCGCCGCTGCCCAGGCTGGGCACGCTGTGCATCTTCGCCTGCCAGGTGCTCGAGGACCGCGCCCTCGACGGCCGCGCCGCGCTCCGGTTGTCCGCGGGCGCGCTGGTCTTCGCCTTCGCCCTGCTCGCCTTCGCGGTGCACCGCTTCGAACGAAAGGACTTCTGACCGTGCGCAAGCGCTGGTGGTGGCTCGTGGTGGGGCTCTCGCTGCTCGCGGTGGGCGCCTGGCTGTCGCGCGGAGAGCCCGACGAAGCGCCCCGGCAGGCGACGGTGGTGATGCCCCGCGCGATGACCGAGCGCGAGGCAGCGCGGGCGCAGGAGCGCAGCACGCTCCCCGCCCCGCCGCCCCCGCCGGCCGCTCCGGCGAAGGCCCCCGAGCCCCCGCGCGACCCCGTGCTCGCCATGCTCCCCCCCAAGGTGGAGACGGTCGCAGTGGTGATGGAGGTCAACGCCATCAAGAACTCCGACCTGGGGCCGCTCATCGTCGATTGCCTGGGCAACGACGACCCGGGCTTCGACCTGATGCGCGACGCCGGCTTCGACGCCTTCGAGCAGGTCGACCGGCTCGGCATCGTCGACGAGCAGCTCTTCATCACCGGCAACTTCCAGAGCTTCACGCCCGAGCGGCTCGGCCGGCTGAGCCCGACGGTCGACTACGGCCCCGACGCGGTGCTCTACGATCCGCTGCGGGCCGACGGCGGCCCCACCGGCATGCACTTCGGCATGTGGCGCAAGCAGCTGATGGTGGGGGGCAAGGACCTCGACGCCATCAAGGCCTCGCTCGACCGGCTGCGCGCGGGCGGCGGGAGCGAGCCCGGCGTGCTGAGCGCCGACGAGGCCTACGGCGAGGTGTACGGCGTGCTCGAGAAGAAGGCGATCCAGGAGCTGTTCGACGACGCCGACCCCAAGGTCGCGGACCTGGTGGAGCGCACCGCCTCGCGCGTGCGGCTCCACGCCGACGTCTCCCACGACGTGGGCGTGGTGGCCGACGTCGAAGGCAACTCGCCGCAGGACACCGAGGACCTGAGAGGGGCCCTCACGTCCGCGCTCTCGCTCGCCCGCATGCAGGCCCAGGCCACCGGGCAGACCCAGGCCGCGGAGGTGCTCTCGAACGCCAAGGCGCTCGCGCTCAGGAAGGGCGACGGGCGCTTCCGCCTGGAAGCGGGCCTGCCGTACGCGCTGCTCAAGACCCAGCTCGAGAAGTGCGCGGCGCGGCGCAAGGCGGAGCGCGCCGACGCGGGCGACGACGACTGAGCCGCGGCTAGCGGGTGCCGCCGGGGACCACGGTCGGCGGCGCCGGCGTGGGGCTCACCACCGGGGACAGCGACGCGTCGCCGGGGAGCGCCGGGGCCTTCGCCTCCGCGATGCGCTGCGAGAGCGCGACCTCGGTGCTCTTGGCCAGCTCCGCCAGCGCGGGGTCGAAGCTGCCCTGCGCCGCGGTGAGGCCGGCGAAGAAGGGCGCGTCGGGCCGGGCCTGGGACACGAAGCCCTGGGCGAGCGACTCGATGACCGAGTCGCGGTCCGCGGCCGGCGAGCGGGAGAGCGCCGCCAGGAACTCGGCGCTCGCCTCGTTGGCGCAGGTGGCGAGGCCGTCAGCCACCGCCTTGCTCGCGTCCTCGTCGCCGCGCAGCGCCCGGTTGGCCTCGAAGAGCCGCGCCAGCGCCTCTCCGTTGCCCGACACCCCGAGCTCCACCAGCGAGGGGATGAGCGGCAGCGGCGCCTTCAGGTCGCGGGAGGCCCGCACCAGGCGCCCCAGCACCTCGTCGCCCGCCGACGCGCTGTCGAGCAGCAGCCGCACCGAGGCGCCCTCGCGGGGGTCCGACTGGTACAGCGTCTCGGCGATGGCCGCCCGCACCGCCGGGTCGCGCTCGCTGCGCCAGCTGGTGCGCAGGAAGGCGAGCCCCTTCTTGTCGCCCTTGCCGGCGAAGGCCTGCCAGGTCTTGAGCCGCGTCTTGAGCTCTTCCATCGGCCCCACCAGCGGCGCCGGGGTGAGCGTGGCCACGGCGGCCGAAGGACCGCCCGCCGAGCCGGTCGCCGCCACCGCCGCGCCCAGCGCGTCGATGTGCTGCACCACCGTGCTCGCCCGCCCGAGGAAGTCGTTCACCAGGATGGAGAAGACGAAGCGCTCGCCGGAGACCGCCTGCACGTAGCCCGAGAGCGCGGACACCGTCTCCAGCGTGCCCGTCTTGGCGCGCAGCCGGCCCACCGCGTCGGTGCCTTCGAAGCGGTACTTGAGCGTGCCGTCCTTGCCGGCGATGCCCAGCGCCGACATGTACTCGGGCGCCAGCGGGAACTTGTCCCACATCGCCTTGAGCAGCCGGTTGGTCTGCGCCGCCGAGAAGCGGTTGGTATCGTTGAGGCCCGAGCCGTTGCGCATCACGTAGGTGCCGCGCGAGAGCCCCACCTCGCGCTGGAGCATCTCTTCCACCACCTCGATGCCCTTGGCGGTGGTGCCCGGCGGCCCCTTCACCTCGGCGCCCAGCTGCTTGATGAGCTGCTCGGCCACGAAGTTCGAGCTGTGCTTCTGCAGCTTCTTCAGGACCAGGTCGAGCGAGTCGCTCTGCGCCTGGTAGAGCATCTTCGCGTTGGCCGGCGCCGCCGCGGCCCGCACCCGGCCCTTCACCTTCACGCCCCGGTCGGTGAGCAGCCGCTTGAGCGTGTTGCCGAAGTAGAGCGCGGGCTGGTCGATCTTCTTCCACGCCGACCACACGCCCTTGCCGTACGGGACGAAGCCGTCGACCTCCAGCTTCTGGTGCACCTTGTCCTTGTCGAGGCCGCTGTTCACCGTGAAGCGGCGCTGGGTCGCGGTGCCGGTGCCCACGTGGCCTTCGAGCGTGAAGTAGTCGCTCGCGGGCTCGATCTCCACGGTCGCCGCGCCGCCCATCGCGTCGGACGGGCGCAGGTAGACGCCCACCACGTTGGAGTTGAGCGAGAGCGCGCCGGTGGGCGCCAGGTACGCGCGGTCACCCGACTCCTGGTCGAACCCCGGCGCCTCGCGCTCGCCGTCGTACCAGCTGTCGTCCACCACCACGTCGCCCGACACTTCCTTGAGGCCCGCGTGCAAGAGCTCGCTCACCACCGCGTAGAGCCGCTCGGTGTTCATCGACGGGTCGCCCTTGCCGCGCACGTAGAGCACCTTGGCCTTGCCGTCCTTGAGCTCGGCGTCGGTGAGGAAGTCGGTCTCGAAGCGGTACTCCGGCCCCAGCCGGGTGAGCGCCGCGGCGGCGGTGAAGAGCTTCACGTTCGACGCCGGGTTGAGCAGCTCGTCGGCGTCGCGCGCGAAGACCACCTGGCCGTCTTCCAGGCTCACCACCTGCACCGAGACGCGCGCCTTCTTGAGCGCCGTGGTCTCGATGACCTGGGCCATCGTCTTCTTCAGCGCCTCGCGGTCCGCGGGCTTGCCGATGACGCTGGGCGACACTGCGAGCGCGACGGACAGGAGGAGCGCAACCATGGGACCCGATTATGGATATGGTTCGCCCGGCGCCGCAAAGAGGAGGAAGGCCCACATGAGCGACCGGATCGAGCTGAAGCGGGTGGTGGCCGCATCACCCGAGCGCATCTTCAAAGCCTGGCTCTCGGGTGACGAGCACGCCCGCATGACGGGGGGCGAGCAGGCCACCTACGAGGCCGACGGCACCTTCACCACCTGGGATGGTTACATTTTTGGAAGGACTCTGGAGCAGCAGCCCTTCAGTCGCTTCCTCCAGAGCTGGCGCAGCACCGAGTTCCCCGAAGGGCACGCCGACTCGCGGCTCGAGGTCACCCTGCGCGAGGTCGACGGCGGCACCGAGGTCACCCTGGTGCACGACGGCATCCCCGACGGGCAAGGCCAGAGCTACGAGTCGGGCTGGGTCGAGCACTACTTCGAGCCGATGGACGAGTACTTCGCCTCCGCGGGCGCCAAGCTGCGCGAGGCGGGCGAGAAGGTCTCCGAGGCCGCCCACGCGGCCGGCGAGGCGCTCGACGCGGTCGGCGAGAAGGTCGACGAGGCCATCGAGGCGGTGAGCCACGCCGGCGCCGAGGCGAAGAAGTCGGCCCAGCGCGCCGCCAAGCAGGCCTCCTCCGCCGCCAGGACGGTGAAGAAGAAGGCCACCGCCGCCGCCAGCGCGGTGAAGAAGCTGGTGCAGAAGGCCAAGAAGAAGCTGGGCGTGAAGAAGAAGGCGGCGCCCAAGAAGGCGAAGCCCGCCGCCAAGAAGGCCAAGGCCAAGCGCCCGGCGAAGAAGAAGGCGGCGCCCAAGAAGAAGCCCGCCCGCCGCGGCAAGCGCTGAGCGGGTTCTCGGCTCCTCACGGGACCGACGGCTCGACGAGGTCGGAGGCCGTGGCCCTTCGACCCCGTCGGCCGCGCTCATCCCTCGTGCCCCGAGGTGAACCCGGGGCGCGCGCTCAGGCCTGACGGCGGCGGCGCCCGCGGAAGGCGAGCAGCGCGAGCGACAGCACGCCGAGCTGGCCCGCATCGAACGCCGCGCAGCCGCAGCCGCTCTTCTTGGGCGGAGTGCCCGTGCCGGCGTCGGCCATCATCATGCCGGCGTCCTTGTCCATGAGGCCGTTGCCGCCGCCGGTGCCACCGCCCAGACCGCCGCCGGCCCCGCCGGTGCCACCGCCGTCGCCGCCGCCCGCACCGCCACCGGCGCCGCCGCCCATGCCCGCGTCCACCTCCACCTTGGTGTACGTGTAGCCGTTGAGCAGCACGGTGTTCTGGTTGTCGGGGTTGCGCACCGCGACGTCCACCGCGCCGGCGGTGAGCGCCGGCACGTCACAGACGATCTTGGTCACGCTCATCACGTTGACGTTGGTCGCCGCCACGCCCTTGAAGGTCACCACCGCGCCGTTCTCGAAGTTGGTGCCGGTCAGGGTCACCGTGGTGGCCACGTTCTCCGGGCCACTCGACGGCGAGACGTCGGTCAGCGCCGGCGCCGGCGGCGCCACGTACGAGTAGCCGTTGAGCAGCGTCGCCGACTGCTGGTCCACGTTGGTCACCTTGAGGTCCACCATGCCCGCGGTGTGCGCCGGCGACAGGCAGGTCACCTTCACCGGGGACACCACGGCGATCGACGTCGCCGGCACGCCGCCGAACGTCACCGCGATGCCGCCGGCGAAGTTGGTGCCGTTGATGGTCACCGCCGTCGAGCCGCTGGTCGACCCGCTGGTCGGCGAGATGGAGCTGATGGTCGGCGCCGGCGGCGCCACGTAGGTGAAGCCGTTCGCCCGGGTCGCCGTCTGCCCGTCGGGGTTGGTCACCGTGACGCCCACCTGGCCGGCCGCGTGCGCCGGAGTGGTCGCGGTGATGCTGGTGGCCGAGCCCACCACCACGTTCATCGCCACCGCGCCGCCGAAGGTCACCAGCGCGTTCGCCTGGAAGTTGGTGCCGGTGATGGTCACGTTGGTGCCGCCCAGCGCGCTGCCCGTCGCCGGCGCCACCTGGGTCACCGTGGGAGGCGGCGGCGGCACGTAGGTGAAGGCCGACGGCTTGGAACCCGACTGGCCGTCGAGGTTCTGCACCGCCACCGTCACCACGCCCGCGTCGTGCACCGGGCTCACCGCGGTCAGGCTGGTGGCCGACGCCACGTTGACGCTGGTCGCCGGCAGGCCGTCGAAGGTCACCGCCGCGCCGGAAGCGAAGTTGAACCCGGTGAAGGTCACCGTCGTCCCGCCGGCAGTGGGGCCGCTCGTGGGCGCCACCGTGCTCACCAGCGGCGGCGGCGACAGGTACGTGTAGTTGCCGCTCGAGGTGCCCACCTGCCCGTCGGGGTTGGTCACCGTCACCGCCACCGCGCCCGCCGCGTGGGCCGGGGTGACGCAGGTCAGGTTGCCCGGGCCGCCGACGTTGACGCCCGTGGCCACGGTGCCCCCGAAGCGCACCACCGCGCCCGGGTAGAAGTTGCTGCCGGTCACCGCCACCGCGGTGCCGCCGTCGGTCAGGCCCTGGGTGGGCGTGAAGCCCGAGACGATGGGCGCCGCCGCCACGTAGGTGAAGCCGCCCGGCGCGCTCCCCTGCTGCCCGTCGGGGTTGCGCACCGAGAGCGGCACCACGCCGGGCACCGCGCCGGCGGGAGAGGTCGCGCTCAGGCTGGTCGCGCTGCCGCTGACGCCCGTCGCCAGGACGCCGCCGAAGAGCACCTGCGCCGCGGGGTCGAAGTTGGTGCCGGTGATGACCACCGCGGTGCCGCCGTCGATGGGGCCGGTCGCCGGCGCCACCTGGCTCACCGTGGGGCCGGGGCCCAGCACGATGGGCGCGCAGTCCTTGGTGATGGACAGCAGGTAGTCGGTGTCACCCAGGGTCGGCGAGCTGCCGCCGCGCACGCGCACGAAGTGCAGCCCGGTGGTGCGGGCGCGGAACACCAGGCCTTCGGCCGGGCTGTTGGGCGAGTTCGCGGTGAGCGAGCCCGCGCCGCTGGCGGTCGACGAGCTGCTGGTGCCGTCGTCGACGTCGACCAGCACCGCGCCGCTGGGGTCGAGGAGCTCGAGCCGCAGGTTCGCCGGGGTGCCGTTGCGCAGCGGGTCGCCGTCGAGCGCCACGAAGAGCAGGTCGCCCACCGTCGCCGGGACCGAGAAGACGTCCACGTCGCTCGAGGCCACGCCCGCGTCGGCCGCCGACAGCGTGCCGACGAAGTAGGTGCGGGGGCCGCCCGAGGCGGTGCCGATGGTGTTGTTGGGCTCGATCTCCGTCACCGGGCCAGGCGAGCCGGGCTGCACCACCGCGTACAACCGGTACGGCTCCGACGCGCTGGTGGCGCTGAAGTGGTTCACCCGCACGTACGCCTGGCCGGTGACCGGCGTGCCCGCCACCACCGGCGACGAGGCGCCGTACTGCGAGTCGAGGTTGGAGTCGTCGTACTCCAGCGTGTCGGTGGCGGTGGTGACGCGCAGGTCGAAGTCCATCAGGTTCGACGACAGCCCGTCGACCATGGCGAACACCCGGCCCACCGTGGTCCCCAGGTTGAAGAAGTCCACGTCGCCGTTGGTGGCGATGCTGCCCGTCACCGGGCAGGCGAGCGCGTTGGCCTGCGCCACGGTGCCGTTGGGCTCGGTCTCCGGGAAGCACGCGCTCACCTCGAGCTCGTGCCGCCCGCCGCTGGTGCCCGCCGCCGCCGCGTCGACCACCGCGAACAGCTGCGCGCCCGACCCCAGGTTCACGCACATGGTCGCTTCTCCCGACGAAGCGAAGCTGCCGCTCGAGGTGCCCGAGTTGCGGTTGGCCGCGCTGAGACACGCGTTGAGCGGCTGCGCCCCGGCGCCGGCCGGGCAGGTGCTCGAGAGCGCCAGCACCGGGTTGTCGGGCCCGTCGAGCGAGCGCAGCTGGAAGGCGTAGTTGCCCGCCGCGGGCGCGGTGAAGCTGTAGACCACGTCGTGCCCGAGCAGGTTCACCGGGCTCTGGCCCACGCCGCCGAAGCAGGCGAAGCCCGCGTCCTGGAGCTGGAGGTCGTCGAGCGCGCCTTCGGAAGTCCCGGTGGTGACCCGGTTCATCGACAGCGGCACCGCGCCGCCGCAGGTGTCGTTCGCCGGCGGGAAGACCTGGCTCACCGCGAGCTGCAGGGCGGTGTTGCCGGGGGTCGGCGCCGTCGCCTGGAACTTCCAGACCACCACGTAATACGTGGTGCCCGAGGTGAGCTGCAGCGACAGCGACGACTGCAGCGTCTCCTGGCCGCAGCTGTCGTCGTCGCAGGCGCCCGCCACCTGGGTGAAGGGCCCGAGGCAGCCGGCGGTCGACGTGTAGACCGCGAGCACGGTGTCGTCGACCGTGGTGCCGGTGCCCTGATCCGCGCAGGTGGCGAACTTGTAGATGCCCGTCGCCGCCGGCGTGAAGGCGTACCAGACGCTGCGCGAGACCGTCGCCTGGCAGCTCGGCGCGCCCGGGTCGCCGGTGGTGGTGGCGTCGGTGATGTCGGAGATGAGCGCCGTCTTCAGAGGCAGCGCGGTGGAGATCACCTCCGCACCAGCACAGAGGTCGTTGGCCGGGGCCGCCGCCAGGACGAAGGCGGGCACCAGCGCGGTGATCAGGGCAGGAAGGCGCATAGGGCGGGCCTTATACCCATGACCGCCCGAAACGACGAAACCTCAGCCCTTCGCGCGCGCCTGCTTCGCCTTTTCCTGGGCCTTGAGCCCCTTGCGGGCGAACAGGGGCGTCAGGGTGGCCGCCAGCGCCGGCAAGGCCACCGCCAGCCGGGACAGCGCCCCCCGCGACGGCGGCAGCGCCAGCTCCAGCGGCCGCTTGGGGAGCACCTCTTCCACCAGGGCCAGCTCGATGTCCTCCACCGTGAGCGGCGCCGCGCCCGAGAAGGTGAGCGCCGCCTCCGGGTAGTCCACCTGGAGGTCGAGCATGGGCGTCTGCACCGCGTCGGGCATCACCAGGCTCACCGCGACGCCCAGCGGCTTGAGCTCCATCGCCGAGGCCAGCGAGAAGCCCCGCACCGCGAACTTGGAACACCCGTAGAGCGCGAGGCCGGGCGTGGGCGCCAGCGACGCCAGCGAGCCGACGTTCACGATGTGGCCCCTGCCCTGGCTGGCGAAGTACCGCCCCACCACCCGGGTGCCGTGCACCACGCCCTTCACGTTGATGTCCAGGTGGCGGTCGACCTCCGCCTCGTCGACCTCGTGGCCGCGCCCGGGCTTCAGGTACCCCGCCACCGACAGCAGCACGTCGAGCCGACCGAAGGCCTGGAGCGCCGCGTCGAGCGCCCCTTGCCAGTCCGCGCTCGAGCGCACGTCGAGCTTCGCGGTGCGCACCCGGTCCTTCGGCCAGGCCTGCGCGGCCTGCTCCAGCGCGGCGAGGTTCACGTCGGTCGCCAGCAGGCGGTGCCCCCGCGCCGACAGCGCGCCCGCGAGGTGCTTGCCGATGCCGCTCGCCGCCCCCGTCAGCAACATCACCTGGCCCTGGGTCTCGCTCATGAGACAGGCGCGTAGCCCCGGTGGCGCCCGGCTGTCACCTCCCACGCCGGGGCGGCTACCCCCCTCCCCGGGCCCACGCTAGAAGCCCCCCATGCGCGCGCGCCTGGCGTGGCTCACTCTCCTCTGCGTCGGCTGCGCCGATTCCTTCGGCAGCTGCAGCCTGCTGTCCAGGACGCCGGGCGGCTTCCAGGGCCAGCGGGTGGACAGCGCCGCCTCGGTGCGGCTGACGCCGTCGGGCTTCGCCGCGGTGAACGGCCACGCCCAGGAGCTGCTCGAGCGCTTCGCCCCCGGCAACACCATCACCGTGCAGGTGCCCTGCAGCCTGCAGAGCGTGGCGCTCATCGGCCAGCTCGCCTTCGCCGACGAAGGGCAGCCCTTCTGCACCTCGGAGAGCTGCGGCCAGCTCGACGGCAAGTGCGACGCGAAGGACGAGCCCCACGTCTTCGACATGACCATCACCGACCTCACCCTGGGCCCTGCGGCGCCCGACCGGCTGGTCGCCAACGTCACCCTCGCGGTGGCCACCGGGAAGATCATGGTGTCGACGGTGAGCCGCTCCTCGCCCGTCTGCGGCTTCAACGCGCCCGCCAAGTGCAGCGTCGACTTCGACACCGCGCGCGCCGGGCTCCCCTCCAACCCGGTCTCCATTCCGGTGCAGTTCGCCTACGACCCCCGCTGGGACAAGCTGCTCGAGCTCAAGGTGCCGTCGCTCGGCGGCACCACGGTGTGCGGCGGCGGCGTGGTTCCTCCCGCCTGCCTCGACCCCAACGACGCGGTGGTGGGCACCGAGGGCAGCTGCAACGCCTGCACCGCGGTCGACTGGGGTCCGGTGAAGGCCCTGGTGCTCCAGCGGGTGGTCGACGCCCTGCGCGGCACCATCGAGCGCGTGCTCACCCGCAAGGAATGCCGGGTCTGCCAGAGCGACCTCGACTGCCCCCAGCAGCCGCAGGTCGGCAGCGAGTGCCGCTTCCGCGCTGACGCGGGCCAGAGCGACGCCGGGCTCTGCTTCGACACCGGCACCGGGCTGTGCGTGCCCGGCGCCATCGGCCTCGAAGGGCACCTCGACGTGGGCGCGCTCCTGCCCGGCCTCACCTCGGGCCCCGGCGCCATCGACCTCTCGCTGGTCGCCGGCGGCGGCGCGGTGGCCTCCGACGCGGGCCTGTCCATCGCCGCGCGGGGCGGCGCCCTCGCCGCGCCCGAGTCCACCTGCGTGCCTCGGCTCGACCCGCCGCCCGCCGTCGCCGACGCGCTGCCCGACCTCGACTTCGGCAGCTTCGGCCGCCCCTACGACGTCGGCTTCTCGCTCTCGCGCCAGGTGCTCACCCGCGTGCTCTTCGGGCTCCAGCAGTCGGGGGCGCTGTGCACCGAGCTCGGCCACGAGCAGGTCGCGGCGCTGGAGTCCGACGTGCTCGCCACCGTGATGCCGTCGCTGCGCAAGCTCACCCACGGCAACGTGCCCCTGCGCGTGCACCTGCGCCCGAAGACGGTGCCCCAGGTCGAGCTCGGCGAAGGCGGGCTCACGCCGCTGGGCGAGCCCATCGCCCCGCTCATCACCCTGCGCTTCGAGCAGCTCGAGCTCGACGTGTACGCGCTGCTCGACGACCGCTTCGCCCGGCTCTTCACCGTGCGCCTCGACCTCGAGCTGCCCCTGGGCCTCGCCGTCACCGGCTGCTCCGAGCTCACCCCGGTGCTGCTGGACCTGAAGAACGCCACCCGGAACGTGCACCTGGTGAAC
Source organism: Myxococcaceae bacterium (assembly GCA_019694595.1). Lineage (GTDB taxonomy): Bacteria > Myxococcota > Myxococcia > Myxococcales > Myxococcaceae > JAIBBQ01. The sequence continues at coordinate 13,939 of JAIBBQ010000065.1, forward strand.
AGCGAGCTGCTCCCCGAGAGCGAGAGCACCATCGTCGCCTTCGTGCCGGTGGTCGTCTCCGCCCTCGAGCCCACGCTCGGCCAGGGCCTCGGCGCGCTCACCGTGCCCACCGTCGAAGGCTTCCAGGCCAAGATCCTCGACGTGCGGGGCGTGGGCCCGCTCACCTCGCGGCACGCCGCCATCTACGCCGGGCTCTTCGACGCGGGCGAAGCCTGCCCCGGGGTGTCGGTGCGCAGCGTCGAGCTCACGCTCACCCCGGGCGAGGTGCCCGGCGAGGTCCAGCTCGAGCTGCCGCGCGACGGCGCCTGGCTGGTGCGCGTCGACGGCGGGCTCTTCCAGCTCGTCCGCGTGGTCGGCGGCCGCGCCGTCCTCTCGCACCCGAGGCTGCGGCTGGGCGAACGCCACCTCGTCGACGCCCGCGCGCTCTTCGCGCCGCTGAGCGCCAGCGCGGCCCTGGCCCGCTGAAGACACGACGCCCGGACCGGGCCCCCGCGGCCCCCGTCAGGCGGCCTGGCGCCGCTTGCGCACGTACGCCACCGCGCGCACCGCGAGCAGCGCGCCCACCGCGGCCAGGTACAGCACCGGCTCGGTGACGTCCTTCTTCACCCGCAGGAAGAAGTGAATGCCGCCGAGCACCGTGCACACGTACGAGAGCCGGTGGAGCTGCTTCCACTGCACGAAGGTGAGCCGCTTCACCCACGCGTCGGTCGAGGTCACCGCCAGCGGCACCAGGAGCGCCCACGCCAGCACGCCCACGGTGATGAACGGCCGCTTGGCGACGTCGTCCAGCATGGTGCCCAGCGAGAAGCCCTGGTCGCCCAGGTACATGAGCAGGTGCAGACACACGTAGCCGAAGCCCAGGAGCCCGAGCTGCCGCTTGATGCGCTGGGGCCAGACCCAGCCGAGCAGCGTCTTCGCCGGGGTGCAGGCGAGCGTCAGGGTGAGGAAGATGAGCGCCAGGAGCCCCAGCCGGTTGAGCGCGGTGCTCACCGGGTTCGCGCCCAGCGCGTCCTGGCCGAGCTGCACCGCGAGCGCGAACGCCGGCATGGCGCCGCCGGTCCACACCGCGGGAACGAGCCAGGGCGTCGGCTTGGCCATCGCGTCTTACTTCCCCAGCAGCGCGGCGATCGCCTTGCGGTAGTCGCCCGAGCGGAACACCGCGTGCCCGGCCACCAGCACGTTGGCCCCCGCGGCGACGACCTGCTTCGCGGTGTCGGCGTTGATGCCGCCGTCGACCTCCACGTCGACGCGGCCGAGCCCGCGCTCGTCGAGCATCGCGCGCAGCCGCTGCAGCTTGGCCAGCGTGTGGGGAATGAACGACTGCCCGCCGAAGCCAGGGTTGACGCTCATCAGGAGCACCTGGTCGACCAGGGGCAGCACGTCTTCCAGCGTCGACAGCGAGGTCGCGGGGTTGAGGACGACACTGGGCCGCGCCCCCAGCGAGCGGATGAGCTCCAGCGTGCGGTGCAGGTGCACGCAGGCTTCCTGGTGCACCGTCACCGTCGCCGCGCCGGCCTTGATGAAGTCGCCCACGTAGCGCTCGGGCTCGACGATCATCAGGTGCACGTCGAGCGGCAGCGTGGCCACCTTCTTCACCGCCTCCACCACCACCGGCCCGATGGTGATGTTGGGCACGAAGCGCCCGTCCATCACGTCGACGTGAATCAGCCCCGCGCCGGCGGCCTCCACGGCCCGCACTTCCTCGGCGAGTCGGCCGAAGTCACAGCTCAGGATGCTCGGGGCGATGAGCGTCGGGCGGGGCATGGGCGCGTGCATACCCCAAAGCGACGCCGTTTCGCCGCGCGCGCCGCTTGTCTTGCGCTCCGGCGGGGGGGAACATCGCCGCCGTGCCCCCGCCCTCCGAGCAGCCGCTGTCGCCCCTCACCGGTGCCCTGCGCCGCCTCGACAAGCTGAGCTCGCTGCTCGACGTCGCCAAGGCCATGGCGGCCCAGCGCGACCTCGAGTCGCTGCTCCCGCTCATCCTCCGCGAGGCCGCCCGGGTGGTCGAGGCCGACCGCTGCTCCCTCTTCATCCTCGACCGCGAGCGCAACGAGCTGTGGAGCCGCATCGCCCAGGGCGCCGCGGGAGAAATCCGCCTGCCGCTCTCGTCGGGCATCGTGGGCGCGGTCGCCCGCAGCGGGCAGAGCATCATCCTCCGCGACGCCTACGAGGACCCGCGCTTCAACCGGCAGTTCGACCAGGCGAGCAACTACCGCACCAAGAGCGTGCTCTGCGTGCCGATGCGCGACGCCCGTGGCGAGGTGAGCGGCGTCATCCAGGCGCTCAACGCCCGCGACGGCGAGTTCGACGCCGAGGACGAGGAACTCCTGCTCGCGCTCGGCGCCCAGGCCGCCGGCGCCATCGAGAACGCCCTGCTCCACGAGGAGATCAGCCGCCTCTTCGAAGGCTTCGTCTCCGCCTCGGTGGTGGCCATCGAGTCGCGCGACCCCACCACCGCCGGTCACTCCGGCCGGGTCGCCGACCTCACCGTCACCCTGGCCCAGGCCGCCGAGAACGCCCCGTCGGGCCCGTACCGCGGCCTCACCTTCCAGCCGAGCGAGATCCAGGAAATCCGCTACGCGTCGCTGCTCCACGACTTCGGCAAGGTCGGCGTGCGCGAGCCGGTGCTGGTGAAGGCCGAGAAGCTCTACCCCCACGAGCTCGAGGTGCTGCGCGCCCGCTTCGAGCTCGCGCGCAAGGACCGGCAGCTCCATTCCTGCCAGCGCTGCCTCGACGCGGTCCGCATGGGCACTCCGCTCGACCAGGCCGAGGCCGCCGAGCGCACCCGCCTCGAGCAGGAACTCGCCGACGTCGACGGGGTGCTCGACTTCATCCTCGCGTGCAACAAGCCCACCGTGCTGGCCCAGGGCGGCTTCGAGCGCCTCACCGAGCTGTCGCAGCGCTCGTTCCACGACTCGCGCGGCCGCGTGCTGCCGCTGCTGTCCGCCCACGAGGTGCAGGTGCTGGCGATTCCGCGCGGCTCGCTCTCGGCCGTCGAGCGCCGGGAAATCGAGAGCCACGTCACCCACACCTTCCGCTTCCTCTCGCAGATTCCCTGGACCCGGGCGCTCAAGCGCGTGCCGGAGATCGCCTACGCCCACCACGAGAAGCTCGACGGCAAGGGCTACCCCCGGTCCATCCCCTCGGTGCAGATCCCCGTGCAGTCGAAGATGATGGCCATCAGCGACATCTACGACGCGCTCACCGCCAGCGACCGCCCGTACAAGAAGGCCGTGCCGCACGAGAAGGCCATGGACATCCTCCACATGGAGTCCAAGGGCGGCCAGCTCGACCCCGAGCTGCTCAAGATCTTCGTGGAAGCCCAGGTCCCCCAGCGCGCGCTGAAGGCCCAGTAGCCCCGGGCGGCGCGCGCACCGCACTTCGCTACATGCTGATGGTGTGCAGCCGCAGGGAATTGATCTTCCCCGGCTGGCCGACCGGCGCGCCGAACACGATGACGATGCGCTCCCCCTTGTGGGCGAGCCCGCGCGCGAGCAGCTCCTCTTCCACGCGGCGCACCATCGCCTCGGTCTCCTGCATCGGCTCCAGCACCCGCGGCACAGTGCCCCACAGGAGCGACAGCCGGCGGCGCACTTCCTGGTTGGGGCTGAAGGCGATGATCGGCACCTGCGGCCGGTAGTGGCTGAGCAGGCGCGCCGTGGTGCCGGTGAGCGTGAAGGCCACCACCAGTCGGGCGCCGGCTTCCCGCGCCGCGCGGCAGGCGATGCCGCAGATGACGTCGTTGAAGTCCGCGGGGATCTTGAGCGGCTCGCCCGAGCCGATGCGGGGGAAGGTCTGCCGCATCGCCGACTCGGCGGCGAGCACGATGCGGTCCATCATCTCCACCGACTCGATGGGGTAACGACCGCTCGCCGTCTCGCCCGACAGCATCACCGCGTCGGTGCCGTCGAACACCGCGTTCGCCACGTCGCTCGCCTCGGCGCGCGTCGGCCGCGGGTGCTCGATCATCGAGTTCAGCATCTGCGTCGCCACGATGACCGGCAGCGCGCGCGCGTTCGCCCGGCGAATGATGTCCTTCTGGATCGCCGGCACCTCCTCGGGGGGAATCTCCACCCCGAGGTCGCCGCGCGCCACCATCACCCCGTCGGTCTTGTCGAGGATCGCGTCCAGCCGGGCGATGGCTTCCGGCTTCTCCAGCTTGGCGATGATCGGCACCTGCCGGCCCGCCTCCGCCATCGCCGCGCGGGTCAGGTCGAGGTCCTGCGGCGTGCGCACGAACGACAGGCCGATGTAGTCGACCCCGTGCTTGATGCCGAAGAGCAGGTCTTCCTTGTCCTTGGGCGTCAGCGCCTCGGCGCGCAGCGCCACCCCGGGCAGGTTGATGCCCTTGTTGTTCTTCAAGATGCCGCCGTGGATGATCTCGGTGCGCACCAGCGACTTCTTGTCGGTCGCCAGCACCTTGAGCTCGAGCAGACCGTCGTCGAGCAAGATGCGGTCGCCCACGTTCACGTCGGCCGCGAGGTGGTCGTACGTGGTGGACACCAGCTGGTCGGTGCCCAGCACCGACTCCTCGGTGGTGATGGAGATCTCCCGACCTTCGACCAGCATCACCTCGCCGGACTCGAGCTTCCCGGTGCGGATCTTCGGCCCCTGCAGGTCCCCCAGGATGCCGACGCCCTTGCGCACCTTGAGCGACGCGGCGCGGATGCGCTCGATGACCTGCAGGTGCTGCTCGTGGGTCCCGTGGGAGAAGTTGAGCCGCGCCACGTCCATGCCGGCGGCGAGCAGCTTCTCCAGCATCTCCTGCGAGGTGCTCGCAGGGCCCAACGTGCAGACGATCTTCGCGCGGCGCATGCGGCGGCTTATACGGCGTGCGCGTGTTGCTCTTCCAAAAAAGATTCCACGCCGGGCTGGTCTCCAAGGCCGTCACCCTGACCGTGCGCCAGTGGGACAAGCCGCACGTCAAGGTCGGCGGCCGCTACCGGGTCCACCCCATCGGCGTCGTCCAGGTGCACGCGGTCGCCCAGGTGCCGCTCGCCGAGCTCACCGAGGCCGACGCCCGGCGCGCCGGCTTCGTGGACCTCGCCGAGCTCACCTCGTGGATGACGCCGGTCGCCAAGGGCGCGCTGACGCCGTCGTCCCGCGTGTGGAAGGTCGAGCTCGAGCACGTGGGTGACGGCGACCGCATCGAGCTCGCCACCCAGGCCACGCTGTCCAGGGCCGACGTCGAGGCGCTCGCCCGCAAGCTCGCCCGGCTCGACGCTCGGCCCGACGGCCCGTGGGTGCGGCAGACGCTGGGCCTCATCGCCCGCCGCCCGAAGGTCGCCGCGTCCAAGCTCGCGCGCTCCATCGGCCGCGAGACCGAGCCCTTCAAGGTCGACGTGCGCCGGCTCAAGAAGCTCGGCCTCACCATCAGCTTCGAAGTCGGCTACGAGCTGTCGCCCCGCTGCCGCGCCTTCCTCAAGAAGCGCGTCCGCTGGGAATCGGCAGACTGACGCGCTGCTGAAACGTGAACGTCGACGAACGCCCTGGGGCGCTCGGTCTTCGGGTGTTCGAGGAAGTGGAGTGCGACGCCGGGCAACGCCCCCGGCACCCCACCCGTGGGACGGGCCGCAGGCCCGCCTCTTCGCGGGCAGCGCCCTCGCGAAGAAGATCAACGTCGCAACAGCTCGGCGAGGTGGTGCCGTTCCCAGGTGAGCGCCGCCCCGTACATGGGGAACGCGCGCTCGCGGTCGCGAAACGCCTTGGGGTGGTGAATGTGCCGGCTGCCGCCCGCGGTGCTGGGGAAGAGCTGGTGGAGCATCTCGTGGAAGACGATGTACTCCACGAAGAAGCGCGGCACGTCGGGGTGGTCGAGCGCCGGGTGCACCCGGATCTCCCGCGCCTGGTGGTCGTAGACCCCCAGGCGAATCGACTTGCGACGGCGCTTGGGCGTGCGCTTGCCCCAGCCGATGCGCGCCTGGATGCCGCCCTGGAAGAAGCGGGAATTCAGGTCCGCCATCAGCTCCGCGAGGTCGAAGCACTGCCCGCGCGGCTGCAGCGCGTCGCCCCCCACCCGCCGGGTGCGGATGCGCACCTCGTGCCGCTGGATGAAGGCGTCGAGCGCCTGCGCCGCGTCCGCCGGGCTGCCCGACACGTAGCGGGCGAGCGCCGCCACCACCTCGTCGTCGGCCTCGAGGAACATGTGGTGCAGCCGCACCACGTAGCCTTTGCCCCGCCGCGAGAAGCTGACCATCGTCGAGCGGTTGTCGGTCACCGCGAGCTGCACCGGTGCCGCCAGGCGGCCGGCGAGCGCACGCGCCATGCCTTCCGCCTGTGCCAGCACGTCGGCGCGCTCGGGCCGCGCCGGTGCCGGCTTCTCCACGGCAGGGCGCGGGCGGAACAGCTCGAGCTGGAAGGCGGCCGACTCCATCGTCGAGCCCCATCCAATCACCCGATCGCGATCCGTCAAGGGGGGCCGGGCCGCCGGCCGCGAATGCCCCCCGCAAACGACTCGCCCGGGCACTCTTTCGAGGGCCCGGGCGGCGTCACGGCGTTCTGCTGTCAGCGGCGCCGGTGAGAGGCGCCCGCCGTCACCACACCTGCGAGAAGATGTTGAACAGACCGCGCATCATCTCCATGGTGCGGAGCGTCTCGCGCAGCTGGCCTTCCCACTGGTCCGCGGTCAGGCCGCCGACCGGCTGGCCCGAGTTCTTGGCGTTCAGGTAGTTGAGCGCCTGCTTGTTCGCGCGGTTCATGATGGTGACGTTCGCCACCGGCGTGGTGGTCGAGTTCTTCTTCAGCGCCGCGTAGACGTACCCACCGAGCAGGTTCGACGGCAGCCCGGCCGACAGCGCAGGGTTGGACTGGTCGGGGAACGTCAGCACCGTGAAGCCCGGGGCCGGGTCGACCGCTTCACCCGCACCCAGCTTGTAGACCTGGTTGAGGTTCGCGTACTCCTGATTGAAGAGGTCGGTGAAGAACATCATCGCCCAGATCTCCGAGTAGAAGCGGGTGCTCCAGGTCGGGTTCGCTTCCACGCTCTCCATCACCATGTTGCTGGCGATGGGGGTCGGCTGCGCGAGCGGGTAGTCGAAGCCGGCGATGTAGTCCTGCGCGTGGATGAAGGTCGGCGGGCGAATGACCGCCGTGCCGTCCGACAGCTTGCCCAGGCTCCCCGCGTAGCTGGAGCGGTCCTCGGTCCACAGCGAACCGAACACCGTCGAGAGCTCCTTGTTGAAGGTCATGTAGTACGGCAGCGAGTACTTGAGCGCGTCCGACCCACGGTCGACGCCGAGGAAGTTCGTCTGGCTGGTGGTGAGGGCCTGCAGCGCCGCCACCTGGTCCCAGAAGTGCCCCACCTCGTTGGTGCGGGTCCAGAAGTCGTACCCCTCGGTGTCGTACTGCGTGTACATGCTGCGGCCCGGGCCGCGCGGCACGTACACCAGGTCGGTGTAGCCGCCGCCCTGGGTGCTCTTCACGAAGGTCGACAGGTCCGCTTCGGCAGACGCCGTCAGCCGGCCCAGGCCCGCCTTGTTCTGCGGCAGGAACACCCAGGTGCCGTCCGCGCGGCGGCCGTGGTAGCCGGCCGACGGGGTCGACAGCTGCTGCATGAGCAGGTTGGCCGAGTCGACCACCGCCATCGTCCAGTAGTTCTGCCAGATCGGGTCACCCAGGCCGAAGAACTCGTCCATCTGCTCGGTGGTGAGCTGGTACGCGTCCTGGAGGAACCAGATGTTGAACAGCCACTGCTGGTACACGTTGGGGATGTTGCCCAGGTAGCGGCCGAACTTGCCCTGGAACACCGAGGTCGGGTTCAGCATCAGGCGGTCGCGGCGGAAGTTCGAGAAGACGTAGGTGTTCTCGAAGCGCTCCATCCACTTCGAGGTCATCTCGTAGATGTCCGCGCCCTGGTCGTTGCGGTTGCAGACCACGTTCGCGCCGACTTCCGAGTCGGTGCAGAACATGTACGGCACCTCGACGGGGATCGGCGCCTTCAGCTCCGCCACCACCGGCGCCAGGATGTCCTGGGAGCGCTGGTAGTCGTTGCGGTCGAAGCCCTGCGACGACAGCGTCCAGGTCTTGATCTGCTGGGCGATGCGGTCCTCGATGGCCTGGATCTCGCTCCACTTGCGGTAGCTGCGCGTCTTCATGCGCGTCAGGCCCTGGTCGAGCGCCTTGTCGAACTCCTGGTTCTTGTCGGCGAACATGAACGGCATCGTCGTGTAGTGGTGCTTGTCAGACACGTACGTGTTCACCGGCGTGTAGTGCTCGACCTGGTTCACCGGCAGCTCGGTGTGCGCGCCGCGGATCACGAAGCGCTTGGCCGCGTTGTCGGTCTCCATGGTGCCGTTCGGCTGCGCGTAGTCCTCGGCGGTGTGGCGGGTGTCGGCGAACACCTCGACGTAGCCGGGCTCGAAGCCACCGGCGTACGCGAAGAGGATCGCCGCGTTGTCGTACTTGCCGATGCCCTTGTTCTGCGAGTTCACGCGGGCGCCGTAGTCCATGATCGACGAGTACTCGTACTCGTACATCGCGGCGTCGATCTGCTTCTGGTTCTGCTTCGACGCGTCGAGCAGGTTCGCCGGGGTGACGGGGAGCACGCGCTTGCCGCCGACCATCACGCCGATGGTCTCCTTGCGCAGATCCCAGTACCCGTCCTGGTAGTTGAGCGAGTCGAACGAGCCGATGAAGTTGTGGCGCAGACCGACCGTGTGGCCGACCTCGTGCTCGGCGATCGAACGCCAGGCCTCGCGGCGCAGCTGGTCCCACACGTCCTTCTTCGACGCCGCGCGGGCGTCGGCGTCGGACATGCCCGCCGCCTTGTGCTCGGCGAACTTGGCCTGGAAGACCTTCAGCTTGGCCTTGGCCACGCCGACGTAGTCCTCATCGGAGTAGTCGTAGTTGTAGTAGCAGCCGATCTCCGCGGTGCTCTGGTTCATCAGCTCCTGACGCTTCAGGGCGATGGGGTCCTGGCCGAGGAGGATGTCGCGGGCCGCCCTGCGGAAGAGCGTCTCGTCCGACTGCAGGCGGCTGCGCAGCTCGGCGTTGGGCGCCCAGCTCATCACCGCGCCGCGGATCTCGGGCAGGCTGAACAGCTCGGCCTCGAGCGCCGGGTTCTTCTCCAGCACCGCGGCCATGACCGCCTTGCGGTCCTGCTTGGCGAGCGGCAGCCGGCCCTGGCTCTTGAAGACCTGCATCTTGGACATCAGGTCGCCGTGGATGTTGGCGAAGCTGCCCATCGGGCGGGTCGACTCCGAGACCAGCGGGTTCTGCGAGGTCCACGGACCGGTCGCCGGGCGGCGGGGGTCGGTCGCGTTGAGGTTCGCGAACACGTAGTCGTGGATGTCCTTGCCCTGCACGAGGTCCTCGAGCTTGAGCTCGCCATTGACCACGTCCATCACCTGCTGCGACGACGAGCTCCACGAGTCGAGGCCCGGGCCGTAGATGTTGGCGACCGCCTGCACGATTTCCCCGGTCTCCGGGTCCATCGACGACGGGCCGAGGCCGAGGAGGCCGCCGGTGATCTGCTCCACGTAGGGAATCAGGTTGTAGCGGAGGTCACCCATGCGGGCGTAGGTGCCCGGCTTGCCGCAGGCCGCCGGGGCGCCTTCGGGCACCGGGCTCTCGCAGACGAAGAACATCGGGTCCACGCCGCCCTCGCTGGCCGGCTTGGTCGGGTCGAGGCCGCGGGGCACCGCCACCGCGCGCCGGAACGCCGCGTCCCAGCTCGCCTGGAGGCTGTCGGTCGCGCCGTTGGCGGCAGGCAGCAGCTCCTTGGGGAAGTTCGACGTCAAGTAGTAGACGACCGGGCGAATGGCGCGCTTGGTGACCGGAATGGTCTTCACCACCGGGTTGCCGTTCTCGTCGGTGGTCGTCTCGTGCGCCGCCTTCCAGATGTTGTGGCGCATCGCGTACTGCACGCGGCCCGACAGGGTGTAGCCGTAGCCGACGTCGTACGCGCGCGTCTCGCGGCGGAAGAAGCCGAACTTGGTCATCATCTTGTCGTCGTAGGTGAGCGGCTCGTAGTCCGACACGCGGGCCTCATCGACCTTCTTGAGCGAGGTGCGCACGCGGACGAGCGCGCTCTCGCAGTCGATGGTGGGCGAGCCCCACGGCGGGCTCAGCATGCACATCGGCAGGTGGCCGTAGCCGGGGATGTCGTAGGACGGCGGGTCGAAGATCGCCTCCGAGGTGAAGTCGAAGTACTTCAGCTCCGACGCCGGGTCCTTGGCGTTGGCGCGCTCCTCGGTCCACTCGTTGTCCTGCTTGTTGGTGTCCTGCGCGGTGACGTAGCGGAACACCTGGAAGTTGCCGTTGCCGCAGCCGTCCCAGTCGCCGGTGCCGCTGAGGCAGGCGCCGTAGTTCATCAGGCTCGGCTTCGACCAGTCGACGCGCATGAACTCGCGCTCGTACCAGGGGCGGTCGGAGGTGTTCTCTTCCAGCACCGGCGACTGCTCGCCGGTCGCCGGGTTGTACTGGCGCTGACGGTCGAAGTGGCTCTGGATCTTGTACGCCACCACCGGCTGGCCCTTGTACGGGCGGCCGTCCTTGTGCACGACCGCGCCGATCTTGCTCTTCTCACGGTCGACCGTGGGGTCGAGGCCGGGAATGCGCTCGTAGGTCCGGTAGCCCACGAGCATGTCCTCGTGGATCTCGAAGCGGATCTTCTCGAGCCCGCTCCCGTAGCCGATGGTCGCCGCCGGGCTGGTGCGCGGCACGTCGACCACCGTCTGCTTCCAGTACCACTGGCCCGACGTGAGGTCGGACTTCTTCACGTAGTTGGGCTGAGTGCGGTCGATGAGCTCGGGCGTGGTGCAGCTCGCCGCCAGGGCCAGTACCGCCAGCATCGTCGAACGAATGAGCGTCTTCATGGTGGCTCCCTGAATGGTGTTGGCGGGGGTCATCAGAAAGCCCTCCCGTAGGCCTGGTACATGCCGCGCATCAGGTCGAGGTCGCGGATCTGGTCCTGGAAGATCTGGGTCCAGTACTTGCGGCGATCCTCGACGAGCGAGGCGTTGCGGGTCGCGTCGGCGCTCATGCACGCGTAGCCGACGTAGGCGAGGTAGTCAGGGAGCGGGCAGCGGGTCGGGTCCTGCACCATGAGCTGCATGTCCTTGGCGATGTTCACCATCTTCACCGCGGGGGTGGAGTCAGGGGCCGCGCCGTTCTTCTCGACGGCGGCGTAGCGCGCGCCGGTGACGATGTCCTGCGCCTCGACCAGGTGGTAGCCCGACGCGACGGTCTGCTGCTCGCCGCCGCCCAGCTTGAAGACCTGGTTCTGCTTCGCGTAGTCGAGGTCGTAGTTCACGCGGAAGAGCGCCTCGCCCAGGTAGAGCGAGTAGATGCGCGCGGTCCACGTGGTCTGGATGTTCGCCTGACCCGCGTTCTGCGTGGGGATGAGGCAGCCCGGCTGCGGCTTCATCGGGTCCGCGCAGGCCTTCGCCAGGTCGGGCGGGTAGTTGAAGCCCTGCACGATGTCCTGGCCGAGGACGAACCGCTTCCACGCCAGGGTCGGCTTGTGGGTGACCTGGTCCGCGTCGTCGCGGGTCAGGTACATCGTCGGCCGCACGTACTCTTCCTGCTTCGCCCACATCGCCGAGAACGCCTTCTCGAGCTCGGCCTTGAAGGTCAGGTAGTACGGGATGTTGAAGCGCTGCTGGTCGGCCGTCACGTCGGTGCCGAGGATCTCGAAGTCCGGCTGGACCGCCGCGATCATCGCGCCGACCTGGTCGTTGTAGTGGCCGGCCTCGATCATGCGGTTGAAGAAGCCGAAGCCGCTCTTGAAGTCGTAGCGGCTGTACATGCGGCGGCCGAGACCGCGGGGCAGCTCGGCGAAGTCCGTCGCGCCGTAGTTGGTCGCGTAGTAGTCCTCGACCTTCGCCTTGCCCGCCTCGTTCAGCGCGTCGTAGTCGTCACCCTCGCTGATCACGTCCCACTGCGCGCCGACGTTCTTCATGTTGCGCAGCATGAACAGACCGGCCGGCGGCACCGCCATCACGTTGAGGTGGTTGTTGATGCCGTCGAGCACCGCCAGCGTCCAGTAGTCCTGGGTCTGGGTGTCGACCTTGACGTGGGGGCGCAGCTCCTGGCTCGCGGTGGTGTTGCCGTAGAGCTCGAACACCCAGTTCTTGTAGACCTTGGAGACCGCCGAGTAGGTGTTCAGCGTGCCCGCGATGGCCGCGTAGCCCGAGAAGTTCAGGCGGTCGCGGCGGAAGTGCGACTGGTAGTAGTAGTTCCAGTAGTCCTCGAGCTTGGTCCGGTTCATCTCGTAGTAGTCCGGGCCGCGGTCGAAGCGGTTGCACGACAGCACGCCGTCGACGTGGTCGTCGGTGCAGAACATGTACGGGACCTCGAGCGGCGCGTTCCCGATGGCGGTGGCGGCCTTGTCCGGGTCGTCGACGATGGTGGGGTCGCCGTCGATGAGCTTGGCGACGCGGTCGCGCTCGGCCTTCACGTCGCTCCAGCGCTTGATGCTGCGCTTGGTCAGCTTCTGCACGCCGTCGGCGATGACCGCGTCGAGGCTCGAGCCTTCACCGAAGTGCAGCGGCACCGTCGTGTAGTGGTAGCGCTCCGTGTAGTTGCGGATGCCGGGGTGCGTGTGCTGCGCGTTGGTCACCGGCAGGTCGAGCCCGGCGCCGCTGACGGTGAGCAGCTTGCCGTCGGAGCCCGGGAAGTCCTGCTTGACGCGGCGGGCGCCGTCGAACACCTCGACGTAGCCGGGCTGCGAGTCACCCGAGTAGACGAACAGCAGCGCCGCCTCGTCGTACTTGCCGATGCCGTGCCAGTCGCCGTTGATCTTGGCCGAGTAGTCCATGATCGACGAGTACTCGCCGTCGTGGAGCCCCTGCGCTTCCTGCGCCTGGGTGCCCGACGCCGCGGCCACCAGGTCGTTCGGGGTGCGCGGGACCTTGGTCTGGTTGGTCGCCTCGTCGGTGACCGTCAGGGTGGTCTTGCGCAGCTGCCAGTAGTCGTCGAAGTAGTTCACCGAGTCGAACGAGCCCTGGAAGTTGTGGCGCAGACCGAAGGTGTGGCCGATCTCGTGCTCGCTGGTCGCGAGCCACACGTTCTGGCTGATGCGCTCGGCGATCTCCGCGTTGGCGATGAGCTTCGCTTCCGCCGCGGTGCACGACATGGTGTTCGCGCACTTCGCGTTGCCCTTGGCGGTCAGCTCGGCCATGCGGGTGTCGCGCTTCTGGTTCTCACGCAGCGCGAGCCCGTAGAGGGTCGAGTCGTAGAACTCGGCGAGGGTGACGTTGTTCTTGGTCGCCCACTCGATGCGGGCCTTTTCCATCGTGGAGACGGCGCTGCCATCGGTCAGCAGGCGGCGCGCGGTCTGGCGCAGGAAGGTGGGGTCGCTCTCGGCGCGGGTGCGAATCGCCGCGGGCAGCACGTCGAGCAGGTCGTTGCGGAACTCGGGGTTGTCGATGACCGCCGACTCGAGCTGCGGGTACTGCGCGAGCACGTCGGCCGCCGCGCGGAGCTCGTTGCGGCCCGACTTCGACACGCCGCCCGCCGCCTTCATGTTCGCCACCAGCGCCTGGCTGCGCGCGGTGAGGCGCTCGAACGCGCCGAGCGAGCGCTCGGTGCCGGTCGGAATGCCGGTCAGCTCGGACTGCACCAGGCCGTTCTTCACCTTCTGGAGCACGTCGCGCGTCTGGTAGATCGGGTTGGCCTTCACGTAGTCGGCGGTGACCTTGCCGGAGATGAAGTCCTTCTCGCCGGTCTTGCCGATGAGGAAGTCCATGTTGTCGAGGACCGAGCGGCCGTAGAGGTCGACGCCCCAGAGGTAGGTGTTGGCGTTGGCGGAGATGATCTCGCCGGTCTCCGGGTCAGCCGACGACGGGCCGTAGCCGAGCAGGCCGTTCGCCACCGGCTCCGCGATGGTGTTCATGAAGCTGTAGCGCAGGTCGCCGAACTTGGGGCTGAAGCCTTCCTTGCCGCACTCGGCAGGGGCGCCCGCAGGAACCGGGTTCTCGCAGAGGATGAAGCCGGCGCCGACCTGATCGGCGCTCTTGCCCTGCGCCGCCGCGGTGGCGCGACGGAAGGCGCGGCTGTAGTCCTTCTCGAGGACTTCCTTCGCCGGCTTGAGGTAGCGCTGGTAGTTCTCGGTGCCGCCCATCAGGTCGGCGCGGGTGAAGTAGTACACGATGGGCTTCGGCTGACGGTCCTTCAGCGCGATGGGCTTGGCGATGTCCGGGTTGCCGTCGGCGTCCTTCTGGTAGCTCTCCTGCCAGGTGCGGAAGTGGTTCGCCAGGCGGACGACGGCCGAGTTGGTGTAGCCGTAGCGGCGGTCGTAGTTCAGGCGCTCGGTGCGGAAGTACCCGAACTTGGTCATCAGGTCGTTGTCGTAGACGAGCGGCTCGAAGTCGCGGTTCTTCTTGGGGTCGATGCGCGCGAACGAGATGCGCATGCGGATCTCGCTCGAGCTGCAGTCGGTCTGCGGCGAGAGGTAGCACATCGGCACGTAGCCCCAGTCCTCGAAGTAGTACGTGTCGGGGTTGGCCATGTAGCGGCCGGTGTAGTCGAAGTAGGTCAGCTTGCCCGACTGGTCGTACTCGCGGGCCGGCCAGTCCTCGGGGCTCTCACCCTTCTCGTTCGGCTGGATCCAGGTGCCCGAGCTCGAGCCGCCCGACGGGTTCTGCACGGTGCCCCAGTTGAGGCCCGACGCCTGGTTCAGGATGTTCGCCGACCAGTCGACGCGGATGAACTCGCGCTGGTTCCAGGGGCGGTCGGACGAGTTCTCGACGATGGTGTTGCCCTGCTCACCCGTCGACGGGTTGTACGAGCGCTGGATGTCGAAGTGGCTCTCGATGGGGAACGCCACCACGGGGGCGCCCCAGTACTGCTGGCCGCCGACGCAGCTGCCGGCCTTGTCGCAGTACTTGGCGGTGGTGCCGGCGACCTTGGAGTTGGCGTCGATGTTGTTCTCGGCGCCGAGGATGTACGGGTACGCGCGGTAGCCGACCAGGTTGTTTTCCTGGATCTCGAACACCAGCTTCTCCACGTTGCCGGTCTGGCCGGGGTACGTGAAGTTGGTGGTCGCCGGAGTCCAGGTGACCGTGTTGCGGTAGTACCAGATGCCGTCGAGCAGGTCGGCCTTCTTCACCACGTTGGGCTGCACGCGGTTGATGTCGCCGTTGCTCTGAGCGCACGCCGCCGCCAGCACGGCGAGGGCCGCGCCGAGCAGGCGCGAGCGGGTGATCGTCTGCGTCATGGTGCCTCCGGGGAAACGCTTCGTCGAAAAGGTCATGGGGTGGCTCAGTAGAAGGCCGACAGCGTGAGGTTGATGGAGGTGGAGTTGCCCGTCACGCCGTCGAACGACCAGAAGGGAAAGCGGAAGTGCGAGAGGTCGTTGGACTTCGGGGTCTGGATGGTCGAGGCCGACAGGCCGATCGCGTAGTTGTCGGTCAGCTGGTAGCTGCCGCCGAACACGCCGAAGGTGCGGTCCGCCTGCGCGAGGCCGAAGCGCACCACCGGGTTGCCGTTGGAGTCGAGCGCCTGCGACGAGTTGGGGTCGCTGGGGTCGGTCGCCGCCTGGTACTTCCACGACTTGATGAACGTGTAACCGACGTAGAACGAGAGCGAGTCGGTGGCGCGGAAGTTCACGCTGCCGCCGGCCGACATCGACCAGGCGGTGTTCATGCCGAAGTAGCCCGGGTCGAGCTCGCCGTTGCGGCCGATGACGATGCGGTTGCCCTGGGCGTCACGCGCCGTGGTCAGCCGCGAAGCGTTGACCGGGCTCAGGTGGAAGCCGCGCGAGCCGCCGACGCTGGCCGAGAAGTCGAACTTGCCGAACGACTTGGCGAGCGCCGCGCCCAGCGACAGCGAGGTCACCAGGGTGGCCTGCCAGGACTCCTGCGACGTCGGAATGGTCATGCCGAACGACGGGCTCAGGGTGATGCCCGTGTTGGGCTCCTTGAGCAGGCCGGGGGCCGACAGGCCGAGGCGGGTGTCGTACGGCGAGAAGCGCCGGCCGTTGTCGTTGTCCGGCATCGTGTACTCGTAGGTCGCGCGGGCGGTGGCCGACGCGCGCAGCTTCTTGCCCTTGAGGCTGAAGGTGTACGAGGGGGCGACGGTGAGGTTCACCGCCAGGTACGAGTACTGCGCGGGGTCGATGAAGGTGCCGACGCCGAGCCAGTGGTCCAGGTCGACCGAGACGTTGAAGCCGCCGGGCACCTCGACCGTGCCGGCCGGAGCCAGCGCGACCTGCGCCGCGGTGAGGGTGGTGGTCCCGGTGGGGGCGCTGCTGGCCGCGGGGGCGGCAGCCGCCGGAGCCGCGGCCGGAGCAGCCGCCGCGGTGGGCGCGGGCGCGGGCGCCGCGGTGGTGGTCTGGTCGACCGGGGAAGACTTTTCGTCGGCGGGCGGTTGAGGGGCAGCAGCGCCGAACACCAGCGCGGGTGCCACCAGAGCAGCCAGCAAGGAGTGACGGAAGCTCATCAGGTCATGCCTCCAGCGTGTTTCGCCCCGGCGCACACACCGGCGTGACGCCCGCGTGAGCAAGGGCCGCGCCACCGAGGAATACGAAAGAACGGCGGGAAACTGCTTCGAACTTCAACGACTTGAGACTTGCGCGGGAAATGCCACCGGCCGGGGGCGTTAGCGATTGGCTGGCCTGGCGAGTGGTCATTGACAGCAAACGCGCACCTCGGCGACGGCGGTAGGACAAGGTCGTAGAAGGCGCGGCGCTGTAGCACAGGGCCGCAGAACGGATCAAACGGGGTTCGTACGCTCCGTTTTGACCAGCCGCGTCAGGCGCTCGGGCTCCAGGCGCAGGGCGATGGTCTTCTCCTGGGTGAAGGTGACGGCGCCCGGCGCCCCCTTCGCCTTGCGCACGTAGCGGACCAGGGTGGCGCTCACCTCCACGCGGGGCGCCCCCTTGGCGTCGGAATGGTGGGCGGCGAGGGTGGCGGCGTCGAGCAGCGCCTCGTCGGAGGCAGTGCGGTTCTTGTCCACCGCGAGCACCACGTGCGCGCCCGGAACGCCGCGCGCGTGGAGCCACAGGTGGTGCGGCGCGGCGTGCTGGAAGGTGAGCGCGTCGTTCTTGGCGGCGCCCTTCCCCACCCAGATGCGGGTGCCGTCGGCGGCGCGGTACTCGCGAAACGGCGAGGCCTGCGACGGGCCCCGGGGGCGCTCGCGGGGGGCCCGGGCGTCGAGCGCCTCGCCGGCGTCGAAGCGGGCCTCGAGCGCGGCGCGCTCTTCCC
>JAIBBQ010000066.1 GCA_019694595.1 Myxococcaceae bacterium
CAGCGGCGGCGGCAGCGCGGGCGGCTCCGGTGGCTCCGGCGGCGGCATCGTCAGCCCCGACCTGCCGTGCGACGTGGCGACGGTGGTGCAGACCAGCTGCGCGCTGTGCCACGGCGCGGTGCTGGCCAACGGCGCGCCGATTCACATCGTCACCCGGGCCGATCTCCTGCGCCCGTCCGACATCTCGCCGGAGCTGAACATCGGCCAGCGCAGCGTGCTGCGCATGAAGGCGCCGACCGGCCGCATGCCGCCCATGCCGCACAACCCGGTGGCGGCGAACCTCATCGCGTCCTTCGAGAGCTGGGTGAACGCGGGCCTTCCGGAAGGCTCGTGCGGCGGCAGCGGCGGTGGCTCCGGGGGCTCCGGCGGTGGCGCCGGCAGCTCGGGTGGTGGGAGCGCGGGCGGTGGGGTGGGCGGCGGCGGGAGTGGCGGGAGTGGCGGCGGCGGGCCCGCGTTCGTGGCCGATCCTCCGGCGGTCTACGTGGCGAAGGTGAAGAACGTGCTGGTGGGCCTGCCGCCCACCGACACCGAGCTGGCGATGGTGACGGCGGATCCGACCAAGCTGGGCACGCTGGTCGACGGGTGGATGGCGCTGCCCCAGTACCAGCTCAAGATGCGCCGCTTCTTCCAGCTCTCGTTCCAGCAGACGCAGGTGTCGACGCCCGACTTCGCCGACATGCTGGAGAACGGCTCGCTGGGCGTGGGCTCGGTGCCGATGCTGCAGAACCTGCAGGAGAGCTTCGCCCGCACCGTGGTGGCGCGGAACGCCGCGGGCACGCCCTTCAACACCTCGATGTCCACCCAGACGTACCAGCTCACCACCGCGCTCCAGGTCTTCTACGCGCTGCTCGACGTCTGGCAGATCGACAACAACCCGCGCGGCATCCACGACGCGTTCCGCACCGCGAACCCGTCGCTCAACATCACCATCAGCGCGAGCAGCGGCCCGATTCCCCTGGCGCAGACGCTCGACCCGGCGAGCCCCAACTACATGCACTGGTACGACCCGAACATCGTGTCCGAGTGCGGGGCGGACCCCTTCGTCACGCCCGCGCGGGCCAACGTGCTCTACCAGGTGCTGGTGGGCGCGAAGTTCGGCAACGGCGGCCAGGGGCCCTGCAGCAAGGTCTTCACCGCGCAGCTCACCCCGGCCGACTACGCCGACTGGCGCGCGGTGACGGTGCGTGCGCCGCGCTCCGGCGAGACGGCGACGCCCTTCTACGACCTGGCGACGATGCGCAACCCGGGCAGCAACACCCTGCTGCTGAAGCGCCCGTACGTGGGCTTCTTCACCACGCCCGCGTTCTTCGCCAACTGGCACACCAACGACAGCAACGAGATGCGGGTCACCATCAACCAGGCGCTGATCGTCGCCACCGGAACCCAGGTCGACGGCACCGACACCACCACGCCGACGACGACCCCGGGCCTCGACGCGGCCCACGCGAGCCAGGCGGCCTGCCGGTACTGCCACCAGACGCTCGACCCGACGCGGTCCATTCTCGCGGCGACCTACTCGTGGAACTACGGGTCGCAGCTCGCGGCGCCCTTCGCCAGCCAGAAGGGGCTCTTCGCGTACCGCGGGGTGCAGGCGCCCACCAACACGGTGCAGGACCTGGGCGTCATCCTCTCGCAGCACCCGCTGCTGGCGCCGGCCTGGGTGCAGAAGCTCTGTTACTACGTGAACTCGCAGGCCTGCGAGCCCACCGACCCGGAGTTCCAGCGGCTGGTGAGCCTCTTCTCGAGCTCGAACTACGCGTTCAACGGGCTGGTGAAGGCGCTGGTGACCTCGCCGCTCACCACCCACGCGGCGGCGACGCAGACCACCACCCTCGACGGCGCGGCGATCGCGGTGGCGCGGCGCGACCACCTCTGCGCGATGTGGAACGCGCGGCTGGGCTTCACCGACATCTGCGGGCTCGACCCCACCAAGGTCTCGCCGCTGCCCAACGCGGCCCGGCAGATCGTGCCCGGGCTGCCCAGCGACGGGTACAGCCGCGGCTCCACCACGCCGGTGCTGCCGAACGACCCGTCGCTCTTCTACCGCGCGGGCCTGGAGAACCTGTGCGCGGGCCTCTCGTCGCTGGTCATCGACAACCCGAGTCCGCCGCCGGGAGCGAAGACCTGGTCGAGCACCCAGTCGTCGGCGGCGATCGCCGACTTCGTGAACCTGGTGGCCGGGCTGCCGTCGAACGACCCGCGGGCCGCCGGGCTGCAGACGATTCTCACCAACCACTTCAACACCGCCAAGGGCACCAGCGGCATCTCGCTCAAGGCGGCGCTGCAGTCGACGTTCATGGCGGCCTGTCTGGCGCCGACCGCCACGGCGGTGGGCCTGTGAAGGAGCGAGCGATGATGACGCGGCGGCAGGCGATGGTTCGGGCGCTGTTCGGCATGGGCGCGGTGGGGCTGCGCTCGCTGGCCACGGGCATTCCCGCGGCCTTCCTGCTGAACCCGCGCGGGGCGCTGGCGGCGGGCACCTGCGTGGCGCCGGCCAAGGCGCAGTACTTCGTGCTCTCGACGTCGGGCAACGGTGACCCGCTGAACGCGGGCGCGCCGGGCACCTACGCCGACTCCCGCATCGTCCACAGCCCCGACGTGGACATGGCGGGCACCAGCTTCTCGCTCGGCGGCAAGACGGTCACCGGGGCCAAGCCCTGGAGCCTGCTGCCGCAGTCGGTGCTCGACCGCACCAGCTTCTGGCACCTGATGACCAACACGCCGATTCACCCCAAGGAACCGGAAGTGCTGCGGCTGATGGGCGCGGCGTCGGGGCACGAGATGCTGCCGTCGCTCCTGGCGAAGGTGACCGCGCCGTGCCTCAACACCATCCAGCCGCAGCCGCTCAGCGTGGGCGGCCAGGGCCCGTCGGAGGCGCTCTCGTACAGCGGCGCCACGATGCCCATCATCCCGCCCATCGCGCTCAAGGACACGCTCACCGCGCCCAACGGGCCGCTGACCAACCTGCAGGCGGTGCGCGACTCGACGATGAACGCCATCTACGCGCTCTACAAGTCGTCGGCGACGCCGGCGCAGAAGGCCTTCATCGACGACACCGTGAACACCCAGCGCGAGGTGCGCTCGCTCAACCAGAGCCTGCTCAACGCGCTGTCGTCGATCACCGACAACCAGGTCGCCTCGCAGATCACCGCCACCGTGGCGCTGCTGCAGATGAACGTGGCGCCGGTCATCTCGCTGCACATCCCCTTCGGCGGCGACAACCACAGCGACGCCAACCTGGCGAACGAGACCGCCCAGACCATCGCCGGCGTCTCGGCCATCGGCTCGCTGATGGCGCAGCTGCAGACCGCGGGCCTGCAGGACAAGGTGACGTTCATGACCCTGAACGTCTTCGGCCGCACGCTGATGACCAACGGCGGCGCCACCGCGGCCAACGGGCGCACCCACAACCAGAACCACCAGGTCTCGGTGACCATCGGCAAGCCGTACAAGGCGGGCGTCATCGGCGGCGTGGCCCCGGTGGCGGGCGACTACGGCGCGACGGGCATCAACTCGAGCAACGGCGCTTCCAGCGCCTCGGGCGACATCGCGGCGGCCGATTCGCTGGGCGCGTACGCCAAGACGCTCATCGCCGGCGTGGGCGGCGACCCGAGCGTCATCACCACCGGCAAGGTGGTCACCGGCGCGCTGACCTGACGGCGCGGCATTGTCGAAGGGCATGTGGTCGAGCATGGTCCCGCCATGCGACCGCTCTCCGCCCTCGGCTGCGCCGTGCTCCTCGTCGGGTGTTCGACGGTGGAGCGCACTGGCCCGCGGCTGCGGGTGGAGCCGTTCGAGCGCCGCTGCGTGGTCACCGAGGTCGAGGGCGCGCTCCGCGCCGAGGGGACCCAGGCGCTGCGCCTGAAGGTCAGCGGCCAGTCGGTGTGCTCCGAGGGCGAGGTGGACGTGATGACCACCGAGCGCTACTCGACCTCGTGGGTGCCGGCGGGCTCGGTGGGCACGGCGGCGGGCGCGATCGTGGCCACCCCGTTCGTGATCGCCGGGGTGGTGTTGCTCCAGCACGCCAGCGGGAGCACGACCACCGGCCGCGGCGCCGGGGAGCTGCTCGGGCTCGCGGCACTCCCGGGAGCCGCGGCCGGGTACATCGTCGCCAGGGCCATCGGCCAAAGCGAGGTGCGCGTCGCCGACGGCCCTCCGCAGCGCGTCGAGCGGGTGACCACGACCCAGGAAGTGGCCGAGCCGCTCGCCGGTCCGCTCAAGACGGACGGCGCCGGAGCAGGGTGGACGCTGGAGAACGGAACCGTGCTGTTGCCCAGGGCCGAGCTGATGTCGGTCGACCTGCGCCGGCTGCTCTTCCAGGGAGTGCTGGTGAAGCTCGACTCCGAAGGGGAGCGCCTGGCCGAGTCGCTCGCGGTCTGCCGCGGCGTGCTCAAGGCCAAGGCCGCGCCCGGGACGCCGGGGTGTGCGGAGGTGCGCCAGCTGGCCGCCGATGCCAAGCGCTGCGAGGCGGGTGGCTGGAGCCTGCCCGCGGAAGTTCAGCAATGGCAGGCACTTCGGCTGAGCGCCTGCCCCTGAGGGGGCGACTCATCGCGGGCACAGATCGACCGGCGCGGTCGCGCGTTTCACCCGGGCCCCCTTCGCCCAGAGGACCCCGCCATGATCGACCGCCTGCGTCTCGCGACCGTCGCGCTGTGCTGCTTCGCTGCTTCCGGCTGTCACGAACGGAAGGTCACCAGCACGGTGAACGTCACCTTCGAGCGCAGCCGCAAGCTGTCGGTGCTCGCGGCGGCGGAGGCGGGGAACATCACGGACAGCGACGCCCGGCTGACCCGCCAGCTCAACATCGCGGAGCAGGTGCTCAAGCGCTACGGCAAGGAAGACGCGCTCACCGTGCTGGGCGACGCCTCGAAGACGCTGAAGGAGGTCGGCCCCAAGCTCGGGAGCCACGCACGCATCAGCGGCTGGGTCAGCGTCTCGCAGCTCGCGCGCCGCGCGTCGGGCACGGATGCCGCGCAGGCCGCGGCCACCCAGGCGCAGGCCGAGCTCGAGGCGCTGCCGTCGCTCGCCGACCGCTGCCAGTACCTGATGGGCGTGGCGGAAGAGATCAGCCATTCCGAAGGTGAGGCGGCCGCGACCGCGCTGCTGGGCAAGGGCGCCGAGTGGGCCGGCGACATCAAGGACTCCGACGAGCGGCGCTCGGCGCGCCTGGCCTTCGCGGTCGCGCTCTTCAACCTCAACGCCTACGAGAGCGGCGTCACCACGCTGCGCAGCGAGGGCGACGCGGCGTGGTCGTCGGACACCATGCTCGCACTCGCCTCGAAGGACGCCGACGGCGTGGTGGGCTCGGTGCAGGCCTACGCGTCGGCGCCCGCCGCGGAGGCGTACGCCGAGCCGGCCCTCGGTGCGATGGCGGCGCGTCGGCTTGACTCAGCGGGGGCGACGCTCCGCGCGCGGCCTGCAGCGCCCGGCGCCCCGGCCTACGGCCGCGCGGTGGGGTACGAAACGATCTTCCAGGGCGCGTCGCAGTCGCGCTCGACGCCCTGAGGTCTCACGGCGGGTAGCGGGCGTTGAAGTACGCCTCGACCTGGGCGCGCTCGCCGTCGGTGAGCGCGCGCTCGTACACCAGCACGTCGCCCAGCTCGGCGCCGGTGAACGCGCCGTAGCCGGCGCCCACCGCGGTGAAGTTGGCTCCGACGAAGCTCTCGACCTTGGTGTTGCCCAGGCCTCCCGGAGTGCGGGTCAGCGTGCGCAGCGTGCCGTCGACCGCGTACTTGGTGAGGCTCAGGACGTCGCCGCCCGGCACCATGGACTCGATCGACATCACGTGGGTGCGCGCGGCGGTGCTGGTGGCGAGGTCGGCGTCGTAGGCGTTGTTGGTGACGTAGACGCCTTCCTTCGAGCCGCTGGTGCTGAAGGTGTTCATGTCGATGGACACGTAGGTGCCCGCGGAGGCGCCGACGCCCATGATCAGCGGCTGCCACCGGTGGGTGGTGTCGTGCGTCAGGCTGATGGCCGCGATGGTGCGGCCGGCGTCGGGGGCGATGTCCAGCACGCCCGCCCGCGAGAGGTAGCGCGAGTTGGCGGGGAACGAGACCGATGGGCGGCCGCGGAGCCCCGCGGCGCTCAGGAACGGCGGCACGGGGTTGCCGGGCGTGAAGTGGTTGCCGTGGCCGCTCACGTCTTCCCAGCGGCAGACCGCGCCGCCATCGAGCGTGGCGACCGCGAGGTCCGCGCGCAGCCACAGCCGCAGGCCTGCCGCGGGCAGCCCCGCGTCGGCCGGGTCGAGGACCAGCCCGGTGAGCACCGGACACCCGGCGTCATCGCGCGCGGGCTGACCGGAGTCAGGCTGACCGGAGTCGGGCTGACCGGAGTCGGGCTGACCGGAGTCGGGCTGACCGGAGTCGGGCTGACCGGAGTCGGGCTGACCGGAGTCGGGCTGGCCGGAGTCGGGCTGACCGGAGTCGGGCTGACCGGAGTCGGGCTGACCGGAGTCGGGCTGACCGGAGTCGGGCTGACCGGAGTCGGGCTGACCGGAGTCGGGCTGACCGGAGTCGGGCCGACCGGCGTCGCCGCCGCCGTCCGCGGTGGGGCCGGCATCGCCTGGACCATCGGTGCCTCCGCAGTTGCAGCCGGAGAGGCCGAGCACGATGGTGAGCACGACGGCGCAGCGGGCGAGAGTCGACATGCGGCCCACCTAGTGCCACGCGGCAGCGGAGGGAAGGGCCGAGGCGTGGGCTCAGCCGGTCGCGTCCCACACCTTGCAGCCGACGAGGCTCGCGATGCGCTGGGCTTCGTCCCGCAGGGTCGCGATGTCCGAGTGGTCGACCACGTTCACCCGCTCGCCCCCCGACAGCACCAGGTTGAGCTCGAAGCTCGAGTAGTCCGCGCTGTCGGAGCTGGTCACCACTTCCTCGAGCAGCTGCACCGCGTGGATGGCGCTGAAGGCCAGGGCGCCCTTGCGGCCGGTGAACTGCCGGGTGTCCCCGTCGAATTGCAGGGTCCTCGGCAGCAGCACGAAGACCCCGATGGCGGCGAACGGGAGCCCGAAGAGCGTCGGCATCCACTCGCTCATCACCAGGCCGACGCCGGTCACCGCCAGCCCCACCGTCAGGAAGATGAGCCCGAAGAGCACGTAGCCGCCACTCTTGCGGTAGCGCAGCGTGCCGGGCGCGCTGGACTCGAGCGCGTGGGTGCGGAAGTTCGCGCCTCCAGGGACCAGCGGCGTCCAGGGCACCTGCGAGGCGAGGGGATCCTGGAAGCGGGAAGGGTCGACCGGCCGCACGCTGCGTGGCCGGCTCATCGCCTTCAGAGCGTCGAGCAGTCCCATGCCCGCACTGTACCGCCTGGGTTGCCGTGGCGGAGGGCGTCAGCCGCCGCAGCAGGCGAGCGCGCGCGGCGTCTGGCACTGGTTGTAGTTCGCCTGGGCCCAGACACCCGAGACGTCGAGGTACGTCGCCCAGTTCGAGGGGCCCACGTTGGAGCGCCAGCTGTTGCAGAAGGAGCCCGGCACCCGGTCGCGCGGGAAGTTGTTGGGCGAGTTGCTCGAGGTGGACGAGCTGTCGTCGATCCACGCGCCGCCCACGGGGACCGCCGACGGCGACCCCGCCCACGAGTACTCGCGCATGGTGCACAGGTGCGCCCCCGCGTACTGCGCGTGGCACTTCGCGTTGGCGCCCACCGGGCCGCCCAGGTTGCCGTCGAAGGTGAGCGCGGTGAAGCCGCGGAACCACCCCGCGTGCGGAGAGCGGCAGCAGGCGAGCGGGCGCGGCGTCTGGCACTGGTTGTAGTTCGCCTGGGCCCACACGCCGGTGGCGTCGAGGTAGGTCGCCCAGTTCGACGGCCCGGCCTCCGAGCGCCAGCTGTCGCAGAACGAGCCCGGCACCCGGTCACGCGGGAAGTTGTTCGGCGAGTTGCTCGAGGTGGTGCTGCTGTCGTCGATCCACGCGCCGCTCGCGGGAATGGTCAGCGGCGAGCCGGTCCACTGGTACTCGCGCATGGTGCACAGGTGCGCGCCCGGCAGCTCGGCGTTGCACTTGGCGTTGGCGCCCACCGGGCCGCCGAGGTTCCCGGTGAAGGTCATCGCGGTGAACCCCGCGAAGACGAAGCCGTCGCTCGCCGACACCGGGAAGCTCCCGCCGTCGAGGAGCAGCGCCGGTCCGGGTGGGCCGACCGGACCCTGAGGGCCCATGGCGCCCGGGGCACCGGGAGTGCCGGGAGTGCCGGTCGCGCCCGGCGCGCCTGCCGCGCCGTTGCACGCGAACGTCGTGGTGTTGCCCACCGTGAGCCGCGTGCCGCCGCTGGGGCAGGTGGCGTCGCCCTGGCCGAGCGCGGTCAGCACCACCGAGGCGCCGGCCTGTCCCGCCGCGCCTGCCTGGCCGTTGCAGACCTGCTGCGGGTTGCCGCCGTCTTCCTGCGCGACCCGCACGCCCCCGGCCGGACACGCGGCGCCCGGCGCCAGCGGCGGCACCACCACCGAGGTGCCCATCGGCCCGCGCGGGCCCGTCACCACCCCGCCGTCGAGGATCAGCACCTGGCCCATCGGGCCCTGCGGTCCCGTCGGTCCCTGGGGGCCCTGCGCTCCCGCGGCGCCGTCGACGCCATTCACCCCGTCGCGCCCGTTCGCGCCCGGAGCGCCTGCCGGGCCGGTCTCGCCCCGCGGGCCCTGAGGGCCAGGTTCTCCCTGCGCCCCGGCGCCCGACGGAGGACAGCCGAGGAGGGTGGCGACGCAGACGGCGGCGACGGCGAGGCGCAGCGGGCTCATGGGCGCTTGACCCCGCAGGGGCGCCCCGGGTGCAGAAGATCCCCAGGCCTTCAGTCCACCAGGTCCCAGCGCATCAGCTGGACCGATTCCTTGGCCACGTTGAGCTCCAGCGAGTCGCGCGGCCCCACCACGTCGCCGCCGACCTGGAAGGGCACCTCGCGCGAGAACACGAAGCGGCCCCTGGTGAGGAAGAAGTCGTGGAAGCCCGGCAGCCCGATGCCGCCGCGCCAGAGGCGAGGGGTGTTCAGGAAGCCTTCGAGCACCGGTCGATCGTACAGCCGCACGTTGACGTACCCCGGCATCGCCATCGCGTACGGAAACGCGCGGAACCCGCCGCCCCAGAACGGCTCGGTGGCCGCCGCCGCGATGGAATGGGGACCTTCGTGCAGCACCACCTGGCCTTTCGGCAGCTCCACCGACTGGCCGTTCTCGTCGAGCCGGTACGCGTCGGGGCCCAGGTTCTCCACCCGCACCGTGGCGCGGCCGTGCTTGCGGTTGAGCGCCATCTGCTCCGGCACCGTGATGCGCGCCACCGAGTAGAGGTAGCCGAAGACGCTGGAGTGCAGCCTGGTGGCGAAGCGCGAGGCCACGAGCTGGCTCCGCCGCTTCTCGAGGTTGCGCCGGTAGTCGTGGAGGATGATTCCGTCCCAGCCGACGCCGGTGAAGTGGCAGAGCCGCCCTTCCACCTCCACCAGGTTGAAGCGCTGGGTCGGCGGGGGCAGGGGAATCTTGCCCAGGCGCTTGAGCGCCGCGCGCCACGGCGGCGCCCCGGTCGCCCGCGGCCACCCGTTGCCGGTGCCGAGCTGCAGGAGCGCGATGGTGGGGAAGCTCTTCGCGCCCAGCTCCCGCAGCAGGTTGAGCAGCACCACCACCGTGCCGTCGCCTCCGCCGCAGAACAGCAGCCGTGGCGGCTTCTCGACCAGCGTCTGCGCTTCCCGCTTGGCGTCTTCCAGGCTGCCGCTCGCCAGCACCCGCGCGTGCGGCAGCGCCTCGCGGAAGGCGGCGATGACCTTGGGGGTCACCCGCTTCGCTTTGGCGTTGAACCAGAAGGCGATGTCGCTGCCGGCGGCGAGCACGGTCGAAGGCGTCGTCACGGCGGCGAAGGTAGCTGCTTCGACGCGCGGTGCGTGGGCTCTTGCGATCCTCGCGACGCACCGGGCCAAACGACGTCGCCGACCGTGACCTCGCGATGACGCACCACCATCTACACGGCGCCCCCCATGGAGCTGACCCTCGACGCCGCTGCCCCGAACCCCGACGAAGGCCGCCCGGTGGAGGTGCTCGACCGCTCGACCAAGCGCCCGACCGACCGCGAGCTGCGGCTGGAACGGAACTTCGCGCTCGCGGTGGCGGTGCTCCCCTTCCTCGGGGTGGTGGCCGCCGCGGTGTGGCACGCCATCACCTGGGTGGACCTCGGCATCCTCGTCGCGACCTACACGATGACCGGGCTCGGCATCACCGTCGGCTATCACCGCCTCTTCACCCACCAGAGCTTCACCTGCCCGCGCTGGGTGGAAGGCGTCTTCGCCATCGCCGGCTCGATGGCGGTGCAGGGCCCCGTCATCCGCTGGGTGGCCGACCACCGCCGCCACCACCAGTTCAGCGACAAGGAAGGCGACCCCCACTCGCCCAACCTGGTGGGCGGCTCGATGCTCGGGCTGTGGCACTCGCACATGGGCTGGTTCTTCTCGGAGCAGAAGACCCGGATCCGCCGCTTCGTGCCCGACCTCATCACCAACCGCATGCTGAGCTGGATCGACCAGCGCTACCTCTGGTGGGTGATCGCCTCGGTCGCGGTGCCCGCGGCGCTGGGCGGGCTCCTCACCTGGTCGGTCGAAGGCGCGCTCACCGCGCTGCTGTGGGGCGGGCTGGTGCGCATCTTCCTCATCCACCACGTGACCTGGAGCATCAACTCCATCTGCCACGTGTTCGGCGCGCGGCCGTTCCACAGCCGGGACCT
This sequence comes from Myxococcaceae bacterium, assembly GCA_019694595.1. GTDB lineage: Bacteria > Myxococcota > Myxococcia > Myxococcales > Myxococcaceae > JAIBBQ01. The sequence continues at coordinate 10,683 of JAIBBQ010000066.1, forward strand.
CAGCACCGACAACCTGTGGCTCGCGATCCCCTCGTTCGGGGAGTCCTGGCACAACGCCCACCACGCCTTTCCCACCTCCGCGGTGCACGGCGTGGGGCGCTGGCAGCTCGACCTGAGCGCGTGGGTCATCGGCGGTCTGGAAGCGGTCGGCCTGGCGAAGAACGTGCGCCGGCCCACCGCCGAGCAGCTCGAAAAGCGGCGCGTGTAACCGCGCCGGGCCGTGGTAGGTCGCACGCACATGGACCTCAAGAACCAAGCAGCGGTGGTGACCGGCGGTGCCTCTGGCCTCGGCGAGGCGAGCGTGCGTGCGCTCACCGCCCAGGGCGCGAAGTGCGTCATCGTGGATCGCGACGAGAGGCGCGGCGCGGCGCTCGCCAAGGAACTCGGCGTCGTCTTCGTGCCCACCGACGTCACCGACCCCGCCCAGGTGCAGGCCGCGCTCGACGCCGCCAAGGCTCAGGGCCCGCTGCGCGTGGTGGTGCAGTGCGCCGGCATCGCCATCGGTGCGCGCCTGGTGAACAAGGACGGCGCGGCCCACGACCTCGAGGCCTTCCGCAAGATCATCACCGTCAACCTGCTCGGCACCTTCAACGTGATGCGCCTCGCCGCCGCGGCGATGCAGACCCAGGCTGCCGATGCCGGCGGCCAGCGGGGCCTCATCGTCAACACCGCGTCGGTCGCCGCGTTCGACGGGCAGATCGGCCAGGTCGCCTACGCAGCCTCGAAGGGCGGCGTGGTGGCCATGGCGCTCCCCGCGGCCCGCGACCTGTCCAAGGTCGGCATCCGGGTGATGACCATCGCCCCAGGCACCTTCGACACCCCGATGATGGGCACCCTGCCGCCGGAAGCGCGCACCGCGCTCGCCGCGGCGATCCCCAACCCGGCGCGCCTCGGTGACCCCGCGGAGTACGGCAAGCTCGTGGTGGCGCTGGCGCAGAACGACTACCTCAACGGAGAGGTGATTCGCCTCGACGGCGCGCTGCGCATGGCGCCCAAGTAAGGATGCGGCCTTCGTACGCCACGGTGGCGCAGTACCTCGCGGCCGCGCCGCCGCCCCAGCGCACGCTGCTCAAGCAGCTGCGCACCCTGGTGCTCGCCGCCGCGCCCAAGGCGAAGGCGAGCATCGGCTACGGCATCGTCTGCTTCCGCCACCAGGACCGGGTGCTGGTCTACCTGGGCGCCGCGAGGGCGCACTGCGCACTCTACGCGGTGAAGGGCGGCACCCGCCGCTACCCGCTCGGGGTGGCTCCGCCCGCGCGCGAGGTGAAGGCGCTGGTCGCAGCGCGCCGCCGCGCGGTCGAAGCGGCAGCCGCGAAGGCGAAGACCCGGCGAAGGTGAAGCTCCGGGCCTCACCCGAGGCCACGTCAGGCCGGTGGGGGCTGGCTCCAGCTGCTAGAAGGCCGCATGGCCAACAACACGCCGCTGACCGCCACCCCGCAGTGGAAGGCGCTCGAGGCCCACCGCGCGGCCCTGGGCTCGACGCACCTGCGCGCGCTCTTCGCCCAGGACCCCGGCCGCGCCCAGCGCTTCACCTTCGAGGCCGCGGGGCTCACCGCCGACGCGTCCAAGCAGCGCATCACCGCCGAGACGCTGACCCTGCTGCTGCAGCTCGCCGAGGCCCGGGGCCTCACCGCCAAGCGCGACGCCATGTTCCGCGGCGAGGCGATCAACACCACCGAGAAGCGCGCGGTGCTCCACGTCGCCCTGCGCGCGCCGAAGACCTCGCGCATCGAGGTCGACGGCGCCGACGTGGTGCCCCAGGTGCACGAGGTGCTCTCGCGCATGCGCGCCTTCGCCACCGCGGTGCGGACCGGCACCTGGAAAGGGCACACCGGGCAGCGCATCACCGCCATCGTCAACATCGGGATCGGCGGCTCCGACCTCGGGCCGGTGATGGCGTACGAGGCACTGCGCTTCTACGCCCAGCGCGACCTCACCGTGCGCTTCGTGTCCAACGTCGACGGGGCCGACCTCGCCGAGGCGGTGCGCGACCTCGACCCCGCGCGCACGCTCTTCATCGTGGCGTCGAAGACCTTCACCACCCAGGAGACGATGGAGAACGCCGGCAGCGCGCGCCGCTGGCTCCTCGCCGCCCTGAAGGACGAGCAGGCGGTCGCCCGGCACTTCGTCGCCGTGTCCACCAACGAGGCCGAGGTGCGCCGCTTCGGCATCGACCCCGCCAACATGTTCGGCTTCTGGGACTGGGTGGGCGGCCGCTACTCGATGATCTCCGCCATCGGCCTGTCGACCATGGTGGCCATCGGCCCCGAGCACTACGACGCCTTGCTCGGTGGCTTCCACGCGATGGACGAGCACTTCCGCACCGCGCCGCTGGAGAAGAACCTGCCGGTGGTGCTGGGCCTCGTCGGCCTGTGGAACAACGACTTCCTCGGCGCCGCGTCGGTGGCGGTGCTGCCGTACGAGCAGTACCTGAAGCGCTTCCCCGCGTACCTCCAGCAGCTCACCATGGAGTCCAACGGCAAGTCGGTGACGCTGGAAGGGGAAGCGGTCAGCGCGCCCACCGGCCCCATCTACTGGGGCGAGCCGGGCACCAACGGCCAGCACTCCTTCTACCAGCTCATTCACCAGGGCACGCGGGTGGTGCCGTGCGACTTCATCGGCTTCTGCCAGAGCCTGCAGCCGCTGGGGCGTCACCACGCGCTGCTGCTCGCCAACCTGGTGGCCCAGGGCGAGGCGCTCGCCTTCGGGAAGACCGCCGAGCAGGTGAAGGCCGAAGGCGTCACCGGCGCGCTGGTGAACCACAAGGTCTTCGAAGGCAACCGCCCGTCGACCACCATCCTCGCCGACCGGCTCACCCCGGCGGTGCTGGGCAGCCTGGTGGCGCTCTACGAGCACCAGACCTTCGTGCAGGCCGCGGTCTGGGGCATCAACGCCTTCGACCAGTGGGGCGTGGAGCTGGGCAAGGTGCTGGCCAAGGCAGTGGCCAGCGAGCTCGAGGCGGCCAAGGAGCCCACGCTCGCCCACGACGGCTCGACCAACGCCCTCATCCGCCATCTGCGGGCGAGGCGCGCCTAAAGGCTGCAGTCGCTTCTGCGTTTGGTAGGGTTCCGCCGTCTTTGCGAGGGGACGGGCACCATCGACGCGCTGACGCTTCGCAACCTGCTGTGGTCCGGGCTCGGTGTCCTGGCGCTGACGTCGGCCCCGGCGCTGGCGCAGGACCTCGACGGAGGCGCCCAGGCGGCCGCTGTCTCCACTGCCGCCGATGCCGGCGCCGTGGTGGCCGGCGAACCCGACGAGGCCGGCCTCGAGAGCCTCCTGTCCGAGACCATCAGCTCGTCGGCGTCGCGCAGTGCCGAGCGCGCCAGCGAGGCGCCCGCCACCACGTGGAGCATCAGCGGCACCGACCTCAAGCGCTTCGGCATCCAGTCGGTGGAAGAGGCCATTCGCTTCCTCGGCCACGGCATGACGTCGTACGAGTCCGACTCGCGGCAGAACGCCTCGTTCGGCGCGCGCGGGTACCTGTCCAACCAGCTCGGCCTGCACTTCGCGGTGCTCGTCGACGGCAACCAGGCCGGCGGCAGCGCCAAGACGGGCCGCGGCACCCAGCCGTACATGCTGCCCATCGAGCTGGTGGACCACATCGAGCTGGTGCTGGGCCCCGGCTCGGTCCTCTACGGCAACAGCGCGATGCTGGGCATCGTCAACGTCATCACCAAGAGCCCCGCCTCGCTCAAGGGCGAGCACGCGGTGGTGGTGCAAGGCGAGCTCGGCGCGCCGGGCGACAACTGGGCGAAGAACCTGAGCTGGGGAGAGACCTGGACGCGCGCCGCGGTGTACGGCGGCGAGTCGTGGATGCTGGGGGGCGACCCGTTCGACCTCGCCTGGCACTTCGCGGTGCGCTTCGACCGCCACGAAGGCCGGTCCATCTGGCGCCCGCTGCCCGACACCGACATCTTCACCGCCAACCCGGTCGCGGTGCACACCCGGGAAGACGTCTTCAACCGCGACCTGCGCACCAAGCTCTTCGCCCGGGCCACCTGGGGGAACTTCACCTTCCTCGGCTGGGTCGGCCTGGCGGGCGGCAGCGGCACCGGCCCGATTCCCGGGCTCTCGAGCTCGAGCTACCTCGAGCCCGAGTACGGCCTCGACGTGAAATGGGCCAAGCACGTCGGCGAGCGGGGCGACCTCTCGCTGCGCGCGTACGGCGTGGTGTGGGACGCCCGCGCGGTGCTCCCGCTCATCGAGCCCGACGCCGCCCACTGCGCGGCCTACGGCGCGGCCCGCTGCGACGACACGCTCCACTACCTGAACTTCCGCCCCTTCCTCGAGCCCACCTTCGCCTTCGACTGGGCGAAGGACGGCAGCCACGTGTCGACCATCGGCGCGCAGCTCTTCGTCGACGGCAGCGTCATCACCTCGGGCACGGCCTCGTCCGACGGCAAGGTGAGCAACTACGACGAGCCCATCGTGGCGCCGATTCCCAACGCCGCGCTCTTCGGCCAGCACATCTGGCGCGCGCGCTACGGCACCTTGAACCTCGGCGTGCGCGGGGACCTGGGGTTCATCGGCTCCGCGGTCTCTCCGCGCGCCGCGTACACCGTGAGCCCGTGGGAGAACGGCACCGTCAAGCTCATCGTCTCCACCGGCTTCCGTACGCCGACCATCACCGAGCGCTACCTCAAGATCGACAAGTTCCTCACCGACAACCCCGACATCCAGCCCGAGCACGTCTACTCGGCGGAAGTCGACGTCGGGCAGCGCTTCGGCCTGCAGTCGCTCCAGGCCTCGGTGTTCGCCACCTCGTGGCAGGGCCTCATCACCACCCGCGGCGTGGTCGCCAACGGCCAGTCGGTGTCCCAGTTCGCGAACCTGCGCAACGTGCTGAGCGCGGGCGTGAACGTGGGCTGGCAGGGCGCCTCGAGCAACGGGCTGGTGGAGTACTCGCTGTCGCTCAACTACTCGCCCGGCCGGGTGCAGCTGCCCGGCGACATCGCGTCCTACACCGACGCCCAGCTCAAGGAGCAGCGGCTCCTGCGCTCGGCGATCCAGCAGTTCGGCACCCCGACGTTCGGCTCGGTCTTCGTGCCCGCCGAAGGCATGCCCGACTTCTACGGTACCGGGCACATCAGCATCGGTGCTCCGGGCGGCGGGGCGCGCGTCTCGCTCGCCGCGCAGCTGAACTCCCCGCGCATGCGCGTCGGCTGGCTCAACGACGAGACGATGATCGACCCGCGCAACGTCGACGGCGCGGTGATGCCCTGGTCGGTCGACGTGCGCGCGGCGGTCGAAGGCCAGCTCAGCGAGCGCGTCGGCTGGCGGCTGGTGCTGAGCGCCCGCTCGCTGAGCACGGTGGCCGACTCGCCGCGGGTCGGCGACAGCGTCGGCCCGGTCCCGACGGGCGGCGTGGGCGTCACCTCGAACCCGCAGGCGCCGGTGAGCGGCATGCTCGAGCTGGGAGCGCGTTTCTGAACATGCGCGCCCGCTCTGCCCGGTGGCTCGCGGTGACCCTGGCGCTCCTGAGCGCGGTGGCGGCGTCGGCCGAGGAGCTGCCGGTCGCGCTGCAGGCGCAGCTCCTGTCCAAGATGACGACGTACATCGGCACCCTGGTGCCGGGCGACGGCGCGACCATCAAGGTGCTGGTGGTGTCTGCCGCCCCGCCCGACGCGCCGTCGCGCGGCGCCCAGGCCATCGCCGCGGCCATCGGCCAGGTGGGCAAGCTCGGCGCGTACAAGGTGGAGACCAAGCTGGTCACCTTCGCCAATGCGAAGAAGCTGCAGGCCTCGGTGGCCGACGAGAAGCCGCAGATCGTCTACCTGGCGCCGGAGCTCGACGAGAAGGGCGCCCAGGCGGTGGTGGACTCGGTGGGCACCACGCCGGTGGTCACCATCTCCGGGGTGAGCGACCACGTGAAGCTGGGCGTGGTGCTCGGCTTCTCGATGGAAGAGGCGCGCCCCCGCGTGCTGGTGCACCTCAAGCAGGCGCGCAAGCAGAGCATCGAGTTCCGCAACGGGCTGCTCGCCCACGCGGTCATCGTCGAGAAGTGAGACGTCAGGCCGGCGGCGGGCCGGGTTCCTGCTGACGGGCGACCTTGAGCCCCAGCGCGCCCAGCACCAGCACCGCCACCACCAGGCTCGCCCAGAAGGCCCAGCGGCCGGTGCCGCCGGTGCGGTCGATGAGCGACGGCTGCACGTACTGGGCGTTGGCTTCCACCGGCCCCACGGTGCCGGGGGTGACGCGCATCTGCAGCAGCACGTCGCGGGCGCGGGTGAGATCGTAGACCGGCGCCGTCGCGTGCTCCTGGCCCCAGAGCGCGCGGTATTCGCCCGCCGGCGCGAGGGTGAGCACCGTGGGCGCCGAGACCTCCACCTGCATCGACAGGTTCTCCAGCGGGGCGTCGGCGCCGTCCTCGATGGTGAGGATCCACTCCGCCGGGGGGCGCGGCGGCGGCAGCACGCGGAAGGTGAGCCGCGAGGCCTCGGCCCGCTGCGCCGCCTCGAAGGTGAGCTGCTCGCGGGTGACCTGCTGCGGGGCCTTCGACGGGCCCTCGGCCAGATACGAGAGCCGGGCCGGCCGCGAGAAGTACGGCGCGCCGGCCTTGGGCACCAGGGTCATCGACACCACGTTGCCGCCCACCGTGAAGCGGTAGCTCGACTCGCCCTTCTCGGTGACCGGCGCCCCCAGCGCCACCACCGTGGTGTCGGTGCCGGGGTTCAGGAGGTACGGCCACTGGCGGCCCTGCGCGTCGACCACGCGCAGGTCGCGGAAGTCCGACGCCATGGTCGCCACGTGCGCGGCGTCGAAGCGCAGGCTGACCACCTCCGCGTCGGCGCCCCAGCCGCTCAGCTTCGCCTGGTGGGGAAAGGCGCTCACCGTGACCGGGCTGCCCGCGACCTGGAACGGCGTCACCGGCGAGCCCTTGACCAGGTCCGGGTTCTTCTCCACCGGCCCCAGCGTGGACGGCCGCTGGCCATCGCGCAGGGGCGAGGCGAAGCGCCGCAGCGAGAAGGCGTCGGTGTCGAAGCGCGGCGCCGCGGTGCGGTGGCCGCCGAAGTAGAGCCACAGCGCGCCGCCCGGGGGCGTGAAGACCAGCTCCGGCTGTTCCACCAGCCAGGTGAGCGCCGCGGCTTCCAGCGGCGGGCTGTCGCCGTCGTCGATCACGATGCGCAGCGTGTCGGCCTCGCTGGGGCGCACGTCGAGCGCCAGCAGCTCCAGCGCCGGGGTGCCCGGCAGCCGCAGCAGCCGGCCGCTGGCGAGCTCCGTCTCGTCGCCGCTGACCTGGACCAGCCGGTTGAACCACGGCGTGGTGGTGGCCAGCTCCAGCCGGGTGGGCACGAAGCCCGACGGCCGCTTCACCGTGTAGACGGTGGTGGTGCCTTCGCGGCGCTGGGTGCCTTCGACCGGCCAGCGCAGCGTCGCCGTCTCGCCGAGCCGCTCGCTGGTGCGCGCCACCAGCGTCACCCCGAGGTAGCCGTCGCCCAGGCCCTTGAGCGAGAGCCGCAGCCCGGTCGCCTTCTCGGGCACGGCCGGCAGCGCCAGCGTGAGGCGCTCGGCGCCGTTGTCGCGCAGGCGGAACACCGTGCCTTCGGCGCGCGCGAGCACCGCACCCTTGTCGCCCAGCACCTCGAGCTGCGCCGAGCGGATGAAGTTGCCCAGCGCGCTGCGCACCTCGAAGGTCACCGCGCCGCTGACGTCCTTCGGGAGCGGGTACGTGTAGCGCTCGTCGTACGCGGCCGGGGCGCCCTTGTCGCCCGGGGTCTCGGTGCGCTGCGCGTTGGTGGGCGCGAGCACTTCCACGCGCTTCACTTCCAGCGCGGCTTCGTGCCGCTGCACCAGGTACGGCACCACCCGGCCTTCGCCGTCGAGAAGCCGCACGTCGCTCAGGTCGCTCTGCACTTCCCGCAGCACTCCCGCCGGCAGCGCCAGGCGGCTGAAGCCGGTGCCGTCGGACTCCACCGAGACCAGCGCGCGCTGCGGGAAGACGGTCTGCAGCGGCGCCGCCGCCAGGAGCATGGGCAACAGGTGCGTCATCATGAGGGCGTGTTCTCCGAACGGCGGAAGACGAAGCGCTGGTAGGCGAAGGAGATGACGATGAGCGAGACCGCGAGGCCCATGAGCGAGGCGACCCGGTAGAGGTCCTTGAGCTCGCCGAGGTCGTAGAGGAAGACCTTGCCGATGGAGACCAGGAGGAAGAGCAGGCTCATCCACCGCATCGCCTTGCTGGCGCGCCACATGCCGATGGCCAGCAGCACCACCGAGTAGACGATCCACGTGAGCGAGAGCGCGAGGTCGCGCGCCGGCATGCGGTCGAGGCTGATGGAGAGGTTCGGCCCGGTGGCGAAGAAGTCGAAGACCGACAGGGTGGACCAGGCGAAGAGCACCAGCGCGCACCAGATGCCCAGCACCACCGTCACCAGGGGCACCGTCGCCGGGTAGAGGCTCTTCTCGAAGCCGCGCACGCGCGGCAGCTCCAGCGGAGAGAACAGCCACGCCGCCACACCGAGGCAGGCCGCCGGCACCAGGTACGTGTAGCTCAGCCAGTTGAGCACGGGGATCGAGCCGCGCCCCTCGTACTCGAGCACCCAGGGGTTGAAGACCAGGCGCACCGCCACCGCGCTGAAGAGCGCGAGCGCCAGGTACTTGAGGCCCTGGTGGTCGAACCGCTTCCACAGCGCGGTGTGGGCGAGCGCCATCAGCGCCCACGACAGCGTGATCCACTGCTTGTCGAGCTGCAGCGGCACCGCCACCGCGAGGAACACCGAGGCCGCCGCCAGCAACCACACCATGCCGTCGCGGCCAGGCGCGAGCCGGCGCGTCGAGACCAGCGCCGCCGCGCCCAGGGTCAGCGCCGCCAGCGCCACCGGCAACACGCCCTGGAACTCGAGCCCCCAGGCCTCGCGCCAGAACCGGAGCAGCCCCGCGAAGAGCAGCGGCGTCACCGCGCCCAGCGCGATGGGCGCCCAGCGGCTGCGGTAGAAGACCGGGCCCGCGGCGAGCGTGGCCCCGAAGAGCAGGAGCATGAGCGGCAGCGCGGCGAAGAACAGCTGCGCCCACGGCTCCACCTCGTCGTACGGCACCCGCAGCGGCAACAGCTGGGTGAACGCGAAGAGCCCCACCAGCGCGAGGTGGAACGGCGCCAGCCGCGCCCGCAGCGTGCTCACCGCCGCGAGCAGCACCACCAGGCCGTGGGCCACCAGCACCTCGACCGGCGCCATGGGGAGCGCCTGGCTCACCATGGCGTCGCACAGCAGCGTCACCCCCGCGAAGGTGAGCACCCCCACGTCGGCGGTGCGGCCGCCGCGGGCGAAGCGCGCCCAGGCGGCCAGGAGCAGCGCCCCCAGCACCTCGGGCCCCAGCGTCCACGCGGCGTCTCGGCCATCGCCGGTCAAGCTCCGCGCGAGCTGCTCGGTGAGGCTCCCGCGGTGCGCCGCGAGCGAGAGCGCCAGCCCGAGCGCCGCCGCTGCCTGCCAGGTCGGCTGCTGCGCCACGCCGGCGAGCCGCAGCATGAGCAGGGTGAAGGCGAAGGCCACCACCAGGAACGGCAGGTCGCCGTCGCTCCCGGCGCGGAACATCACCACCAGCACGCCGAGCCACAGCCCCACCGCGCCCCACAGCGACGCCGCCACCGCCTGCGCGCGGCGCGCCGCGGCCTGCTTCCATTCGGCGTTGAGGTGCCCCGCGAGCGCTACCCCGAAGAGGAGCCCGGGCAGCACCCAGCCGCCGAGCTCGTCGACCGGCCGCCGCGCGACGCCGGTGAGCAGCACCAGCACGCTGGACGCGCCCGCGAGGTGCAGCAGCGGCGCTTCCCCCTGGTCGCTGCGGCGGTGCACGAAGCCCGCGCCGAGGGTCAGCATGGCGAGGAAGCCACCGGTCGGCAGCAGCGGCACCTGCAGCGGCGTGTTCCAGGCGAAGTAGAGGAGGAACAGCGCGGGCGTGAGCAGCCCCGCGAGCTGCATCACCCGCCAGGCGGGCCCCGCTTCCCCTGCGCCGCCGGCGCGGAAGCGGTCGGAGAAGGCGGCGAAGAGCACCGCGAAGATCGCCAGCACGCCGAAGGCGATCCACACCTGGTCCTGCTGCATGCGGGTGAAGACCCAGCCCGCCTGCACCAGCACCGTGCCGCCGAGCGCCAGCGCAGCGACGCTGCTCCACCGGCGCAGGTAGGCCACCGCGAGCAGCGCCACGTCGAGGATGAAGACGTACCCGAAGAGCGCGATGGGCGCGTTCTGGCCGCGCGAGAGGAGAATGGGCGTCAGGAAGCCGCCCACCAGGCCCAGGTACGCCGCGAGCCGGTTGTGCTGGCGCACCGCGAGCAGCCCGGCCACCGCGGTGGTCATCACCATCAGCACGAAGGCCGCGGCGAAGGGCACCAGGTCGTACATCGCCTTCGAGGCCCAGAAGGCGGCGTAGAGCACCACGATGCCGCCGGCGGACAGCGCGTTCGCGGTGACGGTGTACTTCGCCCGCGCGTACTGCGAGCCCACCAGCGCCGCGAGCGCCACGCCCACCGCCATCGCCACCCGGACCGCGGGAGAGATCCACCCCTGACTGACGGAGTAGCGGAAGAGGTAGAGGCCCGCGAGCGCGAACACCAGCCCGCCCAGCACCGCGGCGCCGCGCACGCCGATCCACTTTTCCCACTCGAAGGGCTTGGCCGGCGGAGGCGTCGGCTTCGGAGGCGGCGCGGGCCTGGTCGGCGGCACCGGCTCGGTCGGCGCGCCGCTCGCGGTGGCTGCGGTCCAGCCGGCGGCGGGGGCCGCCAGAGGCGCAGGCGTCGCCGCTTCGGGGGCGGAGGTCGCCTTGGTGACGTCGGTCGCGGGGGCGCTCGCGGTGAGCTGGGAGACGACCTTCGCGGCAGCGAGCGCCGCCGCGGCGGTGGCGGCCGCCTGCGGGGTCTCCGAAGGTGGCGCCGCTTGGGGCGGGGCAGGAGAGATCGCCGCGGGCGAGACGGCCGCCGGCGAGAGCGGCGCGGCAGGGGCGAGGGCCGTGGCCAGCGGCGCCACCACGCCGGCTGCGGGCACGTCCTTGCGCAGCTGGATGAGGATCTTCCGCAGCACCTCGAGCTGGACCTGCAGCTCCTCGGCCTTCTTCTGCGCGGCGGCGGCGCGGCTGCGCGCGGTCAGCGCCACCAGGAAGGCGATGAACGCCGGTACCAGCGAGAAGCAGACGCCGACGCCGATCCACAGGTCATCCCCCATGCGGCGAGGGTAACAGGCAATCGCTCCGGCTCTTCCCCGAACTGCAGGTGCGTACCGCGCTGCGCGGGTGCGCAGTCGGGAGCGCTCGAGCCGTTCAGCCCGGTTGGGTCTCCGCGGTCAGCGGCGCTGGCGCCGCCGGTACGCAGCGAGCGCGAGGAACGCGAGGCCCGGGAGCAGACCTGGTGTGGCGCTGCAGCCTGCGGACTGAGCGCGGGTGAGCGCGTCGGCCTCGTCGTCGTCGAGCAGCTCGGGCGTCCCTGACGGAGCGGTGACATCGCCTTCGGTGGGAACGAGCGTCAGCTCGCCCGGGCGCGGCCCGCGCAGCTCGACCGGGAGCGTGAGGCCCAGCGGCGGGTGGTCGCCCTCGCCGTCGAGGATGGTGCGCTCCGAGAGCTCCTGCGGCGCTGCGGGCTCCACCACGGCGAGCTCCGGCGGTGCGTCGCCGATGAGCGCCAGGTCGAGCGGCTCCTCCGCGTCTTCCACCACCCCCGAGCCGGACGTGGTCGCCGCGCGGCCGGTGAGCTCGTCGCCCAGCACGCCGAGCGCCGCGGTGTTGGCGGCTGCGCCGTCGAGGTGCTCGAGCCGGGCCTTCTCGAACCACTGGATCCACCGCTTGCTCGCCGCGTCGTGCACCGCGGCGCTCACCGGGTTGCCCAGGAGCCGCGGCCCGAAGGTGCCCAGCTTGGCGCGCAGCTGCTTGAAGCCGATCGCCACGCCGCCCGCGCTGTCGCAGACGTTGTGCATCAGGTCGCGGCTGCCGTCGGTCGCCTTCACCACCACGTAGTCGCAGCCCGCCTTGGCCGCGCGCTCCGGCTGGAACTCGGCGCGGGTGCTCGTCTTCCAGTCGAGGCCCAGCTGCTTGAGCCGCTCGAGCCCCAGCGCGCCGAACTGCACGTCGGCGGGGAATTCGCGCTCGGGCCGCAGCTCGAAGCGGGTGCGGGTGTGCCAGTGCTTCACCACCCCGGTGGTGGCGCTGGTGGCGATCACCTTGGTCGGCCGCCCGAAGATGCCCACCCGGCCGTAGGTGTTGAAGACCCGCCACATGCGCCCGCAGATCTCGAAGTCGCGCGTGCCGGCCGCGGCGTGGAAGCTCGCCGAGAAGTCCTCGCAGCCCCACTGCGCTTCCGGCACCGACGCCTTGAAGGTGCCGGGCCCCGGCGTGAGGTCGAGGCTCGGCTTCTTCCAGGTGGAGCGCGCCCACGTCTCGGTGGTGGTGAAGGTGTACCCGGCGGCGCGCAGGCCATCGATGATCGCCGGCAGCGCGTCGCGGCTCGCCGGGTGGCTGTCGTGGAAGAGCACGGTGATGCCCTTGCCGTTGCGCACCAGGCTGCTGTTGAGCACCGTGTCGCGGATCCGCGCCACCTTGGCCTTGTAGGCCGGCTGCGACGGATCGTACGGGTGGCTCGCGTCGCCCGCGCGGTACCACTCGCCCTTCGCCCAGTCGGCGGAGTCCGACGAGTCGAGGTTCCACAGCACGTTGAGCCCGCGCTCCTTGAGCACCAGCCCCACCTTCTCGCGGTCCGCCGCGCCGTACTTCGACGACCACGGAGAGCCGAACGGCGGCCGCAGCAGCGCGAGCGGCCAGCGCGGCGCGCCGCTCTTGATGAGCGCCTGGTTCACCAGCGCCTGGTTGTGGTCGAGCTCCTGCGCCACCTGCGCCGCGGTCAGCGTGCCCAGGTCCGGGTGGGTCACCGTGTGGTTGCCGATGACGTGCCCCGCGCGGCTCAGCCGCAGCAGCACGTCGAGGTAGCGCACCGTCTGCCCGGTGCGCGCGTCGGTGTAGCTGCCGTTGAGGCCGGCGCTGCCCTTGAGCCCCTGCGCGTTCATGAAGAACGTGGCCTTCACGTTCTTCGCCTGCAGCGTGTCGAGGAAGCCGGTCGTCCACTGCGTCGGCCCGTCGTCGAAGGTCAGCTGCGCCGTCTTCGCGGGAAGCGCCGACGAGCCGTAGAGCCCCAGCGGGTTCTCCGCCGTCGCCAGGCCCTGCTCGACGCTCTGGCCTTCGTCCTCCGGGGTCCCCGCACCGCAACCTGCGAGAAAGAGGAGGGTGCTCCAGAGGCCCAGGCGCGAGGTGGTCATCGAGCCTACATCATCGGGCTTGGCCCGATGGAGTTGCGGCCTGTCGCCTGGAGTTGACGGGACTTGGGCGGTCCGAGCCGCCGTTACTGGCAGGCGTAGTCGAGCACGAAGGTGCCCTTGAGGGGCGAGGTGCCGGCGTCGGGGAGGCCGAGCACCACGTCGAAGCTGCCCTTGGCGTTGAGCAGCCGGCTGAAGTCGATGACGTCCATGGTCACCGAGCCGGAGACGGCGTTGAGCGTGAGCGGCTTGGTGCCGTTGTCGGAGTACTCCAAGGTGGCGAAGCGGTTGCCGCCGTCGGCAGCGCTGCGCGGCTCGACGGTGAAGGTGCCCGCGGTGAGCTTCGTGTGGTCGCGCGCGCCCAGGTAGATGACGAGCTCGTGCGGGCGGTCGAAGTCGCAGCTGTCGCCGATGATGATGCTGAAGTTGTCGCCGGCCGAAGCGCCGCCGCCGGTCTGCGTCGACGCGGAGAGGAAGCCGGCGTCGAAGGCGTACTGGCCGGTGAGCGTCGGCTTGTTGCTGCTGCCGCCGCCGCCCCCGCTGCTGCCGCCGCCCCCGCCGCCGCACCCGGGCGCCACCGAGAGGACCGCCACCACTGCCGCCACCGCCAGGAAGGAGCGCAGGATCATGGCCTTCGCCATAGCACCGAGCTGCGCGCAGGTGGCGCTGCGCAGGGGGGCCGCGGCGCCCCCCCACGGCAGCGGTGGGATGCGCCCAACGCGCCGGAACCCGTGGGCTTTCTCGCGGGTACATCGCTTGCTCATCAGGCGCGTCATGCGCCAGCTCACCGCGGCGGTCCTGCTGCTGCTCACCGGGTGTGACGGGGAGATCGTCGCCGGCGGCGATGGCCGCGGCGCGCAGGTCGGGCCGCGGAGCGACTCGCCTGGCACGTCGACCCCGGTGGTCCCCGGCGTGCCCGGGGTGATGATGCCCGGCACCGCGGGCGGCCCCGGAGGCAGTGGCGGCGGCGAGGCGCTGCCGCAGGGCCCGATGGTGGCCGGGCGAGTCACCCTCCACCGGCTCAACAACGCGGAGCTCGACAACACCGCGCGCGACTTGCTCGGCGTCGACCTGAAGCCGTCGGTCACCTTCCAGTTCCCGCCCGACGAGTTCGGCGAGGGCTTCGACAACAACGCCGACGTGCTGACGCTGGCGCCGCTCAAGGTCGAGAAGTACCTGGCGATGGCGCGGGCGCTCGCCGCGGCGGCGCTCGACCCGGCCGGCACTGCCCGTGCGCGCGTGCTGGTGTGCACCTCGCCCGCCGAAGCCGAGGCCACCTGTCTGCCGAAGATCGCCGCCGCCTTCGCGAGCCGCGCCTTCCGGCGCCCGGTGGTGTCTTCCGAGGTCGCCGACCTGGTCGGCGCAGCGCTCTCCGCCCGTCAGCAAGGCGCCACCTTCGAGCGTGCGGTGCAGGTGCTGCTCGAAGGGGTCTTCCTCTCGCCGGAATTCCTCTTCCGCGTGGAAGTCGACCCCGCCGGCGGCGCGGCGCACCCGCTCGCTCCGTACGAGCTCGCCTCGCGGCTGTCGTACTTCCTCTGGGGCACCATGCCCGACGACGCGCTCCTCGCCGCGGCGGGCCAAGGCGCGCTCGGCACCGACGCGCAGGTGCTCGCCCAGGTGCGCCGCATGCTCGCGGACCCCAAGGCCGCCGCGCTCGGCGCCACCCTGAGCGCGCAGTGGATGCAGTCGCTCGCCCTCGCCGACGCCGCGCCCGACGCGGCGCTCTTCCCCGGCTTCGACGCCGCGCTGCGCGACGCGATGGCCGAGGAGACCCGCCGCACCTTCGAGGAGATCCTCAAGGGCGAGGTCGACGCGAAGACGCTCCTGGTGAGCGACCACGTGTTCGTCAACGCGCGCCTCGCGCAGCACTACGGCCTCACCCCGAGCCCCGCGCCCGGCGCCGCGTTCGTCAAGGCGCCGGCCGGCGCGCGCCGCGGCGGAGTGCTGACCACCGCCACCTTCCTCACCATCAACGCCCACGCGAAGACCAACTCGCCCACCCGGCGCGGCAAGTGGATCCTCGAGCGGGTGCTCTGCGAGGCGCCGCCGCCGCCGCCCGCCAACGTGCCGCTGCTCGACCCCGCGAGCGTGCCCACCGGCTCGCTGCGCCAGAAGCTGGAGCAGGTGCACCAGGCGCGCGGCGCCGCGTGCACCGGCTGCCACCAGAGCTTCGACCCGCTCGGCTTCGCGCTCGAGCACTACGGCCCCACCGGCCAGTGGCGCGACACCGACGACGGCTACGCCATCGACGCCACCGGCACGCTCAAGGGCACCACCACGACCTTCGACGGCGCGCTCTCGCTCGCCCGGGTGCTCGCCGAGGATCCGCGCTTTCCCCGCTGCATGGCGAAGAAGCTGATGACCTTCGCGCTCGGCCGCGGGCTCACCGCCGCCGACGGCCCGGCGCTCGACGCGGTCACCGCGAAGTTCGCGGGCCAGGGCCTGCGCTTCCCGGCGCTCATCGAGGCGGTGGCCACCAGCGTGCCGTTCACCCAGCGACAAGGCGAGGTGACCCCGTGAAGCCGTTCCGACTCTCCCGCCGCACCATGCTCCGGGGTCTGGGGACCGCGCTGGCGCTCCCCGCGCTGGAGGCGATGCTGCCTGCCCGCGCCAGCGCCCAGGCCGCCGCGGCGCCGCTGCGCTTCCTCACCGTCTTCATTCCCAACGGCGTGCGCATGGACCTGTGGAAGCCGACCACCACCGGCACCAGCTTCACGCTGCCCGCGACGCTGCAGCCGCTCCAGCCGTACAAGAGCAAGCTGAGCGTGGTGTCGGGGCTGTCCAACTACCCGGCGAGCATCACCACCCAGGAGTTCGCCGGCGCGCACGCGCGCGGCACCGGCGCGCTCCTCACCCAGTGCCCGCTCGCCTTCACCTCGGGCACCAACATCAAGAACGGCATCTCGGTCGACCAGGTGATCGCGAACAGCCTGAAGACCCAGACGCGGCTGCCGTCGCTCGAGCTCGGCGCGCGCGCCGGCAGCCAGAGCGGCAACTGCGAAGACGGCTACAGCTGCGCTTACGTCCACAACCTCTCGTGGAGCGGGCCCACCACGCCGATGCCCAAGATGACCAAGCCGCGCGACGTCTTCAACCGGCTGTTCGCGGGCGGGGTGCCGTCGGCGGATGCCGGCACGCCGATGGTCGATCCGTCGCTCGTCTACGACCGCAGCGTGCTCGACGCGGTGGCCGGCCGCGCCAGGGCGCTGCAGCTCAAGCTCGGCACCGCCGATCGCCAGAAGCTCGACGAGTACCTCACCGCGGTGCGCGCGGTGGAGCAGCGGGTGCAGGCCCTGTCCACCCCGCCGCCGGTGACGGTCGCCCAGTGCACCCCGGGCACAGCGCCGACGGACCCCACCGACTACCAGCTGCTGCTCGACACCATGTCCGACATGATCGCGCTCGCCTTCCGCTGCGACATCACCCGGGTCAGCACCTTCATGCTGCAGGACTCGCTCGACACCCCGACCATCAACTACGGCGGCGCCATCACCGCCAGCCACCACGAGCTGTCGCACCACGGCAACGACGCCACCAAGCTCGCCGGGCTGGCGAAGATCGACCTCTTCGAGGCGCAGCGCTTCGCGTACCTGCTGTCCAAGCTCGACGTGCCCGAGGCCAACGGGTCCACGGTGCTCGACAACTCCATCGTGCTGTTCACCAGCGACTTCGGCGACGGCGACGACCACTACCACTGGAACCTGCCCATGGTGGTCGCGGGCAAGGGCGGCGGGAAGCTCAAGACCGGCCAGCACGTCTCCTACGCCCACACCTCCGGCGACACCCCGGCCTCGAAGACCGACATGCCGCTCGCCAACCTGTTCCTCAACGTGCTGCAGGCCTTCAACCTCAACCAGTCGACCTTCGGCACCGACGGCACCAACCCCTATGGCACCAAGCCGCTCCCCGAGCTCATCGCCTGACGCGCGGGAGTGGACGCGCAGGCCGCCAGGCGCTTGGCTTGAGCCCATGGAAGGCAGCGGGCTGCACACGCTCACCGGCACCCAGAGCACCGCGGCGCCCGCGCTCGGCAAGGGGCGGGTGCTGGTGGTGCACGGGCCGGAGAAGGGCCAGAGCGCGGAGCTCGGCGAGACCCCGCTCGTGGTGGGCACCCAGGAAGGCTCGGGCCTGCGGCTGAGCGACCCCAAGGTCTCGCGGCGCCACGTCGAGCTGTCGCTCGGGCCCCAGGCCTTCCGCCTCAAGGATCTCGGCAGCCGCAACGGCAGCTGGTTCGAAGGGTCCCGGCTCAACGACGGCGCGCTCGCGCCCGGCGCGCTGATCCGCGTGGGCGATTCCTGGCTGCAGCTGGTGGTGGCGACCGCCCAGACCACCACGCCGCTCAGCGAGCGCACCGCCTTCGGTGGGCTCACCGGCATCTCGCGGGTGATGCGTCAGCTCTTCACCTTGCTCGAGCGCGTGGCCGCCACCGACACCAACGTGCTGCTGCGCGGCGAGACCGGCAGCGGCAAGGAGCTCGCGGCGCGCGCCATTCACGAGCACAGCGCGCGCAAGGCAGGGCCCTTCGTGGTGGTGGACTGCCGCGCGGTCAGCCCCGAGCTCCTGCAGGCCGCGCTCTTCGGGCACGACGAGGGCGCGTTCACCGGCGCGGTGAAGGCCCGCCAAGGTGCGCTCGAACTCGCGCACGGCGGCACGCTCTTCATCGACGAGGTGTCCGCCTTCCCGCTCGAGCTGCAGCCGCTCCTCTTGCGCTTCCTCGACCGGGGAGAGGTGACGCCGCTCGGCCGCGGCGTGCCGGTGAAGGTCGACGTGCGCGTCATCGCCGCCAGCCGCGAGGAGCTGCCCGCGCTCGCCGCCCAGGGCGCCTTCCGCGAAGACCTGCTCTACCGGCTCCAGGTGGTGAGCCTCGAGCTGCCGCCGCTGCGCGAGCGCAAGGACGACCTGCCCCGGCTGGTGCAGGAACTCCTCGCCCGCCTGGGGCAGCCGAGCCCGGGGGCGATCGAAGGCCCCAAGCTCGCCGAGCTGCTCGCCCACCCGTGGCCGGGCAACGTGCGCGAGCTCGAGAACGTGCTGCGGCGCGCGCTCACCCTGGCCGGAGGGCCGCGCCGGTTCTCTGAGCTGCCCCTGGTCATCGACGAGCCGCTGCGGCGCGCGGGCGTCGATCCCTCGGCCTCGTTCCAGGAGCAGAAGGAACAGGTGGTGGAGCAGTTCGAGCGCCGCTTCCTGTCCGAGCTGCTCGCGAAGGCGGAAGGCAACGTGAAGCTCGCCTCGCGCCTGTCGGGCATCGAGCGTACGCAGCTCAAGCGGATGATGAAGAAGCGCGGGCTGCGGTAGCCGCGCGCAGACGACGCCTCAGGGCTTCTCCTGCACCAGGCAGAGGCGGTCGACGTCGATGCAGCGGCCCAGCGGCGCGTCGTAGCTCGTCACCTCGAGCTCGTAGTTGCCGCTGCTCGAGACCTTGCTCGAGGTGAAGACGCGGGCGAAGTCGCTGCCCAGGGTGGTCACGTCCTGGATGCCGCCGGTGTTGCAGCTCCCCGTCCAGCTGTCGCAGCCGCCGGCCTGGCGCAGCAGCGTGCCGCCCTGGCTGCCGGTGGTGGTGCGCAGCAGCGCCTCCAGGCGGACCTGGGTGACCCCGGCGAGGGGGCTCACCGACGCGGTGGCGCCGAACTGCATGCCGCTCGCGGTGCGGCAGATGCGCAGGGCGCCGGTGGAGCCGGCGGCGCCGGGCGTGATGGCTTCCAGGCTGGCGTTCTCCAGCGACCAGCGCGCGCGGTCGAGCGCAGCGTCGAAGGTGCCGAAGTCGAGGCGGTTCTCCCGGCAACCGCAGAGGTCTCCGCTGCCGTCGCCGTCCGCGTCGCGCTGGTCCGGATCGACGGTGAAGACGCAGCGGTCGGCCACGTCGGGCAGCCCGTCGCCATCGGTGTCGGGGGGCATCGCGTCCAGCACCAGCTCGGGAGGTGTCGCGCCCAGCGTGAAGGTCACCGTGCCGAACGCCGTGCGCTGGCCCTTGGCCCACCCCCAGACGTCGATGGTGAGGGCGCTCTGGTCGCGGCCCGGCGCGTCGATGCGCAAGGTCCCGGGGAGCGTGGGCGCGCCCGACTGGGGGACCCGATCGGCGCGGCCGAGCACGCCGTGCACGTCGAAGGCCGCTGCGGAGAGGTACTCGAGCCCGGCGACCTTCGAGCTCACCTTCACCGCGGGCAGCGATGAGGTGGCGCCGCCGCCGCAGGCGGTCAGCGCGAACACGCAGGCGAGTGGGAGTCGGCGGACCACGTCGCGCGAGTCTCCGACAGCACGTCGGCGCGCGCCAGCCAATGCGCGCGCACTAGCGCGGCTTGGGCGGCTCCGCGAGGAACCCGGGAGAGAGGCGGTCCGGCGCGGCGGGCTCCGGGGCGACCGGCTTCGGCGCGGCGGGCTTCGAGGCCTTGCGCACCACGCGAGCCGGAAGGTGGGCGGGCCGGGTGAGTCTGGGGCCGGCGGGGGCCGGCGTCTCCACCAGCGGCGCGGGGGCGGGGGCGGGACCCGGCGCTGGCAGGGCCGTCTCGGGCGCTGCAGCCGGGAGCGGCTCGGGCTGCGGCGGCGTCGCGTCCACTGGGGCGGCCACGGTGACCGGCGGCGCGGCT
>JAIBBQ010000300.1 GCA_019694595.1 Myxococcaceae bacterium
AGGGTCGAGCCTCGCGCCGAGCCCGCGCGGACCGAGCCTGCCCGCAGCGAGGCGGCGCGCGCCGAGCCGCCCCGGCGCCGCTCCGAGCTCGAGGAAGAGCTCGCCATCTACGCCGCCGAGGACACCTCGGGGGTGGTGATGCGCATCTCGGAGTCTTCCAAGAAGAGCCTCCCGCTCACCACGCTCACCGCCGACGACGCCCGGCAGCGTGGAGCCCGCACGGTGGCCGACGCGCTCGACCTGGTGAGCGGGCTCACGGTGAGCCGCGACGTGCAGGGCTTCTACCGGCTCGCGGTGCGTGGCCTGCGGGGCGACGCCGAGGTGCTCTTCACCATCGACGGGCACCCGATCAACCCGCTCTACGACGCCAAGGCCCTGTGGAACCTGCCGGTGGCGAACCTGGCCCGCATCGAGGTCGCCCGTGGGCCCGGCCTCGAGTCCGGCGCCTTCCTGGCGCGGGTGAACCTGGTGACCAACCGGCAAGACGGCCTGCGTGCGCTCGCCTCCGCCGGGCTGTTCCAGGCCTTCGACGGGCACCTGAGCGGCGCGCACCACTTCGGCGGGCTGCAGCTCTTCGTCGACGCCGATCTCGCCTCCCAGAAAGGGCAGGCCAGGCCGGTCACCAAGGACTCGCTCGACGCCAACACCATCGCCCAGAACAAGCGCCAGCCGGGGGACCCCGCGGGCGTGGTCAACGACTCGCGGCTCCTGGTGAACGTGGGCGGAGGCGCGGCCTACGAGTCGGAGAAGGTGGGGGCGATCTCGCTGAGCGGGCGCTTCATTCTCGAGTCGCGGGGGGCGCTGGTCGGCCAGTTCGACACCCTGGGGCCCGACTCGCACCTCAACTCCAGCGCGCTGCTGCTGGACCTCGCGTACCGCAAGCCGATGGGGGCGAGCGAGGTGTCGGTGCGCGCGTGGTTCGACCAGCAGACCACCTCGCGCAACTTCCAGCTGAGCCCCACCGACTACCTGGTGAAGACGGGCGCCGAGCCGTTCCCCGAAGGCATCCGCGAGCAGCTCGACGTCGCGAGCCGCTCGTTCGGGCTGGAAGCGAAGGGCTCCTTCTCGCTGCCGGCGAAGAACCGCCTCGAGGCGCTGCTGCGCGGCGGCTACGCCGGGCTGTCGAACTTCGCCTACACCACCAACTACGATCCCGCGGCGACCACCTACGTGGGCCCGGCGCTCAAGCGCCCTGCGGGGCTGGTGTACCCGACCGAGGCCGGCGGCGGCGCCGCGGCGCGCCGGGTGTCGGTGAGCGGCTTCGTGGGCGACACGTTCACCCCCGTCGACAAGCTGTCGCTCAACGCCGGCCTGCTGGTGGAGCTGGTGACGGTGCCCACCGGGCCCGCCGGGGGCCAGGTGACGGGCAGCGGGCTCGCGGCGGGCGTGAGCCCCCGCGCGGGGCTGGTCTTCTCCCCGGTGGAGTCGCTGGCGCTGCGCGCGAGCTACACCCGCGGCTTCCGCGTGGGCTCGGTGCAGGAGTACGCCGACACGCTGCCGAACAGCGACAACAACCAGGGGCGCCCGCTGGGCAACCCTGCGCTCGCCGCTCCCACCATCGACTCGGTGGAACTGGGCTTCGAGTACGTGCAGCAGGTGGGGGACGCGCGGGTGGTGGTGGGCGGCCTCGGCTACTTCGAGAACGTGAGCAACCCGATCGTCGCCGTCGACCCGTCGGGCAACCTCTTCCCGTTCAGCAACCGGCCCCAGGGCGTGCGCGTGCTGGGGCTCGAAGGCGAGGCGAGGGTCGAGCTGTCGCGGCGCGCGGCGGCGTGGGTCAACGCCAGCTTCTCCCGCGCCGAGGACCTGGGCACGGTGAGCACCGCGCGCCTGCTCACCGACACGCCGCAGGCCAGGTTCAACGCCGGGCTCTCGCTGCCGCTGGGGCCGTACCTGGCGTTCGATGCCACGGTGCGGGTGGGCGCCGAGCGGCAGAACGACGCCCGCTCCGTGCTGGAGCTCATTCGCCGCTACCAGCTCCCCGCGTACGCCATCGTCGGAGCGCAGCTGCGCACCGAGCCGCTCTTCGATCACCTCGAGCTGGGGCTCACGGTGCAGAACGCCTTCAACTTCCAGCTGGCCGACGACGTGCCCCGGCCCGACCGCATCACGCCCGGCGTGCCCCGTGAAGGCGCCACCGGCTTCCTCTACGCTCGGCTCGACCTGTGACCCTTCGCCCGCTCGCTCTGGCCGTGCTCACCGGCGTCGCCGCGCAGGGGTGCGTGGCCTACAACGAGCAGTGCACCGCGCTGGTCGAGAACCCCACCGAGCGCATCGCCTTCATCGCTCAGGACATCTACCTCGATCGGCCCAACGCCCGGCACGCCGCCAACGCGCTGGGGCAGGTGGTGGCCGACGCCTTCGTCGACGCGTTCTCCACCACCTCGGCGCCGGCCGACCTCGCGGTGCTCAACGGCGGCGCGCTGCGCAGCGAAGGCATCTGCGGCCAGAGCCGCACCACGCTGCGCAAGGGCAGCCTCACCAACGGCGGCCTGCACGAGATCATGCTGTTCGAGAACCTGGTGGTGGCGGTCGACGTCACCGAGCCGGAAGTGATCGCCATGTTCGAGCACTCGCTCGAGCGCCTGGTCTCGACCGGCAACCAGATCAGCTCGCCGGCGGGCCAGTTCCTCCAGGTGTCGAAGGAGGTCAGCTTCGAGGCCGACTGTAGCAAGGCGCCCGGCACGCGGCTGACCTCGCTGACCATCAAGGGCGTGGCGGTGCCGCTGCCCATGGGCAACACGACCAGGAAGTGGAGGGTGGCCGCCTCGGCCTTCGTGTTCGGTGGCGGCGACGGGTACTCGATGCTGGTCGCGCCGGCGAAGGACCCCGACCGGAACCCGGCCCAGGCGCAGCGCTTCGGCGGAGTGGATTCGAACGTCGCCGCCGACTACCTGCGGCGCACGTTCAACGCCGACGCGGCGAGCGGCGTGAAGCTCGACGGCGGGCGGGCGAAGCTGAACAACTGCGCGGTGCCTGGACCGCCGACCGGGTGAGGCCGGCGGCCCGGAGCGTCCGCGTCAGCGCATGCCGGGCGGCAGCACGTCGTTGACCGACGGGATCTTCTTCATGTCGCCGCGGGCGATCTTCCACGCCTGCTGGACGATCCACGAGAGCGAGCGATCCTGGCGGCCAGCCTCGATCTCGATTTCCTTGAGCATCTCCTCAGGGAAGTAGAGCGACTGCTTGCGGTGGTCGGTGGTGGACATCAGCCCTCCTCGCGGGTGTCGCGGCTCTCGTCGCCGGTGACGTCGTTGACCGCGGGGAACGCCTTGATGCGCTCGCGGGCGATCTTCCACGCCTGCTGGACCACCCAGGACAGCGAACGGTCCTGGCGGTTCGCCTCCTCCTGGATCTCCTTCAGCATCTCTTCAGGGAAGTAGAGCGATTGCTTGCGCTTGTCGGTGCCAGCCATGTGGTGAGTCTCCAGGGGCGAAACAGCAGGGTGGGTTTTATCCGACAGGGTGCGCGGGTGGTCAACGGATTCCTCGCAGGAGGTGCGCGAGGCGCACCCGGCGGCCTATGAAGCGCGCCCATGCGAACGGCGATCTGGGCCCTGGCGGTGGTGGTGCTGCTGCCGGCCTGCAAGTGCAACCCGACGGTCACCGGGGTGACCGCCTCGCTCAAGGTGGCGCCGGTGAGCGTCGACTTCGGCCCGGTGAAGGTGGGCGCGAAGGCGACCCAGGTGATCACCCTGGAGTCGCTCAGCAAGACCCAGGTGAACGTGAGCGGCGCCACCATCGAAGGGGCGGGCGAGTTCACCGTCGGCATGGTGCCGCCGACCGTCGACGCGCTGATGAAGAACACCTTCGAGCTCACCTTCAGCCCGACCGCGGTGGCGCGCTTCGAAGGTACCCTGGTGGTCTCGAGCAACGACCCCGACCGGCCCACCATTCGCGTGCCGCTCACCGGGGACGGCGCGCAGCCCAAGATCTCGGTCACCCCCGACTGCGCCGCGGCCCGGCAGTGCGTGGGCAGCGTCACCGTCACCCCGCCGGCGATCGACTTCGGCGCCGAGCCCTTCGTGCGGCTCTTGCCCATCGACGCCTCGCGGTTGCCGTCGGTGAACATCGTCAACGAAGGCGACGTGGCGCTGGTGCTGCAGCAGGTGAGCATCCAGGGCGCGGACGCGGCGGCGTTCACCTTCACCGGCAACGCCATGGTGCCGCAGGGCGGGGCGCCGCTCGACCCGCAGCAGGGCGTGAACCTGGCGATCCGCTTCAAGCCGACGTCCGAAGGGCAGACCGACTACGTGGCGACGATGGTGGTGCTGTCCGACGACCCGGCGAACCCCAGCGTATCGGTCTCGCTCAAGGGCAAGCTGCGCCCCAACCAGGCGCCGGTGGTCTGCGCCAACGTGATCCGGGTCGAGCCCGAGCTCGACGCTCCGCGCGACTACTCGACCAAGGCCGACTGGGACGCGGTGCAGCCGCCGCCGGCCGGGGGCTACGATTTCTCTTCGAGCCGCGACATCGACCCGCGCGCCAACGTGCTGCTGTCGGCGCTCAGCGACGCCGCCGACCAGACCAAGTGCACCTCGGACCCGGAGGACGGCCGCGCCGGGCTGACGTACCTGTGGACGCTGGTGTCCACGCCGCCCGGCGTGGGGAGCCTGATGCTGTCGGGCGCGAGCACGCCCACCCCGAGCTTCAGGCCCGTGGTGACCGGCGAGTACGGGCTCGAGCTGTCGGTGAAGGACACCCAGGGCCACGAGACCAAGGTGCCGTTGAAGCTCGCGGTGGCGGTGAAGAACGATCTGGTGGCCCAGCTCCAGTGGCCGGGCTTCAGCGACGTGGATCTCGACGTGCACCTGGTGCGCCCGAGCGCCGCCACCTCGGCCGACGCGTTCAGCGGTGCCTTCGACGAGTTCCGCCACGGCACCGCGCTCAAGACGTCGGGCGACATCAACGGCTACGCCCGCAGCATCCAGCTCAAGTTCCCGGGCGGTGGCTACGACTTCGACTGGGGCCTGCCGGGCACCAGCGACGACCCCCGGCTCAACATCGACGACGAAGGCAACAAGGGGCAGATCGAGAACGTCTCCCTCAACAAGCCGGAGAACGACCCGCTCTGCGGCGGCGACGCGGGCTGCACGTACCGGGTGATGGTCCACTACTTCAAGGACACCCGGCTGCCGATGACGCCCCCGGCCTGCGTGGTCGACGGCGGTGCGGCGTGCGTGGACGGCGCCCAGTGCGATTGTGCGCAGGCGGGCGCGCGCTGCGTCACCGACTCCGCTCCCGCGGGCGATGCAGGCGTGGGGGCGGGCAAGTGCTACGCCGCGCCCAAGCCGGTGGTGCGCATCTTCCTCAAGGGCAGCGCCATTCCCGCCAAGGTCATCCCCCTCGACACGCTGAGCCCCGCCGACGACCTCGCACTGGGCGCGCCGTGCCAGATGCTCCACGTCGCCGACGTGGTGTGGCCGCCCAAGAAGGACATCGGCTCGCTGCCCGACGGCGGGACGCCGCTCGCGAAGGTCACCGCGGTGGGCGCCGACGGCACCGGGAGGATCACCGCGCCGTCGCTCACCCGGTTCGGCGTGCGCCAGGCCGGTGGCTCGCTCCAGTGCGCGCCCGACGTCTCGGTGGGCAGCTTCGGCTGGTACACGCGCCAGCCCTGAGATCTCCGACGCCCCGCCAGGCTGAACGAGCCTGGAGGGGCGCCCAAAAGAGAGGCTGGCGACCGGACAAGCCCGCCAGCCCCGTGAGCCCAGAGGGGGAGGGGGGGGACCCCTGGGCTCAACTCGGAGATGTCGACCATCGGGGAATCGGCTTCATTCCCGTTTGGCTCTGCCCTGATCATAAGTTCCGGTCACCCCAGCGGCAACCGGGCCTCCCGGCGGTTCGAGGTGCTCCCAATTCCTCCATCAGATCAGCAGGCTGCGGCGATCGCCTCGGTGGAGGGTGCGGTGGGTGGCGCGCTGCGTCGCCTGGGGGCGCGCGGATCGGGCGTGCTGGTGGCCCTGTCCGGGGGCGCCGACTCCACGGTGCTGGCGGCGGTCTGCGCGCGCCTCGCCGGCCGGCTCGGGCTCCGGGTGGAGGCGCTGATCGTCGACCACGGCCTGCGCCCCGAGGGCGGCGCCGAGGCGGCGCTGGTCCGCGAGCGGGCGCGCGCGCTCGGGCTCGAGGCGCAGGTGCACGC
>JAIBBQ010000067.1 GCA_019694595.1 Myxococcaceae bacterium
CGGCCACGCCCGCCGGTGCGCGGACGAAGGCGTCGTTGCGGACCGGGGAGACGGCGACGGCGGGCGTCGCCTTCTGCTGGGCGGCGAGCGCGCGGGCGGCGGCGGCGCGCTGGCGAGCGGCTTCGGCAGCGCGGGCCGCCTCCTGGGCGCGGCGAAGGGCTTCGAGGGCTGCTGCGGAATCGGTCGCGGTGGTCGGAGGGAGTGCCATGACGTCGGTACGGGACCTGGCGCGGGGGCGTTACTCGGTGAAGATGTTCAGGAAATTCCCATGTCTCCTGGTGGAGGACAGGCGCCCGGAAAGTCACCGGCCAGCGGGTGGTTGTTGCCACGCAAGCCATTGATTCAACAGGATTTATGCCACGGTCCTGGCCTTGCTTCCGTGCACGGCATGGCCTCGATCCGTCACGCTGACCTGACCGCCGCGAAGACTTCGATTCCCCGCATCACCACCACCGTCGGCTTCAAGCCCGGGCAGGTGACGACCAACGCCTCGACGCACGTCATCACCGCGACGGGCACGCTGGCCGACGGGCGGGCGTGCGTCATCTCCGCGCCGCCGTACGGGCCGGCCACCATCACCGTCGACGGCAAGACGCGCCAGCTGAAGGAGAAGGAACTCTTCGCGCTGTCCAGCTCGTACAAGTCCCTGTGCACGAGCGATGGGCTGGCGCTGGGCGACCGGCTGTTCAAGGAAGGGATGGCGATGAAGATCATTCGCCTGTCGCAGGAGCAGCACCACCGCGACACGTTCTCCCCCTAGCCGCCGTCCTCTGGTGCAGGGGCCCGGCTTGCTGCTAGGGCACGCGGGGTGACGATGTCCCCGCTGCTCGTGCTGGCACTGCTGGCGGCTGCTCCTGCCGACAAGGGGCCCAAGCCGCTGCCGACCCTGACCAAGGATCCGGTGGTCGACGGGGCGCTCGCCGACCTCGCGGGCGCAGCCGAGCTCAAGGTGCCGGCGGCGGCGGCCAAGGGGCTCAAGGTGCGGGCGGGGTTCCGCAAGGACACGCTGTACCTGGGGCTCACCACGCCGGGCTCGGCGCTCTCGACGAGCACCTTCGTGGTGACGC
Source organism: Myxococcaceae bacterium (assembly GCA_019694595.1). Taxonomy (GTDB): domain Bacteria; phylum Myxococcota; class Myxococcia; order Myxococcales; family Myxococcaceae; genus JAIBBQ01. Next base: position 1,068 of record JAIBBQ010000067.1, read on the forward strand.
TGTTCTTTCCTTCTGCGGGCACCACGGCGCGAGGCACGCGGCTGACGGTGTCGGCGGCGGGCGTCACCGGCACCGAGGAAGACGGCCCGGCGTGGGCGCGGGCGCTGGTGAAGGTGCAGGGGAAGGACGACGGCAAGGCGCCGTCGTTCGAGGTGGCGATCCCGGCGCGGGCGTTGCCGCGGTTCCCGGCGCAGGGCCCGCTGACGCTGAGCCTGTGCGTGGACCTGAAGACGCCGGCGACGGAGCTGTCGAGCTGCAACACCGGCGACATGGTGGGCGGGCCGATCCGGCTGCCCGACGAGCTGCGCAAGGCGCAGAAGCTCGCGGCGCCCGCGGGCGTCGAAGGGGTGGAAGCGCGCCCGAAGGGCTGGGTCGGCTACGCGGTGCTGCACTTCCCGAGCTGGGTGCTGGCGGACGAGGAGCTGACGCCGGAGAGCCTCGCGGAGCTCATCGCGGGGAAGGAAGCGGTGGAGCCCAAGACGGTGGCGCTGCCGATTCCCAAGACGATGAACCTGCCCGACGAGCGGCCTCTCTTCACCGTGCTCACGGGGCAGAACCCGTACGTGGGCGACGACTGCAAGTCGCAGCACGAGCTGCGCATGTCGATGTACGTCATCAAGGGCAACCAGGCGGTGCAGGTGCTCGAGTGGCCGGCGGCCACCTGTGCGCTGGGCCGCGCGATGCGCTTCGAGCTGTCGCCCGAAGGCTTCCTCACCATCGGCTACACCAACGGGTCGACGGCCCGCTTCACCTTCACCCAGGAACACTTCGAGCGCGCCGAGCTCGGCGCGAGATGACCATGGCCAAGCACCGCACGCTGTACATGATGACGCTCGGATGCCCGAAGAACCGGGTGGACTCCGAGGTGATGCTGGGGACGCTGTCGAAGAGCGGGTACAAGCTCGTCGACGAGGCGAAGGACGCGCAGGTCATCGTGGTGAACACCTGTGCGTTCATCGGACCGGCGAAGCAGGAGTCGGTGAACAACATCCTCGAGCTCGCGGAGTACAAGAAGGAAGGCACCTGCGAGACGCTGGTGGTGACGGGCTGTCTGTCGCAGCGGTACGGCGACGAGCTGGCGAAGGAGATGCCGGAGGTCGACCACTTCCTGGGCACGTCGGCGTACGCGCAGATCGCGGACCTGCTGGCGGCCGACGCGGCGCCGCGGCAGGTGATCCCGGACCCCGACTACATCCACACCGCGGCGGTGCCGAAGGTGAACTCGATGCCCGGGTACACCGCGTACCTGAAGGTGTCGGAGGGCTGCGACAACAAGTGCGCCTTCTGCATCATCCCCACACTGCGCGGGCTGCAGCGGAGCCGGACCATCGACGACGTGGTGACGGAAGCGCAGACGCTGGCCGAGCACGGCGTGCGCGAGCTGAACCTGGTGGCGCAGGACCTGACGGCCTGGGGCCACGACCTGCCGGGCCGGCCCAAGCTGCACGAGCTCTTGAAGGCGCTGGCGCAGGTGGACGTGCACTGGATCCGCCTGCACTACGCGTTCCCGCGGCCCATCGCCGACGAGCTGTTCACGGTGATGGCGAACGAGAAGAAGATCGCCAAGTACATCGACATGCCGCTGCAGCACGCGAGCGACAAGCTGCTCATCGCGATGAAGCGGGGCAAGACGAGCGACTACCTGAAGACGCTCATCACCAAGTTCCGGGAGCGGGTGCCGAACCTGACCTTCCGCAGCTCGTTCATCGTCGGGCTGCCGGGCGAGACCGAGGAAGACTTCGAGATCCTCAAGAACTTCGTGAAGGAGCAGCGGTTCGAGCGGCTGGGCTGCTTCCAGTACTCCGACGAGGAAGGCACGGCGGCGTACGACATGGAGCCCAAGGTGCCGCAGCGGACCATCACGCGGCGGTGGCGCGAGGTGATGGCGATCGCGCAGCGGATCAGCCGGGAGCAGAACAAGGCGCTCATCGGCAAGCGGCTCGAGGTGCTGGTGGAAGGCGTGAGCCAGGAGTCGGAGCACTTGCTGGTCGGCCGGCACCAGGGGCAGGCGCCGGAGATCGACGGGCAGGTCTACATCAACGACGGGCTCGCCTATCCGGGTGAGCTGGTGACGGTCGAGGTGACGCAGGCCCACGAGTACGACGTGGTGGGCAAGGTGGTGGAGCGGCCGGACCCCAAGAAGGGGGCGCACAAGGCGCGCGAGGTGCCGCTCAAGGGCGTTCGCGGGGGCGAGCGGGTGCTCAAGACGCCCTCGTGGCTCGCGCCGAGGTAGTCGAGGAATCCGCGCCGTCCGATTTCCCGAGGCCAGACGCCCGAAGCGCCATAAGTGAGCGCCCGTGACGGAGCTCGCACCGGTGCCGCCCTGGCGGCGTCCCTCGACCTGGGCCTGGCTGCTGGGCGCGCTCTTCGCCGTCCTCCTGATGCTGGACGTGCGCGAGCGCCCGCGCTTCGAGCCCGACACCTGGGCCGTCTACGGCGGCGCCCAGGCGACCAAGGCCTGCCTCGCCTCCGGCCAGCGCCCCTGCCCCAACGTCAGCTACTTCCCCCTCTTCCAGTACCTCGTGGTGTGGATGGCGGAGGCGCTGGGCGCGAGTCCGGAGGGCGCGATGCGGACGCTCACGGCGCTCAGCGTCCTCTCCCTCCTCGGCCTGGTGGTGCTGGGCGCACGCTGGCTCGCGCCACGCCAGGGCACCGGCGCCGCGGCGCTCTTCGTGCTCGGGACCCTCGCCTCCTACGGCCTCTGGTACGCGAGGACGACCTTCAACGAGCTGCCCTCCGCGCTGGTGGCGCTCGCGCTCGCCGCGGTGTGCGTGGACGGCAAGCGCTGGTGGCTCGTCGGTCCGCTCGCCCTCCTGACCGGCCTCACCAAGGAGGTCGCCCTCCCCTTCGTGCTCTGGCTCGGCGTCTGGCCGCTGTGGCGCCGGACCGCGGGACTCAAGTGGGCCATCGCGCTCGGCGTCGGCGCGCTCGCGGGCACGATTCCCGGCCTCCTCTTCAACCAGTTCCGCTTCGGAACACTCGGGAACACCTTCCTCCTCGACCCCATTCTCCAGGCGCACGGCGTCGCGCTCATCCTCCGGCAGTCGCTCGCCATCTGGTTCTCGCCGAGCGGAGGCCTGCTGGAGGTCGCTCCGCTCGCAGGCCTGACCGTGCTCGGCGTCGCCGGCTGGGCCCTCGCCAGGAAGGACGAGCGCAGCCGCGGCCTCTGGCTCCTCGGCCTCGTCGGCGCGACGACGCTCGGCTTCGCGCGCTGGTTTTCCCCGTTCGGCTGGTGGAGCTGGGGCCCGCGGCTGATGCTCCCCTGGGTCCCCGCGATGTTCCTCATCGCGCTCACCCACCCCGGCCTCCCCGCGCTCCTCGAGCGCCGCGGCGTGCGCCTCGCCGCGGGAGTCCTCGCGCTCCTCGCCGTCTCCCTCAACGTCTTCGCCATCTTCGGCGACGGCAGCTACTACGGCTTCTTCGAGCACAACCGCGACGTGGGCCCGACGCCCGCCATCCAGGCGGACCCGGACGCCTACTTCCGCGCGCTCGAAGGCCTCGAGTGGCCCAAGGTGCACTTCTGGGTGGTCGACCTCTGGCGCGAGACCCTTCCCACGGCCGGCCGCCGGCTGTGGGCCTCGGGCGCCCTCGCGGTGCTCGCCGTCTGCTGGTGGTGGCACGCGGGCCTGCGCAAGGTAGAGAAGGCCTGACGTGGCTCCTCCGCTCATCACCACCGAGCTGCCCAAGACGCCCGAGGCGGCGCTCGACGTGTTCCTCGCCTGGGTGAAGGCCCAGAACCTCGAGCTGTACCCCGCGCAGGAAGAGGCGCTGCTCGAGCTGGTGGCCGGCAAGCACGTGGTGCTGGCGACGCCCACCGGCTCCGGCAAGTCGCTGGTCGCCGTCTTCTTCCACCTCCTCGCCCTGGTGAAGGGCCAGACCAGCGCCTACACCTGCCCCATCAAGGCGCTGGTGAACGAGAAGTTCTTCGCGCTCTGCGAGGTCTTCGGCGCCGAGCGCGTGGGCATGATGACCGGCGACGCGGGCATCAACCGCGACGCGCCCATCCTCTGCTGCACCGCGGAGATCCTCGCCAACCGCTTCCTGCGCGAGGACCGGGTGATCGCCGAGGCCGTGGTGATGGACGAGTTCCACTACTACGGCGACCAGGACCGCGGCGTCGCCTGGCAGGTGCCGCTGCTGGCGATGCCCGAGACGCAGTTCCTGCTGATGTCGGCGACCCTCGGCGACCTCACCAACATCTTGAGGCCGCTCGAGCAGCTCACCAGCCGCGAGAGCGCCGAGGTGCGCGGGACCGAGCGCCCGGTGCCGCTCGACTTCTTCTACGCGGAGACGCCGCTCCACGAGACGGTGCAGATGCTGCTCACGCGCAACCAGGCGCCCATCTACCTGGTGAACTTCTCGCAGCGCGCCGCCGCGGAGCAGGCGCAGAACCTGCTCTCCATCGACTTCGCCTCCAAGGAGCAGAAGGAAGCGCTCAAGGCGGCCACCCAGGGCTTCCGCTTCGACACGCCCTTCGGCAAGGAGCTCAAGCGGCTGGTGCTCCACGGCGTCGGTCTGCACCACGCCGGCCTGCTGCCCCGCTACCGGCGCCTGGTCGAGCGGCTCGCCCAGGAAGGGAAGCTCCTCATCATCAGCGGCACCGACACCCTGGGCGTGGGCGTGAACGTGCCCATCCGCTCGGTGCTCTTCACCCAGCTCTGCAAGTTCGACGGGCAGAAGACCGCGGTGCTCACCGTGCGCGACTTCCAGCAGATCGCCGGCCGCGCAGGACGCCGCGGGTTCGACGTGCGCGGCACCGTGGTGGCCCAGGCCCCGGAATGGGTGCTGGAGAACCAGAAGCTCCAGCAGAAGAAGGACGCGGGGAAGAAGGTCGTGCTCCAGAAGGCGCCCACCAAGGGCTACGCCCACTGGGACCGCACCACCTTCGAGAACCTGCAGACCCGGCTCCCGGAGGCGCTCGAGTCCCGCTTCCAGGTGAACCACGGCCTGATCTTGAACCTCCTGCAGTCCGCGCAGGGCAGCCGCAACGGCGGCTACCGCAAGCTGGTGACGCTGGTCGGCCGCGCCCACCTGTCCCCGGTGATGCGGGTGCGCCTGCTCAAGCACGCCCGCACGCTGGTCCGCGCGCTCATCGACTCCAAGCTGGTGGTGCACGAGAAGCGCACGCCCACCATGCCCGCGCACCTCGCGCTCGCCGACGGGCTGCAGAAGGACTTCTCGCTCTTCCACACCCTGTCGCTCTACCTGCTGGAGACGCTCAAGAAGCTCGACCCGCAGACCGAGACCTACGCGCTCGACGTGCTGACGCTGGTGGAGAGCATCCTCGAGAACCCGGACGCGGTGCTCTACGCCCAGCTCGACGCGGCGAAGGGCCGCAAGATCGCCGAGCTCAAGGCTCAGGGCATGGAATACGCCGAGCGCATGCAGGAGCTCGAGAAGGTCGAGTACCCCAAGCCGAACGCCGACTTCATCTACGGCACCTTCGACGCCTTCCGCGTGGTGCACCCCTGGGTGGGCCAGGAGAACATCCGCCCCAAGTCCATCGCGCGCGAGCTCTTCGAGCGGCAGGCGTCGTTCAACGAGTACGTGCGCGAGTACGGCCTGGGCCGCAGCGAAGGCGTGCTGCTGCGCTACCTCAACGAGAGCTACAAGACGCTGCTGCAGAACGTGCCCGAGAGCGCCCGCAGCGAAGGCGTGGACGACGCGCTCGCCTTCCTCTTCGCCACCCTGAAGCAGGTCGACTCCTCGCTGCTCGAGGAGTGGGAAGCGCTGCGCGACGGCGTGACGCCCGTGGCCGCCGCGCCCGCGGCGCCTCGGAAGAAGGACCTCGCCGACAACCCGCGGCAGCTCACCGCGCGGGCCCGCGCCGAGCTCCACCGCCTGGTCAGCCTGCTCGCGCGCCAGCGCTACGAGGACGCCGCGGAGGCGCTGGGCGAGGACTCGGGCTGGGACAAGGACTCGCTGGAAGAGGCGCTCGCGCCGTTCCTCGCCGAGCACCCCGCGCTCGACGCCACGCCCAAGGCGCGCACCTCGGAGTGGACGCGCGTCGACCAGGACGCCCCGCGCCGCTGGCGCTTCCGCCAGACGCTGCACGACGCCGAAGGTCCCACCGGCTGGTGGCTCGAGGGCGTGGTCGACCTCGAAGGCCGGCTCGACGTCGACGGCGCGCTGGTGAAGCTCGAAGGCGTCCGTCACTGAGCGGTTTCGCCCGCACCACGCGCCGCGGGGTTGCGGGCACACCGACATGTGGGCCTGTCCTCTGGCGACGACACCCGTAAGACCGCGGTGCTCCAGAGGAAACTCGGCGAGCGGCCACTGCGAAAACCACCGCAGAGGATCCCACCATGGCCCCACTCCAGCACCGCATCCTTCCCAAGTCGGCCCGCGACGTCCGTCACCAGCAGGAGCTGATGCAGACGCGGGTCACCGCGGGCGACACGCTCAACCTCGGCGACCGCGGCGCGGCCATCACCGCGCTCAAGGCGCACCTGCGCTCGGCAGGCTTGCTCACCGGCGACGCGGGCAGCGAGTTCACCGCGGACACCGAGGCGGCGCTCAAGAAGTTCCAGCGCGCCGAAGGCCTGCCGCAGACCGGCGAGGTCGACCAGGCGACCCTGCGCAAGGTGAAGGGCCTCGACGTCTTCGTGCGCGGCGGCTTCAAGACCGTGGCGCACGTCGGCCAGCGCGGCGCCGACGTGGCGCAGATGGAGCGCAAGCTCAAGAAGCTCCATCTGAACGTCGGCAAGGTCGACGGCATCTTCGACGGGGCGCTCAAGCGCGCGGTGTCGAAGTTCCAGCGGCAGCACGGGCTGCACGTGAGCGGCGCCATCGGCCGGGGCACGGCGAAGGCCACCAACAAGGCGCTGGCGATCCAGAAGCGGCTGGCGCACAGCCCGAAGCTGCGGCTGGTGCGCGACCTGGCGATGTACGCCAAGAAGCACGGCATCCCCGCCGAGCTGCCGATCATGACCGCGCTGGTGGAGTCGAACTTCTCCAACCCCAGCGGCGGCGACCGCGACAGCGTGGGCATGTTCCAGCAGCGCGCGCCGTGGGGCCCGTACTCGGTGCGGCACGACCCGCGGAAGTCGGTGAAGCTCTTCATCAACGGCGGCCGCGGCGGTCAGCCCGGCGCGCTCGACTACAAGAGCCGCTACATCCACCGCGGGCCCGCGGGCTACGGCGACTGGTGCCAGGCCGTGCAGGTCTCCGCCTTCCCCGACCGCTACCAGCAGCGCCTCGGCGAAGCGCGCCGGCTGCTGCGCCTCGCGGGCGTGCCCCTGGGCCTCAAGAAGCACTGACGCGCGCGCCGCGCGGAGCAGCGACCGGAGGCCGGGACGCCACGCGCGACCCGGCCTCTTCGCTTTTCTCGGCGCCGAGGTCCGGCTCGTCCGTCCTCTCGCGGTGGAATCGCGGTGCACGCGAAGCGCACCAGGTGTCGCGTCTTCATCAGGTAGGCGCGTATCTCCCTGAACTGCGCGCATTTCGACTGTCGCCCCCAGGCGCCATCGCACATCGCGCGAAGCCGCGATTTCTCGTCCACCGCGCTCGGCATCGCGGCTGCAGTGCTCTCTCGCGTCTCTCTCACGCAAGGAGCACCACATGTCGAAGGTCGCACGCAGCAGCGGTGGCAACCCCTACTCCATCGACCTGACCCCGGAGCAGCAGCAGCAGCTCCAGGGCCTCGACCCCAACGACCGCGCCCGCATGGAGCTGCAGATGCGCGAACAGAACAAGACCGAGCTGGTCAGCTTCCTGTCCAACATCCTCAAGATGAAGCACGACGCCGCGATGGCGGTCATCGGCAACATGCGCTGAAGCGGCCGATGAAGAGCCAGGGGCCAGCACCGGAGTTCCGCTTCTCGCTGGCCGAGGTGCTGGAGGCGCTGCCGCCCGAGCTGCAGGCCGAGCTCAAGAAGCTCGACCCGGTGGAGACGGAGTTCCTGCTCCACGGGAAGCAGGACGAGAAGGCGGCCTACGCCAAGCTCTCGCCCGACGAGCAGAAGCGCTTCGCCTGGCTCCCCCCGTCGCGCCGTGCGCAGGAGGTGCAGTCCGCCGCGCAGGGCCCGTCCCGCTTCACCGCGGCGGTGCGCCCGAAGGTGGTGCTCGACCTCCCGGCGCTGGGCGCGCCCCAGCCGGTGACCGCCCCCGCGGCGCCGGCGAGCGCGCTGCCTGAGCCTCGGCCGGCTGGCGCCCGGCCCGCCGTGGTGCAGAAGGGCCTCAACCTGCGAGCGCTCCTGATGCCGGCGCCGACGGGCCGCGTGGCGGGTGCGACCTCGGCTCCCACCCTGCCCACCCACCAGCTCGCGGCGCTGGAGTCTCCGCTGGGGCAGCACCCGAGGGCAGCGGCGGCGCTCGAGCACGCGCTGCAGCTGCGGGCCTTCGCCCCCGCTCCGGAGTTGCCCGCGCTGTCGGAAGGCCCGGCTCCGCTCCAGCCCGGCGAAGGGCCCACGGTTCCCGAGGCTCCGGTCCGGCCGCTCGGCGCGCGCGAGGTGCCGCTCGAGAAGGCGCTGCACCTCCGGGCGCTCGAGCGTCGGGAGGCGGTCGCGCCAGCGCCCCGGCGAAGCACCGGGCCGCGGTCCCGTCAGCGCCCGTCGCGGCTCGGCGAGCGCATGGCGCTGCTGTTCCGCGGAGGCGTGCTCAAGGGGTGATCACCGCAGCGTCACCGACAGCTGCACGCGCGTCGGAGAGGAGAGGTGCGTGCCCAGCACGAAGAAGCCAGAGAGATCGATCGGCCCGATGTTGCCCTGGGCGTCCACCAGGATCGGATAGTTGAGCGGCGCGTCTTCCCAGGTCGCCGCGCCGACGTCCGGCACCACCACCGGGTCGCTCCAGTGCACCAGATCCGACGAGAGGCGCAGCACGAGCTGTTCCCCGTCCATGTTCACGCGCTCCTCCACGCCCAGGTACGACGCGCTGCCCTGGATCGCCGCCACGCTGAACCGGACGCTGTCGAAGCGCGGGTCGTCGAAGAGCGGAGGCGTACGAGGACCCCGGGTCCCGTAGAAGGAACGCACCTTCGCCGCGGTGAAGCCGGCCGGCAGCGCCCGGAGCGTGAAGCCACCGTCGCCGTCGTAGCCGCGGAACGCGTGCGGGTTCGACAGGTCCGCGAGCGGTGCCCGGAAGACCTTGATGCCTTCCGACTCGTTCGACTCGTCCTGGACGTAGACGTAGACGTGGTCGCCCACCACCACCGACGAGGGGTGCCGCAGGCCCAGCGAGGTCTTCTCGCCGGCATCGTCGACGTAGCCGAACGTGGGCCAGGCGATGGGCCCCAGGTCGCGGACCCCGCCATCGGCCCCGAGCACGGCCAGGGCGAGGAACGCGTTGTACGACTCCCAGCACTCCCGCCACTCACCGGCGTCCGCGTCGTAGCCGGACCAGCACTCCGGGCCGACGTCGGTGTTCACCGTGTTCAGGTAGATGGTGCCGTTCGCGTGACGGTCGTTCTTGTTCTCTCCGTGGGTGACGAGGAAGACGTCGTCCCCCACCTCGACCGCGCTGAAGGCTCCCAGGTAGTTGCGGCCCCAGTCGGGCCACTGGTCGAGCACGGTCGGGGGCGGTCCGCTCTCCTCGCCCCCCGTGAGCAAGAACTCGCAGCCTCCCGTGGTGAAGTCGTAGCCCTGCGCGCTCGTCAGCGGCGCGGGCAGCCTGCACCGCGCGCTGGAGCTGCTGGAGATGAGCGCCTCGGTGGCGCCACCCCGGCGGAACGGCCAGGGAGGAATCTCCGGGACCGCGTTCGCCCCGGCGATCTCGAACGACTGCACCCCGCCGACGACCCGGACCTCGAGCGCGCCGGACGTCGGGGGCTTTCCGCCGCCGCAGGAAGCCAGCACCAGCACCGCGAGGCTCCAGGTCTGCAGTCCAGCAGCGGTCCGCACCTCGACGAGGCTACCTCAGCAGCCCTGGCAGCGCCGCGAGCTGGGCCAGCGACTCGGCCAGTCGTTGCCCAGGCTCCGCGTGGCGCACGGCGCGGAGCGCGGAGAGCACCGGCATCGCCTTCCCCGCGAGCCCGAGCGGTGCGTAGAGGCGGCGCAGGTACCGCTGCTCGAGCGCGGCGCGGTTGCGGCGCTGCTCCAGGCGCTGCGGCCCCCGGTTCTCGCAGCCGCCTTCCTCCGCCTCCAGATGTCGCAGCGACGCGCCGGGGACGTAGGCCAGGCACGCGCCACGCCGTTGCAGCTCCAGCGCGAGCGTCGACTCCTCGCGGTGGGCAGACCCGGTGAGCCCTTCGTCGAACCAGCGGCTTCCGACCAGCGCGGTCACCGCCTCTCGGCGAAAGGCCATGTTGGCCCCCCGGGGTGTGTGCGGCTGCACGGTGACCCGCGCGTCGCCGACCGAGTCGAAGTTGGCGTCCACCCAGCCCGACGGGCGAATGTGCCCCACCGCGCGAGACGGGTTCTCCCGCTCGAGCCCCTCGTGCGCCGAGCGCACCCGGCCGACGAAGCCGACCGCTGACGGCGACGCCGCGCTCGCGGCCACGTAGGCGCGCACCAGCCCGGCATCGAGTTCCACGTCGTCGTCGATGAAGACCACGAGGTCGCCCCGGGCCTGCGCGAGCCCCTCGTTACGTGCGCGGGTGAGCCCGGGCGGCGCGCTGTCGACGAAGCGCACCTTTCCCAGCGGGAGCCCCGCGCCGATGGTCGCGGCGGCCCCCGGCGACTGCACCACGGCGAGGACTTCCACCGGCACGGGCGCACGTGCGGCCTCCGCCAGCGCGCTGCGCAGCGCGCGAATGGGCTCGGCCACCCGGCCGTAGGTGGGCATCACCACGGAGACGGAGCGCGCCTCGGGAAAGGTGGGGAGCTCGGGAACCTCTCCGCCGAGCGCCAGCGCTTCCGCCGCGAGCACCAGCCACTGCGGCACCTCGCCGCGGGCGAGCACGGTGGACCAGCGCACCTGCCAGAGCGAGCGGAGCTCGACGAGTTTTTCCAGCGCGCGGCCCGCGAAGTCGCGCGGACGCCACGGCCCCCAGGCGCGCTCGGGCCGGACGCAGTGGAGCGTGCTCCCACCCGGGTCGACCGCCTCGAACTCGTCGTCGCCGTCGGACAGGCAGACCACCACCGCTCGCCCCGCAGCCCACACGCCACGCTCCAGGTAGCGCGCGTCGAGGAGCAGCGGCGGCGCGGGCGTCACGTCCGGTAGTCCACCGTCCACGCCGCCATCTTCTTGATGGGGCTGTGGAGCGGCGTGGGCTTGAGCGCGAGGTTGAGCCGGTCGACGATCACGTGCCGCAGCGGCGGCGGCGGCGACGGCGGCTGCCAGCTCGGCCGGGACAGCAGCATCCGCACCATGCGGGAGTAGCGGGTCCAGTCGACCGTGCCCCCGTCGACCGAGGCGAGCGCGTTCTCCACCGCCTGCTCGTACGAGTAGCCCATGAGCTGGTGGTTCACCGAGTTGCGCCCCTTCGACTTGTTGACGCGGTACCGGTACGACACCAGCGGCACCACCTCGACGGGCACACCCGACAGCGCCAGGCGCATGTTGAGTTCCCAGTCCTCGTAGTGCAGGCGCTGCGCCTCGGAATAGCCGCCCAGCTTCTTGAGCACCGAGCGGCGAATCAGCAGCCCGCAGTGGGTGCTGTTCTCGACCAGGATGTTCTCGATGACCGGGTCGTACGCCGCCCAGGCGTGGTGCTCGTCGCCGAAGGCCCAGAAGAAGCCGATGACCGCCCCGAGCTTGGGATGGGCCGCCATCGCGTTGCGGAGCACCGGCACGGTCTTGGGCGCCAGCTCGTCGTCGGAATCGACGATGTAGATGAGCTCGTTCTTGGCTGCCTTGATGCCCGCGTTGCGCGCCGCCGACGGGCCGCCCGCGACCGGCCGGGCGATGAAGCGCTCGCCCCAGGCGGTGGTGATGCGCTCGGCCTCGTCCCGGTTGGTCCGGTTGGAACCGTCGTCGACCACGATGATCTCGTCGCCTTCGGCCCGCTGGGTGTGAATCGAGCGGAAGAGCGAGTCGAGCCAGGTGGCGTGGTTGTGGTGCGCGACCACGAAGCTGATCTTCGGCTGCTTCGACGCCCGGGGCGTGGGCGACGCCGCCTTGGTGTTGGCGAGGTCGCGGTACCCTTCGTCGAGCAGCTCCATCAGGTCGTCGCGCACGTCCTCGTAGAGCCGCTGCACGCCAGGCCACCGCTCGGTGTTCCTGGCCATCGTCCCCAGCGCCTGGGCGAAGGCCTCCTCGTCGAGCGGATCGATGGCGGTGACGAAGGGGAACCTCCGCCCCATCTCCGGCATGCAACCGTGCGCCGCCACCAGCACCGGGCGGCCGAACTCGAGCACCTCGAGCAGCACGTTGGGGTAGTTCTCGAAGCGCGACGGGAACACGAACGCCGACATCTCGGGCAGCTTCTCCGTCCACAGCGTCTTCTGCTCCACGTAGTCGTGGAAGACGAAGAAGGGCCTCAGGTGGTCGGGGATCAGCGAGAGCAGGTAGCCCTTGAAGGAGCCCTGGCGCCAGGTGTCGGTGTCGCGGCCGAAGCAGTGCAGCTCGAAGCGCACGTCGCTGCGCGACATCAGTCGAACCAGCGCGCGGATGACGAGGTCCACGCCCTTGCGCATCTCGAGGCGGCCCACGTAGCCGAGCTTGGGGACCTTGACGGCTTCCACCTTCGACTTGCGGGTCATCGACGCCGGCCAGGGGTGCGGAATCTTGCGCGACTTCTTCTGCACCGCGGCGCCGAGCGCCGGCGGCAGCAGCTCGACCACCCGCTTCAGCATCGCGTCGCCGCCGAAGAGCACGTCGTCGGCGTGCTGGTAGACGAAGCGCTCCTCGCTGTGAAAGCGGAAGGCGTTGGGGTCGCACATGGGCATCGTGCGGTTGTCCTCGTGCAACATCAGCAGCGGCGAATGGAGCCGCACGCCGACCCGGCCCAGCGTCAGCATCCCGAAGCGCCGCGCCTTGAGGAGGAAATACCCTTCGGCGGCGAAGTCGGGGACCTCGACGTAGCCGAAGGTGTGCCCCCGCTTCTCCATCTCCATCAGCGCGCTCATCGCGCCGAAGCCGAAGTGCCGGTAGGGGTCGGCCATGTTGTTCAGCGGCGAGTCGGGGCCGAAGCGCACGTGCTCGTCGATGAACAGCGTGGTCACGTCGGGCGAGCCGTCGTTGGGGGCCTTGGGCCGATTGCGGCCGGCAGTGATGAAGAGCACGTTGCCGAGCTTCGAGCGCGAGAGACGGTCGAGCAGGAGCCTCGTGTACGTGCCGATTCCGCCGCTGACGCGGGTGACCGGCTCGAAGCAGGTGATGACGAACGACCAATGCCTGGGCGTCGCACGGCTCGGATCCAACGGTCGCATGGGGGCCCGAGCGAGTAGCGCACCGGCCAACCTACCGCAAGCAGGGGACCTCTCATGCTATGGGCTGCCCATGCGCATCGTCCTCACCGGGGGAGCAGGCTTCATCGGCAGCAACGTCGCGGACGCGCTGGTGAAGCAAGGTCACCAGCTCCTGGTCATCGACGACCTCTCGTCGGGCGTGGCGAGCCAGGTGCCTGCCACGGCGCGGCTGGAGCAGGCGGACATCCGCTCGGAAGCGGCGGCGAAGGCGGTCACCGCCTTCCGCCCCGAGGTGCTCATGCACCACGCCGCGCAGATGGACGTGCGCAAGAGCGTGGAGAACCCGCGCTTCGACGCCGACGTGAACCTGGGCGGGCTCCTCAACCTCCTCGAGGCGGCGCGGGGCCACGGCCTGGGGAAGGTCATCTTCGCTTCCTCCGGCGGAGCGATGTACGGCGAGCCGGAGATCTACCCGGCCCCCGAGACGCACCGGGTGGCGCCCCTGTCGCCGTACGGCGTGGCCAAGGCCTCGAGCGAGCTCTACCTGGAGTCGTACCGCCAGATGTACGGGCTGCCGTACGTGGCGCTGCGCTACGGCAACGTCTACGGCCCGCGCCAGCGGAAGGACGGCGAGGCGGGCGTGGTGGCGATCTTCGGCTCGCGCCTCCTCGAAGGGAAAGCCTGCACCATCTACGGCGACGGCAAGCAGACCCGCGACTACGTGTACGTGGGCGACGTGGTGGAGGCGAACCTGAAGGCGCTCGCCACCTCGGCCACCGGCGGCTTCAACGTCGGCACCGCCATCGAGACCGACGTCAACGCGCTCTACGCCATGGTGGCCAAGGCGGCGAAGGTCGACGCCAAGCCGGTCCACGCGCCGGCGCGCACCGGTGAACAGGCCCGCAGCGTGCTCGCCATCGCCAAGGCCAAGGCCGTGCTGGGCTGGGAGCCGAAGATGCCGCTCGCCCAGGGCATCGAGCGCACGGTGCAGTGGATCCGCACCGGCGAGATGCCCAAGGCATGAGCCGCCGCGCCGCGGAGGTCCTGCGCTGCCTGGCGCTCGTCCTCGCGGTCCTCGCCGTCTTCGCCCACGCCTACCGCCTCTTCCAGGGCCAGCGCCTCGACGCGCCGCTGACCACCGCGGGCGACGCCATGGGCACCGCCGCGCTCTTGAAGGCCGTGAGCGAAGGCGACTTCCTGCCCTTCGTGTCCAAGCACGTCGCCCGCCTCGGCGCGCCCGCCGTGGCCCGCTGGGACGACTTCGCCATTCCCGAGGAGCTCCTCTATTTCCTCTGGGGCACCCTGGCGCGCGTCTCCGGCGTCTTCGCCGCGATGACCGTGGGCCTCGCCACGGCGAGCGTGGGCGCAGCGCTCTCCCTGTACGCGGTGGCGCGCAGGCTCGGCGTGCGCCCGGCGTGGGCCTGGGCCGCGGGCGCGCTCTACGGCCTGACGCCGTACCTCTTCGCGCGCAACGTCTCCCACTTCCAGCTCGCCTTCTTCTTCCACCTGCCGTGGAACGTGCTCGTGAGCGCGTGGCTGGCGAGCCGCCGCGGCGTCCCCTACGGCTCGCATCGCTTCGCGGCCGCCGCGCTCATCGTCGGCGTCACCGCGGTGCTCAACCCGTACTACCTGTTCTTCTGCGCCCAGCTGCATGCGCTCGCGGTCGCAGGTCGCTGGCTGCGCCTGCGCCGGCTGGACTGGAAGACGCCGCTCGCGCTCGGCCTCACCGCGGCGCTCTGCTTCCTGAGCGTCAACCTGGACACCCTGTCCGCCCGGTGGAGCGACGGCCCCAACCCGCACGCCGTGGAGCGGGACCCGACCGACGTGGAGACCCACGCCTTCAAGGCGAGCCTCCTCGTCTCGCCGTCGAACCAGACGCACCGCTGGAAGGCGATGCGCATCCTCGGCGGCACCTTCCAGCGGCAGTCGCTCACCACCAGCGAGTTCCCGTCCGGCTACGTGGGCCTCGCTGGTGTCGCGGCCGTGCTGCTGGTCCTCCTCGCCTTCGCCTGGGGACTCGCGCGCGGGCGGCTCGACTTCCCGGCGCGCGCCGGGGCCTCCGTGCTCTGGCTCACGGGCAGCGCGGGCGTGGGCGGCCTGGGGAGCGCGCTCGCCGCCGGGGGCTTTCTCTTCCTGCGCTCGACCAACCGGGTGAGCGTGCTCGTCCTCGCGCTCGCGCTCCTCGGGGCGGCGCGGCTGGCGGGCCGGCTCACTCGACGCTGGCCCCGGGGGCTCTCCGCCGCCCTCGCGCTCGGCCTCTGCGCCTTCGGCGTCTTCGAGCAGACGCCACCGCGCACGGCCGACGTGACGGTGCTCGCCAACAACGAGGAGCTCTTCGAAGGCAACGCGCTGGGGGACGCGCTGGAGCGCGAGTTCCCGCCCGGCAGCGCCCTCTTCCAGCTGCCGGCGATGCCGTTCCCCGAGGTGCCGCCCGTGGGCGGCGTCGACGTCTACGAGCAGTTCCGTCCGTACGTCTTCACTCGAACCCTGCGCTTCTCGTACGGCGGCATGAAGGGGCGCCCCGAGGAGGATTTCCAGCTGGAGGCGGCCCGGCTGGAGCCCGCGGCGCTCGTGCCCGCACTGCGTGCGAAGGGCTTCGCCGGGGTGTACCTGGACCAGCGCTGCTGCGCGCCGGAGGCGGTCGCCCGCTTCACCGCGGACCTGGAGGCAGCAGGCGCGAGCCTGGTGTTGCGCACGCCGAAGCGCGCGGTGTGGAGGCTCCCTCCCCCATGAAGCGCCACGCCGACACGCTGGCGCTGCTCGTGCTGTCCGCCGTGGGCGCCTTCGCCTTCGCCGGAGCCACCTGGAACCCGGTGCTCCTGGCCGCCTGCGCGTCCGCGGCGGTGGGCTTTCACCTCGCGGCGAGGGCGCTCCACGTCGAGCGGGCCTGGCGCTTCGCGCTCGCGCTGGCCTACGCCTTCGCGCCCACGCTGCTGCTGCGGAGCGAGACGCACCCGCTGCTCGCCTTCACCTGGCACCTGCCGTGGGTCTTCGTCGTCGCGCGGTGGCTCGCGAGCCGCCGCGGGCTCGACCGCCGGGCGTTCCTGACCGCTGCGCTCGTCACCTGCACTGCGCTGCAGGCGCGGGAGTTCGCCTGCTTCGCGCTCCTGCTCTGGACCCTGGCGCTCGGCCAGCACCTGGTGCGCGGTCCACGCCACGCGCTGCGCCGCGCGGCGCTCCTGGGCTGGGGCCTGGCGGTGACGCTGGGCGTGGGCCTGGTGCGTCCCGCGGCGCCGCCGCCCTCGGACAGCCCCGAGCTCGCCGCGCTGAAGCCGAGCGCCCTCCTCGAGCCGGGGGCCACGGGGCCGCTCGGAGCGCTCGGCGCGCGGCTACACCGCACCACGGTGGTGGAGAGCGAGATCCCCGCGCCCTACCTCGGCGCGCTGGGCGCCCTGGCGTTCCTGTGGTGCGTCGCCTTCACCGCGCTGCGCGTCGCCTCGGGACGACTCGACCACGCGGCGCGTCTCGGCCTGAGCGCGCTCACGGTGCTCCTCGCCGCCGGCCCGGGCGCGCTGCCCAGCCTCCTCGCGGTGGCGAGCTTCGACGTGCTGCACTTCGCGAACCGCGCCAGCAGTCTGGTGGGCGCCGGCGTGCTGCTCTCCGCCGGCCTCGCGCTCTCGCACCACACCCGGCGCTGGCCCGCCTCGGCGCGGCTGGGCCTCGCCTTCGTGCTCACGGTCCTCGCGGTCCTGGAGCAGACCGCGACGGCGGCCGCGCTGCTCTAGGGCGTCGGCGCAGGCGGGGGCGGGGCCGCGACGACCACGTTCTCCACCGGCGTGAAGGGCCCGAACCAGCGCACCGCTTCCTGCAGCATGCGGAAGCCCAGGGCGTAGGTCCCCGGCTGCGCGGGCGCGACGATGGGCACCTCGAAGCGCGCTTCCTCGCCGGGCTTCACCTCCGGAACGGCCAGCTCCACCCGGGTCAGCCCCCAGCTGTTGCTGTCCTGCGGGGCCTGGGTGCCCAGCCGGAACTTCGCCTGCTGGGTCCACGTCTCCTTGGTGGTGTTCTTGATGCGCACCACCACGGTCGCGCGCTCTCCGGGCTGCAGCGCCTTGGGCGCGGTGAACTCGGTGACGGTGCCTTCCTCGCTGTCGGACAGCGGCACCTTCACCCAGCAGATGCGCTTGGGGTCGAGGTTCCACCCGCCGGCCCACTGGCCGAGCATCCAGCTGATGCGGGCTTCCTCGTTCTGCGACCGGATGTTGGGGTCGACGAGGAACCAGTTCTGCGGCAGGTGCCCGGAGTACCCGTTGACGGTCGGCATGCCGAGCCGCGCCTGCGCGAGGAGCGCGTCGGTCTGGTAGCCGTACTCCTTGTCCGGGCCCAGCACGGGCGAGAAGAAGAAGGCCTCGCAGTTCTCGCGGGCCTTCACCGCGGTGACGATGGCCTCGACGTGCGCGCGGCTGCGCAGCTTGTCGTAGCTGGGGCTGGTCTGGCCCTGCTCGACCATCGCGAAGAGCACCACCGCGCCGGCCAGCCACCGCCGCGGCCAGGTGAGCACCTCGTTCATCACCAGGGTGAGGCTCATCGCCACGGGGATCTGCGCCATGATCGCGATGCGCGACACCGAGCGAATCGCCTGGCCCGCGGGGAAGTACTGCCAGACGAAGCGCCACGGGGTGAGCGTGGCGCCGTACATCATCGCCAGCGCGGCGAGGTCGAGCGAGACCACCGCGATGAGCACCACCAGCGGGCGCTTGCGGCCGAGCCACCAACCCACCACGGTGAGCAGCAGCGTCACCACGCCGAGGCCGATGCGGTGCTCGTGCTCCAGCGGCAGCTCGAGCAGCCGGTCGGGGAGCCACTTGCCCCAGGTCCAGTTGTCCGCGCCGTAATAGAGCCAGGAGGTGATGCGCGGGACCATCATCATGGTCTCCTCGAGGCTGCGCATCCCCATCTCTTTGCCGGCCTGGGAGTAGTGCTTCATCATCGGCCACAGGAGCGCGCCCGAGAGCACGCCGCCTACGAGCAGGCCGACGGTGCGCCGCGACAGCAAGCGCCAGAGGCTCGCTCGCAGCTGCTTCGACACCAGCGACATGGGCAGCGCCAGCGTCGCCACCAGCGCGAGGAACCAGCCGAGGTAGAAGCCGGCGTAGAGCTGCAGCGCCACGCAGAGCGCCGCGGCGGTGAGCCACCAGCCGCGCTTCGGCAGCCAGCGCGACTCCCCCGGCGGGTCCTCTTCCAGCGCGCGCAGCAGGGCGTAGAAGGCGAGCGGCGTCCAGAAGTGCGGCAGGAGCTGCTGGTGGCCGATCTGGTTCACCCGCGGGCTGCCGAAGGCGAAGAAGTACGCGCCCACCGCGGCGGCCCAGGGGCGCGCGGCGAACAGCTTCGACAGCCAGAGCGCGGCGGCGAGGAAGTTGAGCAGCGAGACCGCGAGCATCCACCACTGCATCGCGGTGTCGTCCTGCGCGCCCAGGGCCCGGAACAGCCAGTACACCGGCGCGGCGCCGAGACAGACCTCGGTCCACGCGCTGACGTTCTTCACCGGATAGAACATCGGCGCGTCCCAGTAGCTCGCGTGCGCCGGGGTGCCGATGAGCCACTGCCACGAGTGCTCGAGGATGTAGTTCACCAGCCGGGTGTCGCCGACGTTCCACTGGATCTGCGCGAAGCCGCTGCGCAGCATCGGGTTGTGCGCGCACCACAGACCGAGCGCGCCGACGAGCGCGAGTGGAAGCAGGGCTTCCCAGCGACGGTTGACCGGCGGCGTCTCCATGCTCGAGGCGCGCACAGCTACCGCATGCCGCCCACCGCGTCACGGACCACCGTCACCTGCGGTGGACAGGGTGGCGGCCCGGCGTGGACAGGTGGGACACCCGCAACCTGGCGTGCTTGCTCGCACTCCGAAAGGGCCCGGCGCTTGCTCTTCCACCAGCGCATGGACCGCATCCCACCGACCACCCGCAAGCAGCTCCGCCTCCTCGGGTACAAGGGCACGCCCGAAGACCTGCGCACCTTCCAGGCGGCCAAGGGCTTCGAGCCCACCGGCACGGTCGACGCGCAGACCAAGCGGGCGCTCGCGTACTCGACGAAGGTCCACGCGAAGAAGCCCGACCTCTTCCTGCCCGGCGCGAAGAACGCCAGCGTGCTGGCGGCGGAGAAGGGCCTCAAGAAGCTCGGCTTCGACGTCGGCAAGCTCGACGGCGTCTTCGACCAGAAGCTCGCCGACGCGGTGCAGGCCTTCAAGAAGGGCCACCAGGGCCAGCTGCACAACATCGGCCGCTACATGGGCAACCCGGTGCGCAGCATCATCGCCCGCGCCTCGGGCATCGCGCAGCCGGCGCCCGTCACCGACGACGGCGTGCGCAAGACGCCGTCGGGGCTCCACTGGCCGCTGGGCAAGGAAGGCACCATCATCGGCCGGCCGTACCAGGGCACCCACACCCGCGGGAACTGGCAGAGCGACAACGCGCTCGACCTCTCGGTGCCCAACGGCACCCCGGTCTACGCCACCGCCGACGGCGTCATCGGCCCGCGCATCGGCGACCTGAGCTCGTCGGACCCCGCGCTGCTCGGCAAGCGGCTGACGCTGGAGACCAACGGCAACGCCTTCTATTACGCGCACCTCTCGAAGCTGTCGGTGCAGGCGGGCCAGCACGTGAAGCGCGGCCAGCTGCTCGGCTACTCGGGCAGCGCCAACGGCGCCCCGCACCTGCACATCGGCGTGGAGCACGGCGACCCGCAGAAGCTCTTCGGGGTCTGAGCCGCCTTCAGCGCCGCTTGAAGATGGTGACGCCGTCGTCGTTCGGCGCGCCCACCGGCAGCGGCACGAAGGAGCGCCAGAAGAACTCCGGCCGGGTGAGGTCGGGCCAGTGCACCGGCAGCCACGCCACCTGCTCGTACGCGTAGCCCTGCGCGGTGAGCTGGTTCACCGTGTTGCGCACCGGATTCACCTCGCCGCCGAAGGCCACGAAGTACGTGGGCAGCTCGGCGCCGGTGAAGTGAATGGGCGGCAGCATCGAGTACTCCGCCCGCGCCGACGGGTCGAACTGCCAGCCGTAGGTGACGTGCCCGGCGTGGAACATGAGCGGGTAGACCGCGAAGCTGGGAATGACGACCGCGGTCTCTCCCGCCTTGGCGTTCTGGTTGAGCCAGTCGGCCGCGTCCCGGTACGGGCTCACGTTGGGGGTGCGCAGCTCGCCCAGGTACGCCACGAAGGTCGAGCGCAGCTCGGGCACCATGCCGTTGGTGAACCACTTGGCCGAGTAGTGGTGCACCGCGGAGGTGAAGAAGAGCGGCAGTGCGAGCACCACCTTGAGCGCCGCCGGCAGCTTCGGGAGCGCGTCGAGGAACAGCACCGCGAGGAGGATCATCGCGGCGATGCTCCCCTGCATGTAGCGGATGTCGGCGAACTGCGCCCAGCCCACCGGCTGCGGAGAGCCGCCCGCCGCGCCCAGCGCGTAGACGATGACGCCCAGGGACAGCCGCAGGAGCGGCCAGTGCTTGAAGCGGGTGGCGAGGAACAGCACGGGCCCCAGCACCAGCAGCACGCCCACGCCGAACTCGCACACGTTGAGCTCGCGCAGGTTCCACCACCACAGGGTCACCTTGTCGTGCACCCAGCTCGCCGGCACGTACCCGGTGACCGGCTTCTGCAGCGGGTTCCACACCCAGATGACCGCGCCGCCGATGAGCGCCTGCACGCCCACCACCAGCGGCAGGTGCTTGGGGCGCAGCGCGCTCTTGTTGGGCCCGAAGAGCCCGAAGGCCAGGTAGTCGATGCCCAGCGCGAGGCCGAGGCCCGCGTAGGCGATGTAGTGGGTCGACAGCAGCGCCACCGCGGAGACGGCGAGCGCCGCCACCTTCCGCCAGCGGCCGTCCTGGTGGAGGTAGAGGTACAGCGTGAGCAGGGTGAGGAAGGTGGACAGCCCGTAGTAGCGGCCCTGCCGCTGGTAGAGCAGCCACGACACGTTGCCGATGATGCCCAACCCCACCATCACCCAGAGGTGGAGCGCGGCCTTCTCCTTCTTGAGCCAGTAGAAGGCGAGCTTCACCGCCCCCAGCGCGAGCAGGACGAAGGGCAGCCGCGAGAAGAACGGGTCGCGGTGGCCCAGGCCCACGAAGGGCGCCACCACGTAGTACTGCAGCGGCGCGATGAGCCGGTTCTTGAGCCCCTTGAGCTCGAGCCCCGAGCGGTAGCCGACGACGTTGTCGCCGATCTGCGCCGAGGTGTCGCCGGTGTTCCAGACGCCGAGGCCGAAGAGCGAGGTGTTCGCCTCGTCGTCCCACAGCGCGTAGGTGCCCAGGCGCGCGAAGAGCAGTGCGCCCACGCAGAGCAGCGTCGCCCACGTCACCACCTGCTCGCCGCGCGAGAGCGTGAAGATCCAGAAGCGCCGGGGTTCCGGCGCCGCGGTCATCGCTTCTGCCACGACATCAGCACCAGGTTGCCGAAGGGCACCTTCCACGTGCGGTGCTCGACGAAGGTCGACAGCTGCCGCGAGCGCTCGACGCCCGCGAAGGCGAGGAAGGGCGCCACCAGGTGGGTGGTGGTCTTGAACTCCAGGGTGAATTCGCCCGCGAGCCGGGGCGCGATGCGGCGCAGCTTCTCGTCGCAGTCGAAGTAGGTGAAGCGGGTGATGTGCTGCTCGTCGTAGGCGACGTCGGACACCCGGTTGAGCAGCACCTCGAGCAGCGGCCAGGTGCTGGCGTAGTTGGGCGTGGACAGCACCAGCCGGCCACCGGGGTTGAGCCGGTCCGCCGCGCCGTCGATGAGCGCCTCGATGTCGCGCTCTTCCAGGTGCTCGATGACCTCGATGGAGGTGACGCAGTCGTAGCTGTCGGGCAGCGACCTGAGCTCGGCCAGGCTGCGCAGGTGCTGGAAGCGGCGGTACGGGGTGCCGAAGTGCTGGTTCGCGAACTCGATCTGCTCGGGGAGGATGTCCACGCCGAGCTGGCGCGAGAAGCGGCTCTCGGGGCACAGCGAGAGGAAGGAGCCCGCGAAGCAGCCGATGTCGAGCAGCGACAGGCCGGGCCCCGGGGGCAACGCCTCGAGCACGCGGGTGAACTTGAGCAGGTGCCAGGCCCGGCGCACCGGGTGCCCCTGCTCCATCACCTGGTGGTAGTGCCCGACCGGGATCGACTCCAGCTGCCGGGCGGCGTCTTTCTTCTTCCAGAAGACCATCGGGGGACCGCGCCGCACATGGCACGGGTCCCGGTCGAAAGGAAGCGCGCTACGCAGCCGCGCCGGGCGCGGGCGGGGGCGCCATCTGGCGCTTGAAGTCGTTGGCCACCTGGTCGGTGACCTCGGAGCCCCCGAGGATGTCCTGGAGCGCGTTGCCGTCGACGGCGGTGCCGTTGAGCGAGTACTCGCCCAGGTCCTTGCTCACGTACTCGGCGGCGAAGTGGGTGATCTCCCCGTTGGCGTCGAGCGCGAAGGTGCCGCCCAGCCAGTTGCGCTGCCCGCCGTTGTTCTCGAAGCGGAACTTGGCGGCGTCGCCGCGGCACTGCACCGCGCCCTTGAAGTTGTCGTACGCGAAGTTGCCCTGGGTCTGCCACAGCCCGCCGCCGAGGTCGGTGGCCGGCGCCTGCGCGTTCGACTGGAAGCGGCCGCCGAGCGCGTAGAAGAAGTCGGGCTTCTGGTCGATGACCAGCTTGCCGTCGGCGGTCTCGGTGGGCTTCATCGGGAGGATGACGCCGAGGCGGGGCACGTGCGCGAGCAGCGCCTTGAACTCGGGGTTGGTGACTTCGACCTCGCCGCGCGAGGTCATCACGTAGACGCGCCCGCTCTGGACGATCTCGTCGCGCTGCGCCTTGGTGGGCGGGTTGTTCATCGGCTCCACCGGGCCGGTGAGCGGGTGCACCACCTTGGTGCGGCCGAAGACGAAGTCGCCGCTGGTGCCGGGGCAGTAGCCTTCGAGCCGCACCGACTTGCCGTCGGCGCTCAGCGTGCCCTGGATGGTGAGCGGCTGGGGCCCATCGGCGGTGAAGCCGGCGATCCACCCGGCGGACATGTTGGGCTGGATGCTGCTCATCCGCTCCGAGGAGACGAGCTGGAAGGTGCGGCCGCCCGGCGTGGTCAGCTCGTAGTTGCCCGAGGTGGGGTTCTTCGCCACCTGGCCGGTGAAGTTCATGCGCGGCGGCGCCTCGGCGGCGTTCCACCCGATGCTGTCGAGCTTGGTGGCCTGGGCCACGCACGCCGCGAAGTCGGTGTACGCGCCGTCGGGGAAGATCGACTTGAGCAGCGTCGAGTTCTGCACCAGCCCCGAGAGCGCAACGTCCTGCGCCTGGAGGATGGAGTCGAGCTGAGCCTTGAGGTCGGCCGGGAGCGCGGCCTTCTTGAGCCCGGAGGCGACCACGCCGATGGCGCTGCGCGCCTCGGTGGGCGACTGCTGCGCCAGGGTGACGAGGTTCGCCAGCGTGGGGACCTTGTTGAAGGCGGCGGCGACGGCGGAGGGCATGGGAATTCCCTTGAAAGGCGTTCAACTGCGCGGATCTGGTGACTCTTTAGTCATAAACACGGGGTGGAAGGCAAAAGCGCAACCAGCCCGGCAGCTTGCGGCCGCCCTGCCCCTTCGGCCACAACCTGGCTCCCGTGCGCGCCCTCTCCCTCGCCCTGGTGCTGTGCGCCTGCCAGGCGAAGGGGCCGAACGGCGGCGTTCTCGACGCCGGCCCCGCCCCCAGCGTGGGCGAGGCCACCCTGCGGCGCCTCACCCGCGACGAGCTCGACGCCACCGCGCGCGCGCTGGTGGACCCGACGGCGCCCCCGCTCGCCTTGCCGGCCGACGAGACGTCGCTCGGCTACGACACCTTCGGCCAGGGCCAGGTGGTCTCCCCGCTGCTCGAGGAGGCGCTCCTGGAGGCGGCCTTCTCCCTCGCCGAGCGGGTCGACGTTCGCACCCTGGCCGGCTGCGCGGCGGCCGACGACGGCGAGGCGTGCGCGGCGCGGCTGCGCGAGGGCTTCGCGCGCGCGGCCTACCGCCGGCCGCTCACCGGAGACGAGACCGACCACCTGCGCGCGCTCCTCGCGGCCGAGCGGGCGAAGGACGACGAGGCGACGGCGCTGCGCACCCTGCTCGCCGCGGTGCTGTCCGCGCCGCAGGTGCTCTACCGCGTGGAGCACCCGGCGAGCGCCGAGCCGGTGGCGCTCCTCGACGGCTTCTCGGTCGCCACCCGCCTCTCGTTCTTCTTCTGGGCGCAGGGGCCCGATGCCGCGCTGCTCGACGCGGCGGCCGCAGGCGAGCTGTCGACCGCGCCGGGGGTCGAGCGCCAGGCGCGGCGCCTCCTGGCGGATCCGCGCGCCGGTCTCGCGGTGGAGCGCTTTCACCTGCAGTGGCTCGAGCTGGGCACGCTGGGGAGCAGCCACAAGTCCGCCGCCTTCCCCCGCTACGACCTCCAGCGGAGCTCGATGAGCGAGGAGGCGCGCCGCCTCGCGCGCTGGGCGGTGCTGGAAGGCGACGGCGCCTTCGAGCGGCTCCTCACCGCCCGCACCACCTTCATCGACGCCGAGCTGGCGAAGCTCTACGCCTTCCCCGAACCCGAGAGCGGCTGGCTCCAGGTGTCGACCCAGGGCACCGCGCGCGTGGGCGCGCTGACACTGGCCGCGGTGCTGGCGAGCCACGCCAAGAGCGACCAGACCTCGCCGGTGCTGCGCGGCAAGCTGGTGCGCCAGCGCCTGCTCGGCCAGGAGCCGCCGCCGCCGCCGGGCGACGTGGTGGTGAGCCTGGCGCCGCCGACGCAGGGGACCACCCGGGAGCGCGAGGCGGCCCACACCACCGACGCGCGCTGCGCGAGCTGCCACCGGCTGCTCGACCCGGTGGGCTTCGGGCTCGAGCGCTACGACGCGGTGGGCGCCTACCGGCCGACGGAGAACGGTGCTCCGGTGGACGACCGTGGCGAGCTGCTCGACGCGCTCGACACCTCCGGGCCCTTCACCGGCGCCGCCGAGCTGTCGGCGCGGCTCGCGGGCAGCGACGCGGTGCGCGAGTGCTACGCGCGACAGCTGTTCCGCTTCGGCTTCGGCCGCGGAGAGACGAGCGACGACGAGCCCAGCGTGCGCGCCGCGCTGGCGCGCTTCCGCGACGGTGCGTGGAGCGTGCGCGAGCTCATGGTGGCGTACGCCACCAGCGACGCCTTCCGGTACACGCGGCAGGTGGCCCCGTGAGGCTCTCGCGGCGCCGGCTGCTGCTCGGTGCGTCGGGTGCGGCGCTCGCGCTGCCGCCGCTGGAGGCCTTCGCGCAGGCCGCGCCGGTGCCGAAGCGGCTGGTGCTGCTCTTCACCGCCAACGGCACGCTGTACGAGCAGTGGGCGCCGGCGGACGCGGCGAAGCCCGCGGGTTCCCCCATCCTCGCGCCGCTCGCGCCGCACGCCGCCGACCTCTTGCCCATCACCAACCTCGAGGTGACCAGCGCCAAGGGCGGCCTGGGCGACGACCACGGGCGCGGCATCGCCCACCTGTGGACCGGCACCGCGATGGTGGGCCAGCCGCGGGGCCCCGACCCCTGGTGGGCCGGCGGGCCGTCGGTGGATCAGGTGGCGGCGCGCACCCTGGGCAAGGACACGGCGCTGGCGAGCCTGGAGCTCGCGGTGCAGCCGCGGAGCGCGGCGGTGTTCGACCGGATGATCTCCGCCGGGGCCGGCCAGCCGGTTCCGCCGGAAGTGGACCCGCTCAAGGTCTTCGACCGCCTCTTCGGCGCGCGCACCGCCACGCCCGACGAGCTGCGCCGGCGGCGCGAGCGGCGCACCTCGGTGCTCGACTTCGTCCGCGGCGAGCTCTCGTCGCTCAAGCAACAGGTGGGCCGCGCCGATGCGCTGCGGCTCGAGGCCCACGCGGAGTCGGTTCGCGCGGTGGAGCGCCGCCTCGCGCTGCTCGCCCAGGCGCCCGCGTGCGCGCCCTTCGCGCGGCCGAACGCCGTCGACGTGGACGACCCGGCCCAGTTCGAGGCCCTGGGCCGCCTGCAGCTCGACCTGCTGGCGCTGGCGCTGACCTGCGACCTGACCCGGGTGGGCAGCGTGCAGTACTCGGGGGCGGCGAGCCCGGTGGTCTACCGCTGGCTCGGCTGCACGGTGGAGCACCACGAGCTCTCGCACCGCGCCGACGGCGACGCCGACGCGGCCGCGCAGCTGCTCTCCATCTGCACCTGGTCCTCGGGCGAGGTGAAGCGGCTGCTCGACGCGCTGGCGGCGGTGACGGAACGCGATGGCCAGCGCCTGCTCGATCACACGGTGGTCGCCTGGGGCAACGAGCTGGGCAAGGGCAACACCCACTCGCACGCCCGGGTGCCCTTCGTGCTCGCCGGCGGCCGTGCGCTCGGCCTCGCGCCGGGGAGAGTGGTCGACGCCACAGGCCACTCGCACAACGACCTGCTGCTTTCCTTGCTCCAGGCGGTGGGCGTGCAGGCGTCCAGCTTCGGAGATGCTGCGTTCTGCAAGGGCCCGCTCCCCGGGCTCACCGGCTGATCCGCTTTCGCTAGCGCGCGCCTGCCCGTTCTGCTCCGCTCCGCGCCTCGCAAGTCGCCGCGCTCGACGCGCGGCCTTCACGGAGGGGACATGGAAGCTTCTGGTGCGGTGATGCTGGTGTTCCTGGGCATCGGAGCCATCGCGGTGCTCTGGCTGCTCTCGCGGTGGATCGTGAACATCGGGCCGACGCAGATCGGCATCGTGGAGCGCCGCTTCATCGGCTCCGAGCTGTCGGCCGATCGCGCCTTCGCGGCGCGGGGCGAGGTCGGCATCCAGGCGGAGTACCTGAACCCCGGCCTGCACGTGATCCCCTGGCCCATCAAGCGGGTCATCCAGAAGGTGAACTTCGTGGTCATCGGCGCCGACGAGCTCGGCGTGGTGACCGCGGCGGACGGCGACAGCATGCCGTCGGGGCGCATCTTCGCGGAAGACAAGGCGGGCGCGGAGCACGACTCGTTCCAGAACCCGGTGGGGTTCCTCACCAAGGGCGGCGTGCGCGGCAAGCAGCTGCGCTTCCTCACCAACGGTACGTACAAGATTCACCCGTTCATCTTCCGCGTGGACAAGATCAAGAAGACGCGGATCCCCGAAGGGGCGATCGGCGTGGTGACCGCGGCCGACGGCGCGGCGCTCGAGCAGGGCCAGCTGCTGGCGCACCGGGTGTCGGGCGGCCACGACAACTTCCAGAAGGCCGAGGTGTTCCTCAAGAACGGCGGCCAGAAGGGCCCGCAGATCGATTTCCTGCGGCCCGGTACGTACAACATCCTCACCGACGTCTTTCAGGTGCAGCTCGCCGAGGCGATCCAGGTGGGCGAGAACCAGATCGGCGTGGTCGAGGCCCGCGACGGCCGCGCGATGGCGAGCAGCGACGTGGTGGCCACCACGCCGGACATGACGACCCACAGCAGCTACCAGGACGCGCAGGCCTTCCTCGAGCAGGGCGGCCTGCGTGGGCCCCAGACGGCGGTGCTGCGACCCGGCAAGTACTACATCAACCCGTTCCTCTTCTCGGTGACGCTGAAGCCGGTGACGGTGGTGAAGCAGGGCGAGGTCGGGGTGCTCATCTCCAACATCGGCCGCGACCCGGAGACGGCGCCGGAGCTGGGGTCGATTGCCCAGACGACCGACCAGCGGCTGGACAAGTCGGCGGGCGCACAGCGCCACGTGGTGCCCGAAGGGTACCGCGGCATCCAGGAGCACGTGCTCGGGCCCGGCACGTACAACATCAACCCGCTCGCCTACACGGTGATCATCGTTCCCACGACCACGCGCAGCGTGGAGTGGTCGCGCTCGCCGGACGCGGACGATCCGTTCGACCCGTTCAACGTGGTGAGCCACGACGGCTTCGAGATGCAGGTCGAGGTGCGCTGCCAGTACCGGGTGATTCCGGAGAACGCGCCCTTCGTCATCCAGAAGCTGGGCTCGATCCAGGACCTGGAGAACAACGTCATCCACCCGCAGATCGACGGCATCTTCCGGGCGCAGGTGGCGAAGAGCCCGGCCATCGCGTACCAGCAGAACCGCGCCGAGGAGCAGAGCGCGGCCGACCAGGCGGTGCGCGACGACCTGCGCAAGTACCGGGTCGACGTGGTGAGCATCATGATCACCAACATTCACCTGCCCGAAGCGCTGATGAAGACCACGCAGCAGAAGAACCTGGCCGAGCAGGAACAGTCGATGTTCGACGCCAAGAAGAAGAACGAGGAGCGCCGCATCGAGTTCGAGCGCACCAAGGCGCAGGCCGACCAGCAGAACGCGCTGATGAAGGCGCAGGTGGGCATCGAGATCGCCGACAACGAGGCGAAGCAGGCGGCCAAGCGCGCCGAAGGTGAGGCGGCCCGCATCCGCACCACCGCCGCGGCCGACGCCCAGCGCATCCAGCAGCTCGGCGAGGCCGAAGCCGGCGTCATCGGGTCGAAGGGCGAGGCGCAGGCCAAGGCGTACCGCGACCAGGTCGCCGCGCTCACCGCGCAGGGCGTGACCGCGGTCGAGGTGATGAAGGCCATCACCGCGGCGGGCCTGAAGATCACCCCCGACGTGCTGGTGACCGGTGGTGGGGCCAACGGCGGCGACGGCCAGGGCCTGGTGCAGCTGCTCCTCGCCAACCTGGTGAAGCAGCAGGTCGGGGCGCAGACGCCTCCGCCGATGCCGCCGCGGCCGCCGCCGGCCGCGCCTCCGGCCCCCGCGGCGCCGCGCACCTGACGTTCGCGATGCACCCCGGGCGCCTGTCCGGGGTCAGGCACGCATGAAGGTCTGTCCGAACCCGGCGTGCCCGTACGCGGTCAAGTTCCGCCGCGCGCAGGAGTACCGCGACGACGTCGCGGCCTGCGCCGACTGCGGTACCGCGCTCACCGGCGAGGCGCCCGCTGCGCTCGCGCCGCGCGCGCCCGAGGCCGCCGAAGGCGACGGCGCGCTCGCGCGGCTCCTGGTGACGCTGGGCGCGGGCGCGATCCTG
>JAIBBQ010000004.1 GCA_019694595.1 Myxococcaceae bacterium
GCTCCCTGACGTGGACTCGAACCACGGACATGGTGATTAACAGTCACCCGCTCTACCAGCTGAGCTATCAGGGAATGAGACGGGCGCGTGAGTAGGGCGCCCGGGCTGCGAAGTCAATGGCGATGCGCAGGCTCCGTGAGCTAGGGCCCGCCCATGGGGTGGATCCTCGGAATCCTGGGCCTGCTGGTCCTCCTCGCGGGCGTCTCCCTCCTCCGGAACGTGCTCCTTCGGCGCTCCCAGGGCCGCCCGGCCTGGAAGGCCTTCCTCGAAGCCACCGGCTACCGCCTCGAGGGCCTCCCGTCCGACGACGTCGTCGCCCACGCCCACGCCCGCGCCGCGAACCCTTCCTTCGACGACCACCTCGTCACCGAGCTCAACGGGCGCCCGCTCCGGTTCACTGCCGTCACCGAGCGCCACCCGCCGACCCAGCAGGCCGTGCTGCACGCCCGGTGGACCCTCGAGCTCGCGGAGGCCCCTGCCTGGTGCCTGGAAGTCTCCGACCGCAAGCACACCGCCCCAGGAGCGCTCCTCAAGGTCGCCCTCGCCACCGCCCCCGAGGCCGGCGCGCCGCTCCCGGTGAAGCCGCCCACCGACCGCGACGACTTCAACGCCCGCTTCGAGGTCTTCGCCACCGACCCCGACGCCGCCCGCGCGCTCCTCGCCACCCCGGAGGTCGTCGACCGCCTCCTCGCCCTCGGCACCGTCTCCCTCGCCGTGCTGCCTGGGAGTGTCGTGTTCGACGACCCCGCGCACTCCACCCTGACCGCCGCCCTCGCGCAGCTCGACCGCGCGCTGCTCCTGAAGGCGCCCTACGCCTACCTGGGGCCCGCCGCGGAGGTGCACCAGAACGTGCTGGCGCTCCTCGGCTGGCTCGCCGACGCGCTCCGCGGTGACGCCGCCGCCGAACCTCCTCTCGACTCCGGCCACGGCGGCGATGGGGCGTAGCGCGCCGTTCGACCGCCTGGCGTCGCTGCCCTGGCTCGCCCTGCGCGGCCTGGGCCCCCTGCTCGAGCCGGCGCTCGACCAGGTCCTCCGCGGCGAGAGCGCGGAGCGCGTGCTCGACCGCTTCCTGCGCGCCCACAAGGACTTCACCGCCGAGCAGCGCACGGTGAGCGCCGAGAGCCTCTTCGGCGTCGGCCTCTGGCGCCGGCGCCTCGCCCTGGGCCTCGAGCGCCCCACCGCGCTCGTCCTCCTGGCCCGGCTGGTGCGCGACCTCGCGGGCGTCCAGGACGACGTCCTCGGGGTCGCCGCTCCCGCTTCTCCGGAGCCCACCTCCCTCGCCGATGCGTGGTCGCTGCCCGACTGGCTGGCCAATGCGCTGACCGAGGCCCTCCCTGCCGGAGAGCTCGAGGCCTGCGCCCGGACCCTGAATGCCCCCGGGCCCATCTGCCTGCGCGCCAACCTCGAGCGCGTGAGCCGCCCGGCGCTCCAGCAGGCGCTCGCGGTCGAAGGCATCACCACCAGCCCCAGCGCCCTCACCGAGGCCGGGCTCCTCGTGCAGTCCCCGGCGCGGCCCAACCTCCTCGGCACCGCCGCTTCGCGCGACGGGCTCTTCGAGGTGCAGGACGAAGGCAGCCAGTGTCTCGGCGAGCTGCTGCCCAGGAGCGGCGACGTGCTCGACCTCTGCGCGGGGGCCGGCGGCAAGTCGCTCCAGCTCGCCGCGCGGGGCGCCACCGTGCACGCCTGCGACGTCGACCTCGCCCGCCTCGAGCGTCTGCGCCGCCGCGCCGAGCACGCGAGGACCTCGCGCATCCGCATCGTCGGCGCTGCGCCGCGTGCGGGCTCCACCTTCCCCGCGGTGCTCGTCGACGCGCCCTGCAGCGAGCTCGGTGCGCTGCGCCGCGGGCCCGACCTGCGCTTCCGGCTCACGCCCGACGACTTCGCCCGCTTCCCGGCGCTGCAGCAGGAGCTCCTCGAGCGGGCGCTGCGCCACCTGCAGCCGGGCGGCCTGCTCGTCTACGCGACGTGCACCTTCCGCCGGGAAGAGAACGAGGCCGTCGCCGAGGCCTTCGAGCGCGCCCACCCGCGCCTCGAGCGCACGCCTCCGACGCTCGCCGGGCCCGACGGGTTCCTGCGCCTCTGGCCCCATCGGCAGGGCACCGATGGCTTCTTCGCCGCCTGCTGGCGGGCTCCGTAGGGCGCGCGCGTCACACCTGGCCCCGAGGGGCTCCAGGCGCGGCGAGGGGTTCCCCGCGGCACGCCGCGTGCTCCACTTCCACCCTCCGATGCGCGCCCTCGCTGCGGCCGTGGTGCTGCTCCCCACCTTCGCGCTGGCCCAGTCCGAAGGGGAGGTCGTCGACGACCGCCCGGTCATGGACCGCTGCTTCTGGGGCCGGGGGGCGTCCGTCTCGTTCCGGCCGGAGCTCGCCGGCTCGTACCGGTACGGCTTCACCGGCAGCGCCAGCCCGTCGCCCTCGAGCTCCGGGAGCTCGGGCAGCTCCGGGGTGCCCTCGCTCGGCGGCGGTGGCGGCAAGGGCCCGGAGGCGCTGCTGGTCGCCGCGGTGGTGGTGGCCGCGGCACTGCCCATCATCGTCTACATCGCCGACTCGCCCGCCGACGAGGTGACGATGGCCCGCTACAACTGCCCGCTCTTCGAGCTCGACGCCTGGGGCGGCGCGGAAGGGCCCACCGGCACGCCCACCTGGGCCGCCGTCGCCTCCACCCGCTTCCGGCTGACCTCCGGGCTCGCGGGCCTGGTGGCGCAGGTCGACGCGTCGCCCTCGAGCGTGTCGGGCTTCTCGGTGGAGGCCATGCTCCGGCCGCCGCCGCGGCAGCACCTCGAAGGTGGCCTGGCCGCAGGCTTCCGGCGCTCGGCCTTCGACACCGCGGTGCGCGACGGCTTCGAGGTGGCGCTCCCCCACGAGTACGTGCTGGTGCGCGACGGCCCGCGCTCGCTGGGCGTCGAGCTGCGGCCCCACGTCTTCTTTCACCAGCGGGGCGTGGACCTCGGCGTGGAGGCCGCGGTGCGCGTGCCGGTGACGGACTTCCTCACCTTCCGCGCGGGCGCGCGCGCCTTCACCTTCGACTGGCACACCGTCATCGGCTTCAACGCCGGCCTCGCGCTGCATCTCTAGCGCGGCCCAGCGCCTCGACCTCCGCCTCCTGCGCGCGCAGCTGCGCTTCTCGCTCGGCCTGCGCCACCTGCCGCGCCTTGAAGCGCATCCACCCCCAGGCGGCGAGGATGAGGCCGAAGCCCGGGAGCGAGAAGATGGCGATGCGCTGTGGTTGCGCGGTGAGCTGGTCGACCGCCCAGCCCTTCTCTCGCACGCCCACCACCAGCCATGGCTGTTCGCGCTGGGCCCACGCCTGGTAGCGCGACGCCTGCGACTCGGCGCGCATGGTGAGGTCGTAGCTCAGCTTGAGGTGGCGATCGGCGAAGCGCCCGCGCAGCGTCTCGGTGCGCTCGTGGAGCCACTTCTGCTCCGGCACCAGCCGCGCGGCCTCCAGCACCTCGGTGAAGGCCTTCTCCAACTGCGCGGGCGGGCAGGTGCGGCCGTCGTCCTTGCCGAGCAGCTCGAGCGCGGCCTGGTAGTGCATCGCCGCCTGGTACTCGGGCTGGCTCCACACCGCGAGGTAGAGGTACCCGAGCACCAGGAGTCCGTAGAGGGCGAGCACCACGAAGAGTCCGTACGGCACCGGGAAGCGCTGGCGGACCGGGTTCACCTTGGCGGCGGCGATGGGGGCGTTCGGGGCCAGAGGCGCCGCACGCCGCTGTTTCACCGCGCCGCCGGTGTGCCGCTGCCCGCCTGGGACGTGCTCGTCCATCGAGGCCCTCGAGGCTAGTCGAGGCCCTTTCGGGAAGGGCCCTGGGGTTTAATGCCCGGGTGACCTTCGCTCCCGTCCCCCGGGTGAGTCCCGGCGACCTCGTCGCGGTGGTGGCCCCCGCGGGCCCCTTCGACCGCGAGAGCTTCGACAAGGGCCTCCAGGTCCTCTCCCGCCGCTACCGCGCGCGTCACGACGCCGGGCTCTTCGCCGCCGAGCGCTACCTCGCGGGCAGCGACGCGCGCCGGCTCGCCGAGCTCCAGGGCGCGTACGACGACCCGCAGGTGCGCGCAGTCTTCGCGGCGCGCGGCGGCTACGGCGCGATGCGCTTGCTGGAGTCGTTCCAGGTCCGCCGGGCGGTGCCGCTCATCGGCTTCAGCGACCTCACCGCGCTCCACGCGGTGGCGCAGAAGGCCGGTCACCGCAGCCTGCACGCTCCGGTGCTCACCCAGCTCGGAACGCAGGGCGCGGCGGTGGTGGAGCGGCTCTTCGCGACCCTCGAGTCCCCCGCGCCGGCGCCTGCGTTCCAGGGGCTCACCACGCTGGTCCCGGGGTCAGTCGAAGGTCCGTTGCTCGGCGGCAATCTCTCGGTCTTCACGCGGCTGCTGGGCACGCCGTACCTGCCGGCGCTCGACGGCGCGGTCCTCTTCCTCGAGGACGTGGGTGAGCGGCCGTACCGGCTCGACCGCATGTGGACGCACCTGGCGCTCGCGGGCGTCTTCCGGCGCGTGCGCGGCGTGGTGCTGGGCGACTTCACCAACTGCGAGGAGAAGGACGGGAGCCACACCTCGACCGAGGTCCTCACCTCCCTGGCAAGAGAGACCGGGCTGCCCTGCGCTTCGGGGCTGCCGGTGGGGCACGGCGCGGTGAACGTGCCGCTGGTGCTGGGTGCGCGGGTGCGGCTCGATGCGTCGCGCGGCGAGCTCACGCCGCTCGAAGGGCTGGTGGCCTGAGGTGTCGCTCGAGGCGCTGCTCGACGCTGGAGTCGCCGAAGGCGTCTACGGCACGGCGCGCGCGGTGGTGCTGCGGCGGGGCGCCACGGTCTTCTCGGGCGGCCCGGCAGAAGAAGACACGCTGTTCGACCTCGCGTCGGTGACCAAGGTGATGGCCACCACCGCGGCGTTCCTCTCGCTGCGCAAGGCCGGCGCAGTCTCGGGCGCCACGCGTCTCCGGGCGCTGGTGCCCCAGGCGGCTGCTGACGTCTCGCTGGAAGACCTTCTCTTCCACCGCAGCGGGCTGCCGGCCTTCGTCCCGTACTTCGCGGAGGTGCTGCGCACCTCGCCGGAGCTGCTCCGGGGCGACTGTCCGCGCGCGGTGCGCGAAGCGGCGCGGGAGCAGGTGGTGGCGGCGGCGCAGGCGACCAGGCCCACCGCGGCGCCGGGCGTGGCGGCGGTGTACTCCGACGTGGGCTTCATCCTCCTGGGTGAAGCGCTGGCGCGGGCGGCGCGGCAGAGCCTGGAGTCGCTGGCGGCGCAGGTGCTGGCGGACCTGGGCATCGCGGCGCGCTACCGGCGCTTGAGCGCGCGGCTGCCGGTCCCGGCGCGCCTCGCCCCGACGGGGGCCCGGAGGCCGCGCGAGCCGGCGCCCGGGCAGGAAGGCCTCTGGAGCGTCGCCGACGCGCCGACGCTCCCCGCGGAGGTGGACGACGACAACGCGTGGGCGATGGACGGCGTCTCGGGTCATGCGGGGCTCTTCGGCACCGCGGGTGACGTGGCCCGCTTCGGCCAGCACCTGCTCGAAGGCTCGCTGGCGCCGGTGCGCGAGTGGCGGGCTGATGGGCGGACCCCGGGGAGCACGCGGGCGCTGGGCTTCGACACGCCCTCGGCGGAAGGGGCCTCGGCGGGCCCGCGCTTCGGCCGCGGCCCCAAGGGGGCCATCGGGCACCTGGGCTTCACGGGCACCTCGCTCTGGGTGGACCTCGACCGGGAGCTGGTGGTGGCGCTGCTCACCAACCGGACGTGGCAGGGGCGGGCGAACGTGCAGATTCGCGCCTTCCGGCCGCGCTTCCACGAGGCGGTGGTGGACCTCTTCGGCTGAGTGACGGCCAGGGCGACGGAGCTTGCGTTTGCCCCCGCCGCACCGTTTTCTAAGCGCCATGACGGGTGTGGCGAGCGACGACGGCAACGTGGTGCACGGGGTGAACGCGGCGGCGCTGAAGCGCATTCACCTGGTGGGCGTGGCGGGCACCGGCATGGGCAGCTTCGCCGGCATGCTCAAGGCGAAGGGCTACGAGGTGACGGGGAGCGACGAGAACGTCTACCCGCCGATGAGCGACATGCTGAAGGCGTGGGGCATCCGCGCGCTGACGCCGTATGCGCCGTCGAACCTCGACGAGGCGAAGCCGGACCTGGTCATCATCGGCAACGTGATTCGCCGGGTGAACCCGGAAGCCACCGCGGTGCGGGAGCGCCGGCTGCCGCAGATGAGCTTCCCGGCGGCCTTCGGCGAGCTGGTGCTGGCCGGGCGGCACTCGGTGGTGGTGGCGGGCACGCACGGCAAGACGACGACGTCGGCGATGATGGCGCACGTGCTGGTGGAGGCGGGCAAGGACCCCAGCTTCCTGGTCGGCGGGGTGACGCAGAACTACGCGGGCAACTACCGGGTGGGGCAGGGGCCGCACGTGGTGGTGGAAGGCGACGAGTACGACACCGCGTACTTCGACAAGGGCCCCAAGTTTCTCCACTACCAGCCGCGCACGGTCATCTTGACCAGCGTGGAGTTCGACCACGCGGACATCTACCGGGACCTGCCGCACTACGAGTCGTCCTTCGCCAAGCTGGTGGCGCTGGTGCCGGCCGGCGGCGTGCTCGCGGTGTCGGCGCAGTGGCCGAACGCGGTGGGACTGGCGCGCGCCGGGAAGGCGAAGGTCGTCACCTACGGCGAAGGCGGCGAGGTGCGGGCCGAAGGGCTGCGTTTCTCCGAAGCCGGGGCGCACTTCACGCTGGTCGCGAGCGGCGTGCGCGAGGACCTCTCGCTGCCGATGGCGGGCCGGCACAACGTGGAGAACGCGCTGGGCGTCTGCGCGGCGGGGCTGTCCCTGGGCCTGACGCCCGCGGAGCTGCGCGCGGGCCTGGCGACGTTCCGCGGGGTGAAGCGGCGCCAGGAAATCCGCGGAGAGGTCCGCGGTGTGCTGGTGCTGGACGACTTCGCGCACCACCCGACGGCGGTGAAGGAGACGGTGAGCGCGGTGAAGGCGCGGTGGCCGAACCGGCGGCTGTGGGCGGTGTTCGAGCCGCGCAGCAACACCAGCCGGCGCAACATCCACCAGGAGCCCTACGCGCACGCGTTCACCGGGGCCGCGAGGGTGTCGCTGCGGGTGCCGGAGAAGCACGACAAGATTCCCGAAGGCGAAGGGCTCGACGTGCCGCGGCTGGTGAAGGACCTCCAGGCGCAGGGCTTCGAGGCGTCGGGCGACGCGTCGGTGGAGGCGCTGGTGGCGGAGGTGGCGTCGGGCGCGAAGTCGGGCGACCTGGTGCTGGTGATGAGCAACGGGGCCTTCGGGGGCTTCATCGACAAGCTCCTGGCGGCGCTGGGGAAGGCGCCGTGAGGGCGCTGCTCTTCGGTGCGGTGCTGAGTCTGTCCGCGTGCGTCCGGGTGGCGCCGCCGCCGGCGCTGGGCACGGAGCTGCCCAAGGCGGACCTGGGCGCGCTGCGTCTGAAGACGGTCCCGGGGGGCGCCGACTGGAAGCTGTCGGACCTCAAGGGCCGGGTGGTGTTGCTCGACGTGTGGGCGACCTGGTGTGACCCGTGCCGTGATTCGCTGCCGCTCTACAATGACCTGCAGAAGCAGTACGGGTCGCAGGGGCTGTCGGTGGTGACGGTGAGCGTGGACGCGGATCCGGCGGTGGTCCCTCCTTTCCTGGCACAGCTCAAGGTGGACCTGCCGGTGCTCACCGACCCGAACGCGGCGCAGGCCGAGCCGCTGCTCAAGGTGCAGGTGATGCCGAGCACCTACGTCGTCGACCGCGCGGGCCGTCTGCGGTTCTTCCACGAAGGCTTCGCGGGCGAGTTCCTGACGCGCACGACGCAGGAGCTCGAGCAGCTCCTGGCGGAACCGGCGCAGTGACGTTTTCGCTGTCCTGTCCTCCCTGCCCGAGTCGTGGCCTCTCGCGAAGGCGCTCTCTCGGCCCACTCTCTCTCCTCCCTCCACGCATCGGTGGTGGTCAGTGGAGAAGCATGGGGGGCCGGGGCTGGGGGTGCCCCCGGGCCGGACGCGGGTGGGTGGCGACCGAGTCAGCCGTTCGATTCAATGGACGAGGAGGTCGAAGGGCCCGCGGAAGGAGCCGGGGGGACGCCCCGCAGCGGGGCCCCATGCTCCTCGCCCCCTAGAAGAAGCTCTCCGGCACGAACACGATGTCGCCCGGCTGCAGATTGAAATTCTTCTCGCGGCCGACACCGATGTCCTCCACCGCGATTCGAATCTTCACTTCCTTGCCTTCCACCGTGCGCGTCACGTTGATGGAGTTCTTCGCCGCCAGCTTGGTGAAGCCACCCGCAAGCGTCACCGCCTGCACGATGGACATGTTCTCCTCGTACGGGAACGTGCCCGGCTTCTGCACTTCCCCGAAGACGAAGACCTTCTTCGAGTTGTACTCGCGCACCAGCACCGTCACCTGCGGGCTCTTGAGGAAGCCCTGGCGCAGGCACTCGGTCACCTGGTCGGCCACTGCCGACGACGTCTTGTCCGCCACCTTGAGCCGCCCGCACAGCGGGTAGTCGATGGTGCCTTCGGGAGAGACGCGGAAGGCCCCCGAGAGCTCCGCGTCCTGGAACACGCGGATCTCGACCATGTCCCCCGCGCCCAGGGTGCTCGCCGCCACCGGGGCCGCACGCGCCGATGCCTGGAGCTGGGTCATCGAGGTGCCCCCGGAGCCGGAGGGCGTCCGGCAGCCCACGAAGGCCACCGCGAAAATGAGCGGAAAATGAAGGCGCATGGCGCTTAGTACTGCAGCGTCAGCCTGACGATCACTTCGTGGCGCGTGAACGCAGCGCCCGCGCTGGCGGAATTCGTCCCGCGCAGCTGCAAGTTGTACCCGGCTCCGGCGCTCAGCCACGAGGTGAAGGCGAAGGCGGTGCTCACCCCACCCGTCAGCAGCGTGTCCTTGCGGCCCGAGGTGCCGTAGTAGGTGAGGTAGTCGAAGGCCACGTTCGCGCCCAGCGTCAGCCGCTGGAAGACGAGCGCCTTGGCGTCGAGGTAGCCGCGGTCGTCGCCGTAGGCGCCGAAGACCGGAGCCGGCGAGACCGAGCGCATGTAGCCCAGGTGAATCGAGGTGCCCTCGGTCGGCAAGAAGCCCAGGTCTGCCTGCGCGATGAGCGTGTTGAGCCCGGTGCCCTGGTACTCGCCAGCGTAGCCGAGCGTCGCCAGCACCGAGATCTTCGAGGTCACCAGGCCCGACAGACCCGCCGAGGCGTGGAACACCGTGGCCGGCTTGCCCACCGTGCCCGAGAAGTAGGTGCGCAGGTCGACGCCGCTGTCGAAGACCACCGCCGTCTTCGGCAGGAAGCGCCAGCGCGCCGCCAGGCCCGGAGACAGGTTGCTGTAGTTCAGCTGCGAGACCTGGCTCGCCTGGCAGAGCGGGTCGGTCGCGGCGCAGCCCGCTGGCGTGCCGAGGAGCGGCTCGAAGAACTCCACGCCCCACGCGAACTTGGGGGTGATCTCGATCGCCCGGCCACCAGGGTGAATCGGCACTGCGACGTGCGCGTTGTTGTACAGCGAGATGACGCCCACCGTGAGGCCCGGGCTGTTGGTGCGGTCGCTGCGGGTCAGGTTGTCGCCGAGCTGGAACTCCACCGCGCCCAGCTTGTTGAAGGCCGTGTCCAGCGCCACGTCGGTCTGGAAGCGCGAGGCGTCGCGGGCGCCCGAGAACAGGAGCCCGGTGAACATCACGTACTCGGCGTTGCCGTTGAAGTTGACCGCGGTGTTGTCGTTCTGCAGCTCGAAGCGGACGCCCGGGCGGAAGCGCAGCGCGATGTCGCCCGCGAGCTGCCCGGTGTTGAAGAACCCCGCAGCGCTGTCGTAGCGGCCTTCGAAGTCGAAGAACGGGTGGAGCCGGCCGTCGCCGATCTTGATGCCGTTCGGCGCGTAGGGATTGGGCGCGGCCTCGCCCCACGCGATCGCCGCGGTCAGCGCCACCAGCGCACCCCAGATTCGCACCGGAAACACGATTGCCCGCTCCCTCACGTGTGGCCTGCGGCTCTAGCACGAGGGCCGCGCAACCAAAGTCCTTTTTCTGATGAAACGAGCCCGGCTACATCGTCGGGCTGGCCGGCGGCTGCCGAACCGGCGGCGGCGACACCGGCAGCACCTTGCTCGGGTCACCCTTCGGCAGGTCGTCGGGCTCGTCGACGTCGAGCATCACCCGCTCATCGACCCGGAACGCGAGCTGGCCGATGCACTGCTCGGCCTCGGAGCGAAGCTCGTTGGTGCGCTTGTAGGCGATCGCGACCTTGAAGTACTCGTCGCCCGCGGCCTTCTTGTCGTTGGCCGCCACGGCTTCCTGCAGCGCCACGCTCGCCTGCTCGGAGATGCGCACCAAGCCCTTGATCTGCGTGAGCTTTTCGTTGACGCAGTTCAGCTTCACCACGTCCTTGGTGTTGCGGGCCTCCTCGAGCTTGTCGATGGTCTCCTTGAGCGCCTGCCGCATGCGATCGAGGCCCTTCTCGGTCTGCTCGAGCTTCTCCTTGTTGGGCATGTCGTCGATCTCCTGGCGCTGCAGATCGATGCGCTGCTGCTTCTCGGTCTTGGGGGCAGCCGGGGGCGCGACGGGCGCCTGCACGGCGTCACCGGTGGTCGACGTCGGATCAGCCGCGAACGACACCACCGCCGACAGCACCGCTGCGATGAACAAGGCACGCATCGAAAGACCCCAATTCAGTGCTTCGAAAGCTCGCCCGCAAACCCGAGCGACAAGAAATTGACGCGAGACACCTTATGGATCGCCTGGCGCCGAAGTCAACGCAACCGCTTGAAGCGCTGAACGATTTCTCGTCAGTCCCCGGCGGGGGGCCGGCGATTCACAGCCGGGCGGCCAGGCGGGTGTTGGCCTCGCGCAGGCGGGCCGACAGCACCCGGGCGATGTTGATCACCACGAAGGTGAAGCCGTCGCGGTGCTGCTTGCGGAAGGCGGTGAGGTTCTCCGCCGTGAGGTGCAAGAGCTCGGCATCGGAGCGCGCTCGCACCGTCGCCGACCGGTACTCCTTGTCGATGAGCGACATCTCGCCGAAGAACTGGGGCGGGGTCAGCACCGCGATCACCTTGAGCTCGCCCGCCGCGTCCCGGCGCACCACTTCGACCTCGCCGGCCCCGATGACGTACAGGCTGTCGCCGAGCTCGCCTTCCTCGAAGATGACCTGCCCGGCGGAGAAGCGCCGCGGCCGCGACAGCTCGGCCACGTACTCGAGCTCCTGGTTCGACAGCATCTCGAACAGGGGCGACGTCGACAGCACCGGCATCTTGTCCATGGCAGTCCCCCTTCGCTACGCCGCGCCCGGCGCGCCCTGACCCTTGCGGCCCTGCAAGAAGTACTGCTCGAAGCGGCGGTCGGCCTCTTCCAGGTTCAAGGCCGCCGCCCGCGCCGGCTCGAGGAAGCCGACGCCGCGCGCGCGGTCCACCTGGTACAGGTGCAGCGGCTGCACCTCGACGTTGTACGACTCGCGGTCGTCCACCAGCGCCACCGCCCAGGCGAGGCGCTGATCGTCCTTGTGGCGGAAGTAGAGGAAGTCGACGCCGCTGGAGCAGCCGAAGTTGAGCCGCGCCTGCTCGAGCAGCGCCGAGGCCTTGGCCTTGGCGGCCTCCATCGCCTTCGCCGCAGCGTCGGTCTCCGCGCGCAGCGCCTTGCCCTTCTGCTTGCGCTCCTCGGCGGTGCCGAAGAGCTTCTCGGCCTGCGAGCGCACCTTCTTGCCCTGGGCGCGCTGCTCGGCGACCAGGAGCGAGACCTCCGCGCTGCGGCTCCACAGGCGCTCGACCTCGTCCCACAGACGCGCCTTGCGGGAATTCTCCTTGTCGTAGTCCTCGGCCGACGAGCGCAGCGCGCGCTCCAGCGTCTGGATCTCCGCGGGGTGGCGCTTGGCGTCCTTCGCTTCGTCGAGGCTCTTCTCCGCCGCGCCGAGGCGGTACCAGGCCTCGCTCGCGCGGTAGCGCTGTTCCTCGAAGTCGGAGACGCCGCGGAAGCTCTTGTTCTCGAGCTCGGTGGCCTCGGCGAGCATGGCCGCCGCGGTGTCCTCGTGCTCGCCCGCCCGGTACAGGGTGTCGATGGCGTTCTTCTGGCTGAGCTCGGCGCGGAAGTCGATGAGCGTGGCCTGCGCCAGGAGCTCCTCGTAGTGCGCCTCGGTGGTTCCGATGGTGGCGCGCGCCTCGAGCAGGCTCTGCCACCAGGCGGTGAATTCCGCCGACTGGATCAGCGCGCGCAGCTCTGACAGGCGCTTGGGCTTCATGCGCGGCGAACACTACCCGTGAACCGCACCCCCGTCGAAGCGGGAGTTCCCTGACGAGGGCGCGAGCCCCGCCTCAGGACGCGGGGGAGAAGACGAACGGGAAGGCGACCGGCGCGGGCGCTTCGGGCTTGAAGGGGAAGACCCAGCCGCGAATCAGGGTGCGGATGCAGCTCGCCACCGCGTCGTTGCCCAGCGAGTTCTCTTCGATTTCCACGTCCTGCGGGCGGCCGTTGGTGCCGATCTCGAAGCGCACCACCACCTTGCCCTTGAGCGACGGGTTGCGCTTGAGCTCCTTCTCGTAGCACCCCTGGATCGCCGCCCGGCGCGCGCGCACGTACTTGGTGAGCGCCTCGCGGTCGACGTCGCCGGAGTCGACCTCGGGCGCCACGTCGGCCACGCGGCCCTTCACCGCGACTTCCTTCTTGTCGCCCAGGTTGACGTTGCCGCCGCCCGAGGTGCCGAGGTCGCCGATGCCGGCCGCGGTGCCCGCGGCGCCGCCCTTGGGGCCGCCCGCCATGCCGTCGGCGGTGCCCACCTGCACGCCGCCGGCGCCGGTGAGCGCCTCGGCGATGTTGCCCGAGCCGGTCGAGGAGCCGAGCACGTCGTCGATGGCGCCGTTGCCGCCCGAGGAGCCGAGGATCTTGAGGAGGCCCTTGCTGGCGACCTTCTTCTCGAGCGCCGCCTTCTTCTCGCCCGCCGAGGTCGGCTTGGCTTCGGCCACTTCCTTCTTCTCGGTCTTCTCTTCCTTCTTCTCTTCCTTGCCCGGCTTCTCTTCGACCACCTTCGGCTTGTCGACCGGGGTGGGCATCATCACCTTGGCGAAGCGGTCGTTGAGCTCGTCGAGCGACAGCTCGCGCTCGGGGGGCATGGGCTGGCAGGCGATGAAGCCGGCGCCGGAGAAGTGCACCAGGATCGACGCGGCGAGGATGCTGAAGAACAGCTGGTCGATGCCCGACAGCAGGCTGCCCTTGATGCCGGGCGGCAGCTCGGGCTTCGGGGGCTCGGGGGGCGGGGTGACGAACTGGAAGAGGAGCGAGACCTCGCCCACGCCCACGCGGCCCTTCATGGAGTCCTTGAGGGGCACCACGTAGACGTTGCCGCGCTTGACGGCCATGCCCTGCTGCTTGAGCGCGTCGAAGGTGAGCTCGGAGTCGCCGACCTTGACCTTGCCGTCCATCTGGTCGCTGAAGACCAGGGAGAACTGGTTGTTGACGTACTCGAAGAGGGTGAAGGTCGCGGGCAGGTTGGAGACCGGCACCACGAAGGTGTTCTTGGGGTCGGTGCCGATGCTCACCGGGCCGCGGCGCTTGAGCGTGCGATCCTCGGTGATCTTCGCGCCCTGGATGAGGGCGATGCGCAAGTTCTTGAGACCCACCGGAGCCACAGTTGCCATGTTCGACGGACCTCGCGCGCCCTCGAAAAGTTCCGCGCGTCGACGGAGTTTGTAACGAAAGGAAGTTGCTTGGAGATCTAGCCCCGCATGGGGGTGTGGGCAAGGATCAGAACACGTCCTTGTCGACGCTCTTCTCCACCTTGGGAATGAAGGATTCTGCCCGGTTGATCTCGTCGAAGTTCAGCTGGCTGCGCTGCAGGTAATAGAAGGCCTGGGGCTTCTGGATGCGGCCTTCGACGGTCAGCGCGTCGAGGCGAATGACCTTCTTCTTCTTGGCCGGGGGGGCCTGGGCGACGGCCAGGGCCGAGGCCAGGAGCGACAGCGCGAGAGCGAGGCGGGGGAGGGCGCTCATTTGTCGTCCGAGAGCTTACCCGCAGGCTTGGCGGGGGTGGGAGCCGGCGCTTCGTCGGTCAGCTTCCCGGCCGGCTTGGCGGGCTTGGCGGCGGCCTTCTTGGCGTCCTCGGCGGCCTTCTTCTTGGCGTCTTCTTCGGCCTTCTTCTTGTCGTCTTCCGCCTTCTTGGCGTCGTCGGCCGCCTTCTTCTTGGCGTCTTCCTCGGCCTTCTTGGCGTCGTCGGCGGCCTTCTTCTTGTCGTCTTCCGCCTTCTGGGCCTTCTTGAGCGCGTCCTTCTTCTCGCGCTCGCGGCGGCGCTCTTCCTTCTCGATGCCCTTGGTGGCGTCCTTCAAGTACTGCTCGACGCGCTCGTCCCTGCCGCCCTTCTCGCGGAACTTCTGGAAGTAGTCGATGGAGGTCCGGTAGCGCTCGATGGTGTCGAGCCCGGGGACCTCGGAGTCGAGGTGGAGGATGGCGAGGTTGAAGTAGGTGTCGGGCAGCTCGGGCTTGAGCTTGAGCACTTCCTTGTACTGGGTCATCGCCTTGGGGAGGTCGAGCTTGCCGCGGTAGGCGTTACCGAGGTTGAGGCGGGCGGCGGCGAAGCCGGGGGCGGCGGCGACGGCCATCTCCAGCTCGCGGGCTGCGGACTCGTAGTCCTGGGCCTCGTTGAGGAGCGCGCCGAAGTTGTTGCGGGCCTCGGCGAAGTCCGGCTTGAGGGCGGAGGCCTGCTTGAAGGCGTCGAGCGCTTCCGGCTTCTGCTTGAGCGCGAGGTAGACGAGGCCGAGCGCGTTGTGGGTGGCGGCGTCGCCCGAGTCCACCGCGCGGGCGTTCTCGAGCACCATCTTGGCGAGCTCGGTCTTCTGCTCGCTGAAGTACACCTGTGCGAGGAGCTGCATCGCCTTCACGTTGCGCTCGTCGGCCTTGAGGACCTTCTTGGCCTCGGCGGCGGCGGGGTCGAGCTTGTTCTGCTGCACGAGCGCGAAGACGAGCGCCACGCGCAGCGCGAGGTTGGCGGGCTGCTGGGCGATGGTGGAGCGCACCTCGGACTCGAACTGGGCGCAGCGGCCGCGGCGGCAGCTCAGGCGGGCGAGGGCTTCCCAGGCGGACAGCTGGTCCGGGCGAATGGCGATGGCCTTGCGGTAGTCGCTCTCGGCGTCGGAGTCGTTGCCGCGGTGCTCCTCCAGGGTGCCGAGGTTGGTCCAGGCGTAGTCGGCCTTGGAGTTGCGGTTGAGGGTGTCCTTGAAGGCGCGCTCGGCGGCGTCCCAGTCGCCCTTGTTGGCGGCGTCGACGCCGGCGCGGAAGGAGGCCTGGGTGCTGGAGTCGTACTTGGGTTCGGGCGGCGGCGGCGGGGTGGCGGGCGCGGCGGCGGGCGCAGCGCCTCCGGCGGCGGGCGTGGTCGCGGCAGGGCCGGCAGCGGGCTGAGCAGGCGCGGCGGGCTTCGCCTCGTACGGCACCTCGGGGGTCTCGGCGGGGGCCGGACCGGAGGAGCCGCTCTGGGTGTTCTGCGACGTGGTGGCGCAGCCCAGGGCGAGCGCGAGGGCGGCGGGCGCCAGGACGCCGCGGCGAGAGAGGAGAGTCACGGGTCGAGGTTTCAACACCAGAAGGGGGCCCCTGCAAGCCACGAGAGGGGGCTGTCGGAGGGTGTGGGAGGGGGCGCACGGGGCGCTGTTCGACCCGGGACCGGGGGCAGCGGCGGCGGCGC
The DNA here is from genome assembly GCA_019694595.1 of Myxococcaceae bacterium. Classification (GTDB taxonomy): domain Bacteria; phylum Myxococcota; class Myxococcia; order Myxococcales; family Myxococcaceae; genus JAIBBQ01. Next base: position 15,621 of record JAIBBQ010000004.1, read on the forward strand.
TCCGCCTCGGCCGGGGGCGCTCCTCATCGCGGCAAAGGCATGGGGAGGGGGGCCTTCAAAGACCGACGCTCGAATGGCCCCACGCCAGAGCCCGGGCGGGGGCGACTTTTTCAACTACACCAAACATGAGACCAACGATGCTATTAAAATGCATCAATTCTTGCGCGTATAAGCTCAGGTTTGGTGTCACAAGAACCAGGTCCCGCCCGGCCCTCATCCCGCTCCAGCACGACCTGGCGCCCTGGCTCGGCCTGATTCTTGAAGCCGCGTCCTTCAGTGCGCCGCTGCGTCCGCGTCCTCTGCTGCGTGGCCTCGTGGATTCCTCGTTCTCGCTGACTCCGAGGCGCAGACCACGCCTAGGGTCCCGCCACCATGACCCTCAGCCGGCGCGACATGCTCCTCACCCTCTCCGTCGCCCCCGCCGCGCTCGCGGCCGATGGAGGGACTGCTGCACCTCCCGCGGCCCGCGCCCTCAAGCCGCTCCCCTTCGACCCCGCGAAGCTCCCCGGCCTCTCCGAGCGCCTCCTCGTCTCCCACCACGAGAACAACTACGGCGGCGCCCTCAAGAACCTCTCCAAGGTCGAGGCCGAGCTCGCCCGCGTCACCAAGGACACGCCGGGTTTCCTCGTCGCGGGCCTGAAGGAGCGGGAGCTCACCTTCCGCAACTCGGTGGCGCTCCACGAGGCCTACTTCGCCAACCTCGGCGGCGACGGCAAGGCGTCCGGCGCGCTGGAGAAGGCGCTCGCCAGGACCTTCGGCTCCTTCGCCCGCTTCGAGGAGCTCTTCCGCGCCTGCGCCCTCGCCCTGTCCGGCGGAAGCGGATGGACCGTGCTGTCCTTCCACCCCGAGCGGCAGGAGCTCACCATCGACTGGAGCGGCCACCACACCCAGTCGCTCTCCGGCGCGGCGCCGCTGCTGGTGCTCGACCTCTACGAGCACGCCTACGCGCTCGACTACGGCGCCGCCGCCGCGCGGTACGTCGACGCCTTCATGGCCAACGTGCGCTGGGACGACGCCGAGCGCCGCTACGCGCGGTGGAGCGCGAAGTCAGCCCGCGAGTAGCCGCGCCGCGAGCCCGCCCGCCGAGCAGCCCGCCAGCACCCAGCCCACGCCGACCCTGGTGCGCAGCACCAGCACCAGCGCCACCGCGCAGAGCACCGCCGCCGGCCACTGCACCGTCGCGAGCTCCGGCCACGGCAGCCTCACCGGGCCCAGCGCGCGCTCGCCCACCTGCGCGAAGAGGGTGTGCAGCGCGAACCACAGCGACAGCTGGGCGATGACGCCCACCACCGCCGCGGTGATGAGCCCCAGCGCCCCGCGCAGGCGCACGTTGCCCCGGAGCGCTTCCACCCACGGCGCTCCCGCGAGGATCCACAGGAAGCACGGCACGAACGTCGCCCACAGCGTCACCGCCGCGCCCAGCGCCCCCGCCCCGAAGGGCGACAGCCCGCCCGGGTGCTGGTGCGCGCTCAGGAACCCCACGAACTCCAGCACCAGGATGAGCGGCCCCGGCGTCGTCTCCGCCAGCCCCAGGCCGTCGACCATCTGCTGCGGGGACAGCCAGCCCAGCTCCACCACCTGGTGCGCGATGAAGCCCAGCACCGCGTACGCCCCGCCGAAGGTCACCACCGCCGCCTCGGAGAACAGCCGCGCCTCCTTGGCCCACAGGCTCTCCGGGCCCAGCGCCCACGCCACGCCGAGGAGCGGGAGGGCCCACAGCGCGAGCCCAACCGCGAAGGTCGCCACCGTGCGGCGCCACGAGGGCCGCGCGTGGGCGAGCTCCCCGCGCGCCTCCATCGCGTCGATGAGCGTGGGCACCGCCGTTGCCGCCGCCGCCGCGCCGCCCTGGCCCGCGGCCCGTGCGCCGAGCACCGCGCCCAGGAGCCCCGTCGCCAGCACCACCGCCGGGTAGGGCACCTGGAAGGCGAGCAGCGCCACGAAGGACGCGCCCGCCACTGCCCAGTGCACCGGGCCCTTGAGCGCGCGCTTCGCCACCCGCGCCACCGCGTGCACCACCAGCGCCACCACCGCCGCCTTGAGCCCGAGGAAGAGCGCCTCCACCAGGAACGAGCGGTGGAACGCGCCGTAGAGCGCGCTCAGGGCCAGCATCACCAGCGCCCCGGGGAGCACGAAGAGGCCGCCCGCCACCAGCGCGCCCGGCAGCCGGTGCATCAGGAAGCCCACGTACGTCGCCAGCTGCATCGCCTCCGGCCCGGGCAAGAGCGTGCAGAAGGACAGCGCGTGCAGGAAGCGCGCGTCGGAGATCCACCGGCGGCGGTCCACCAGCTCGCCGTGCATCAGCGCGATCTGCCCCGCGGGCCCGCCGAACGACAGGAGCCCGATGCGCAGCCACACCCGGCTCGCCGCGCGCAGGGAGATGGGCTCCATCGCTCAGCCTCGGCGGCGCTTGCTGCTGCCGCGCCCCACCACCCGGGCCTCGACCACCGGCGCCCCCACGCCGTCGGGCGGGCCGATGGCCGCGGTCAGCGCGTGGTGCCCTTCGGCGAGCGCGCGCGCCCGCTGCGCCAGCGCGAGCTGCACCTGCCCCGGCATCTCTTCCGTGTAGCGCAGGTACCAGCGCAGCTCGCCGAGCTGCGCGTAGAACGCGTTCACCGCGCGCTGCTCGTGCGGCGAGAGCGCCGCCAGCTCCGCGAAGGCCACCGAGTCGAACCAGCTGTGCAGCGGCTCGAGCAACGGCCCGCGCTCGCGCAGCCGGGAGAAGAGCCGCACCATCTCCGCCTGCCGCTCGCCGAGGCGCCGCAGCACGTTCTCCGCGTCGAGCGCGATGAGGTGCCGGACCCGCGCCGCCGCTTCACTCGGTGCGCTGCGGGCACGGGGCGCCACGGGCCACCCTCACTTGTCGTCGTTGCTCTTGAGCTTCTGCGGCGCTTCCGCCGGGCGCGCCGGGCCCTCGACGCTCTGGACCATGCCTTCGGCGTACACCGAGCCGCCCGCGAGCTGGCTCTTGGGGTCCTTGAGCACCGGGTACTCCTTGGGGCGGAACCGGTTGAGCGACTCCAGGGTGCGCTTGGTCCACTCGTTCGAGATGCGATTCTTGCGCGCCTCGGTCAGCGTGCCCGCGTAGTTCTCGACCGCCTTGTCTTCCAGCGCCACGGTGAAGCCGGCGAGCTGGTCCTGGTAGGCGACCACCGCTTCTTCACCCAGCCGCTTCACTTCCGCCGGCACCGGCGTCTCGGTCAGCGTCTGCGCGAAGCGCTCGAGGATGTACCCCTTGCGGTAGAAGGCCGCCAGCGTCCACTCGATGCGCTTGTACTTGATGACCTTGTCGTAGCTCTCCTGCACCGCCTTCACGCGGCCCTTCTTCGCCTCGAAGCTCTTCTTCAGCGCGTTGCCCGAGCCGGAGATCTTGAGCTTGTCGAACTCCTTGAGGTCCGCCTCCGCGAGCTGGAAGCGCGAGTACGCCGCCGCGTCGGCCGCGATGGGCTTGTCCTCGGGCTTCAAGGCCCGCTTGTCGAACTCGTCCGCGCACGACGCGAACGCCTTGAGCGCGTCGCTTTCCTTGCCGAGCTTCATGTCCGCTTCGCCGATGCGCTTCTTCGCCTCGACCACCAGCTCGCTCTGCGCCTTCTCGTTGGTGAAGCGCTGGATGAACTCGGACAGGGCGCCGATCTCCTTCGGGTAGTCGCCCTGCTTCTCGTAGATGAGCGCCGCGCGGTACTGGTTCTTCGGCGCGTCTTCGCTCTTGGGGAACGTGTCCACGTACTTGAGGTACGCGCTCGCCGCCTCGTTGTAGCGCTGCAGACCTTCGAGCAGACGCGCGGTGTTGTACATCGCCGACTCGCGGTCCTTCGACGTCGGGTAGTCCTTCACCAGCTTCTGGTAGCTGTCGACCGCCTTGTCGAAGTCGTACGAATTCTCGGCGTTCACCGCGACGCGGAAGAGCGCGGCGTCGGCGAGCTTGGAATTCGGGTACTCGCGGAAGATGCGCTCGTACAGGCGCAGCGCGGAGTCGAACCGGCGCGTGTTCTCGTAGCAGACGGCCGCGTTGTTGAGCGCCTTGTCCGCGAACTCGTGCTTCGGTTCCTCGTCGACCAGCTCGATGTATTTCTTGGCCGCCGCGTCGTAGTCGCCCTTGGCCATCAGCTCCTCGGCCAGCTTGAACCGGCCGCCGAGCTTGAACTTGGTCAGCTGGGCGTAGAGGTCGCTCTTGGGGTCGATGACGTCCTTGTTGGCCGCCAGCTCCGCGGCGACCTCTTCGACCTTCGCCCAGTTCTTGTCGATGAGGTACGTCTCGATGGTGAGGTTGGTCGCGTACTTCGCCACCTCGTTCTTCGGGTACGTGGTGATGATCGACTTGAAGCGCTTGCGCGCTTCCTCGAAGTCGTTGTGCACGTAGTACAGCTCCGCGGCCTTGTAGGCGACCTGCGGGCCCTTCTCGTCGGGCTGGGCCACCTTCTTCAGGTACATGTCGGACGCGTCGACCAGCGCCTGCTCGGTGGCGGTGAGCGGGCTCTTCACCACCTTCTCGCCTTCGGGCCGCTCGGTCGACTTGAGCACCTTGCCTTCGGGCTGCTTGCCGGCCGCGATGTCGAGCTGCAGCTGCTTCTGCCACGACAGCACCGCGCTGAAGGCCGCGTCGTTCAGGTACTTCACGTCCTGCGACGAGTCGCGCACGTCGGCGTACGCCTTGCCGGCCGCCGCGAACTGCAGCGAGTTGTAGAGACACTCCGCGTAATAGAACTGCAGCTCGTACGCGTTCTTCGAGCGCGGGAAGCGCTGCAGGTACGTGCCGTACGCCTTGGCCGCCGTCTCGAAGGTGGTCTTCGCCTGCTCGAACTTGCCTTCCTGCTTGAACACCAGCGCCTGCTGGTGATGGTAGATGGCCGTCGAGTACAGGCTCTTCTCCGCCAGCTCCGCCGCGGCGGTGATGACGTCGGGGTCGCGCTTCCACTTCTCGTTCCACGGCGTGCCGGGCCCGAACATGTTGGCGAGCTTCGAGCTCTCGGCGAACGCTTCCTCGAGCTTGCGGTCGCGCTCGTACGCCTGGACGATCTTCTGCTGGATCTGCGGCGCGTCCTTGGTGAGCGGGTCCTTCTGCAGCACCAGCCGGTACGCCTCGATGGCCTCCGCGCCCTTGGTCTGGTCGAAGTAGATGTCCGCCATGCGGCGGTAGAGCTCGCCTTCCCACGGGCGGCCGCCGAGCTTGCCGATCTTCTCCTGGGCCTTGGCGAGGCTGCCCCACTTCTCGTCGACGAAGCTGACCGCGGTGTACTGCATCGCCTCGGCGCGCAGGTCGCCGCCGGCCGTCTCGTCGCCGCGCTCCTTCGCCTTCGCCTGGTAGTAGTCGAGCAACGCGATGAAGCGGTCGACCGCCTCATCGAAGTTGTCCATGCGGTAATACGTCCACCCGAGCTTGTAGAGCGCCTTGTCGTAGAGCGGGTGCGTCTTGTCCTCGGTGGCGTGCTCGTAGGCCTCGGCCGCCTTGGTGAGCGCGTCGGGCACGTCGAAGGCGTCGAAGTAGTACTCGCCCAGGCGGACCCAGGCCTCGGTGGTGAACTTGGACTTGGGGAAGGTCGCGATGAGCGTGGTGTACGCCGCGCGGCTGTCCTCGAACTTCTCCATCTTCTCCAGGCAGTAGCCGAGCAGGTAGTACACGGCGTCGTTCAGCCGGTACTTGGGGAACTGGGAAATCAGGCGCTGGTAGAGGCCGATGGACTTCGAGAAGTCGACCTTCGGCTCGGGCGGCGGAGTGGGGTTCTTCTCGGGGTCGAGCTTCTTGGTCGCTTCCTCGAACTCCCGCATCGCCAGCGACTGGTCGTCGCTCGAGCGCTCGTAATAGAGCTCGGCCAGACGGAACATCACGTCGGGCGTGTACTTGGGGTCGTCGGGGTAGCGCTGGAGGAACTCCTCGAACTGCGCGATGGCGTCGAGGCGCTCGCGGCGCTCCAGCACTTCCAGGTCGCGGATCGCCTTCTCGTAGCTCGACGAGAGCCCGGTGCGCTTCTCCTCGTACTTCTTCTCCACCAGCAGCTGGACCTCGCGCTTGAAGTCCTTCGACTCCTGCTCGTACGTCTCGAGCGCCGCCGACAGCTCCTCGAGCTGCTTCACCTGCTCGGGCGTCTTGCCCATGCCCTCGAAGAAGCGCGTCTTCGCCTTCTGCTCCGGCTGGGCGTCGGTCTTGGCGTCCTTCTCTCCGCTGGGGCTCGGCGTGCCCGACGGAGACACCGCAGGCGGGGCGATGGGCGCCGGCTTGCCGTCGGCGTCCTTCGCCGCGGTGCCCGGCTTGGCGTCGGTCTTCTTCGCGTCTTTCTTGGGGTCCTTCTTGGCGTCCTTGGCCGCGGGCTTCGGGGCGGCCGCGGGCGCACCCTGGGCGAGGGCGGAAGCAGCGAAAGCGAGGATCAGGACGAGGACGGACCGGCGCATACGCGAGCCGGGCACCTTAGCCCCGCTCGGGCTCCAGATGCAGGAATTGCGAGGGGATGGGGGGAACGGTCCCGCGGGAGCCCCGGGGCTCACCGCCGACGGCGAGACCTGCGCAGGGCCGCGGCCAGCAGCAGCACGAGCCCCAGGCCCGCTCCGCCACCCGGCGCCACGGCGCAGCCGCCGACGATGGGCTCGGGCCCGAGCTGCGAGGTGAGCCACTTGCTGTTGTCGACGCGCGCCACCACCGAGTACGCGCTGCACTTCTCGTCTCCGGCCGTCACCACGCCCACCAGGCGGTAGCCACTGCCGTCCTGCACGGTGACCGGGCCTCCGGAATCGCCGTGGCACGAGAACGACGGGGCGCCGTCGAGGCGCAGCCAAGAGGCTTCGACCTGGGCGACGCGCGCGGTGCCTTCGTTCACCTTCGGCTCGAACCCTTCCACGGGCGCCGCGCTGGCGTCCGTCGCGCCGATGCCCGCCAGCGAGACCAGCGTGCCCACCTCGGCCGGTCGCGTCGCGAGCGCGAGCGGCTTCGAGGCGAGCGGCTGGTCGAACCGGAGCACCGCGAGGTCGTGCAGGTGCCGCGTGGAGTCGTACGACGGGTCGAGCTCCACGCTGGAGGGGACCCGCACATCGCTCGAAGGGGTGCCGACGGATGCCGTCACCGCGTCCTTCGAGACCTGCGCCACGCAGTGCGCCGCGGTCACCACCACCGTCGGCGCGACCACCGCCCCCGAGCACGCCGGCACGCCTCTGACGTGAAGGACCACCACGTCGAAGTCGGCCGGCGTGGCCGTCGGATTGATGATGTACGACGGCCCGCCCGGGGTCATGGCGTCACTCGGTGTGAGTCACTCGAGACGTGGCGCCGCTCAGCAGAAGGGGAGCCCGCCGGCGCAGATGCCGCCTTCGCCCGCCGAGTAGTTGTTGCAGCCGGTCAGGTTGCTGACCGGAATGCCGATGTACTCGCACACCTCGAAGCCGCAGCTGCTCCAGTACCCGGCACGCTCCTTGTAGGTGTACTTATAGTAAATGTGCCAGTAGTAGTAGCACTGGTCGCTCGAGCTCTTGGGGGGCGCCACCTCGCTCGAATACACGGGCGCGTTCATCGCCTCGTTCTCGGTGGGCCACTCGCTCTTGTCCACCTGGCCACAGCCCATGCTCCCCACCGCGAGCGCCGCGGCGGCCATGACGGACGCCAGCATCGTTTGAGTCTTCATCGGTCCTACCCCTTGCCTTGTGAGTGACGGACTTCATGTCCGCGGACAGGGGGCAATGCAGGCGGCGTACCCACACCGGCGCCGAGTTGATCTCGTGCCTTGGACGCAGGCAGGGGGCCCGGGCGTCACGCCGCGAAGGACACCGACACGCTCGATGCACCGAGCAGCGCGACAGGCGCGCAGGGCGTGTATCGCGGCAGTGCGGAGCGTCGTCAGTCGACCGCGCTCGACGTCAGCGCACGCCGGCGCCGGGCGGCAGGCGGATCGTCTCGTCGGTCGGGCCGAGCGCGGTGATGGGCGGCAGCGCCTCGTACTGCGCGCCCTTGCTCGCCGTCGGCGCGGGCCAGGCGCCCAGGCGCACCGCGAGCTTGCTGGCCACGGCCATCGCCACCGCCATGCCCATGGAGCCGAAGTACGTGCGAGTGCCCATGTCGCCGAAGCACTGATTCGCGTGGGCGATGACCATGAAGATGCAGGTCATGCAGGCGGTCTGGTCGACGGGGTCGGTCGCCCGCCGGAACGCGCGCGCCGCGAGGAACACGCAGGCCACCATGGGTGCGAAGAGCGCGAAGAAGCCGAACACCCCGCCGATGGTCCACATCCAGAGAATCGTGTTGTGCGGGTGGTACTGGTACGTCGGCATCGCGAACGAGATGTCGGGCAGCTTCACCGGCTCGAGGAACGTGTGCCCGAAGCCCGCCGGCATCGGCGAGGCCTCGCTCCACGTGTAGAGCACGTCGAAGTTCTCGATGTCGCGGTAGTCCGCGCCGCTCTGCGCCTGGTCGCCCTTGATGAGCGACTTGATGAGCTGCGCGCCGCCGAAGACCGGGTTGTTCGAGTTCCACCCCGCGCCCGTGTACACGGCGATGAGCGGCGAGAGCAGGATGAAGGCCTTGAGCACCTTGCGCCGCGCGGTGTGGCGCGCGTCGACCATCAGCATCAGGCAGAAGAAGCAGCCGCCGAGGCTCACGTAGGCGAGCCGCCGATCGTTGAGGATCATCCCGTAGACGACGATGGGCATCCACAGGAGCGCGGTGCGCCACGCCGCGCGGATCCGCCGGGTGAAGAAGAAGAAGGCGATCTGCATGCCGAGCAGCGGCACGAAGAGCAGGGTGTCGGAATGGGACGTGGTGAACTCCACCACCAGCCCTTGCGGCCGCACGACCATGAAGTGGAAGTACATGCCGCAGAACGACTTGATGACCGCGCCCGCCACCATCACCTTGGCGATGAGCTTCAGGTCCTTGGTGCGGCCGGGAATCGCCGCCATGAACATGAAGGTCATCATCGGCAAGAGGAGCAGCTGCCGCAGCTGCCAGAGCGACTCGTTGAAGTTGCCGCCGGTGAGCGTGCCCCACACGTCGAGCCCCACCACCGCGAGCAGCTCCACCATCAGCACGCCGTTGAGCAGGCGCGCGCCCGGCGCCCGCACGTCGATGCGAATGCCCAGCGCCCGGCGAATGCCCGACAGCGCGAGCAGGGCGATGACCATCAGGTCGAGGCCGGGGAAGCGCAGCGCGCCGATGCCGCTCAGCGCCGAGAGGTTCAAGAACAGGAACTGTCCGAGGATGTTGAACGGCGAGGTCCAGTAGTTCGAGTACGCGCCTTCGGGCAGGTAGTCGGCCACGAACATCAGGAAGAGCACGCCCATCGCCGAGTAGCGCAGCGGCAGCTTCCACACGCCGTAGAGCGCGCCCACGCCCACCGGCACCGCGAAGGCCATGGCCGGGTTGCCGTTGCCCACGGCGATGAGCAGCCCGGTGAGCGCGGCGAGCGCGAACAGCCCGCCGAAGAGGACCACCGCGCCCGCGGCCTGGCTCGCCCTGCGGCCGAAGCTCGGCTGGGCGACCGCGGTCACTTGGGCTCTTCCTTCACCTCGGCCTCGCGGGTGGTGCGCACCCACTCGCCCTTCTTCTCGGCGGCGGGCCTCACCATGAGGGCGATCTTCCAAGCCATGTAGAACGGCGCGTACGCGAGGTCGCCCAGGCCGCGCAGCCCCACGCCCGACAGCATCCACCCGCGCAGCACGTAGAGCACCAGCGTCAGCAGCGCGACGGACAGCGGGTAGAGCGCCACCAGCGGCGACGACTGCAGGAGCGACAGCACGCCCGCGAGCGCGAAGCCCAGGAACACCGGCGCCGCCAGCCAGGTGAGCGGCGGCACCAGGATGTCGGCGGCCAGGTCGACCTGCATCAGGCTGCGGTTGTCGAGCCCCAGCGAGAGCATCGGCCAGCCGTGCTGCTTCATCAGCGCCAGGCGCCCGGCTTCCCAGCGGCGGCGCTGCGAGCGGCTCGCCTTCTCGCTGGACACCATCTCGCCCAGCACCTCGGCCTCGTGCGCGTACCAGACGCGGATGCCCTGCTTGCCGATGCGCAGGCCGTATTCCACGTCTTCCACCACGCTGAAGGCGTCGTGCGGCACCTTCTCGATGAGCGCGTGCGCGAAGCACATGCCGTTGCCGCGCAGGCCGCAGCTGACGCCGAGCCGCTCGCGCGCCAGCGAGCGCACGCCGTGGAAGACGCTGAAGGCGATGCGCATCAGCCGGGTGCGCCACGACGACTTCTCTTCCAGCACGCCGTAGTGCGCCTGCACCGCGAGCGCCCCCTGGGCGAGCCGGCTGGCGTACGCGCGCAGCAGGTTCTTCGACACCAGGGTGTCGGCGTCGACCACTACCACCGCGTCGGCCCGCTTGTCCTTGAGCGACTGGGTGAAGGCGTGGTGCAGCGCGTAGCCCTTGCCCTTCTCGGTGTCCGAGAAGCGCTCCAGCACCGTGGCGCCGGCGTCGCGCGCCTTCTGCGCGGTGGTGTCCTTGCAGTTGTCGGCCACCACCAGCACCCGGAACTGCGCCTTGGGCCAGTCGAGCTCGAGCAGGTTGTTCACCGTGCGGCCGATGCCCAGTTCCTCGTTGTGCGCGGGCACCACGAGGTCGAACCGCAGCTGCTCGCCGCCGGGCTTGGGCGCCGGGAGCCGGCCAGAGAGCAGGGTCAGGAAGCCCAGGTAGCCCACGGGCACCAGCAGCAGCAGCGCCGCCAGGGTGAGCAGGGTGTCGAAGAGCCAGAGCATGCGGCGTGGGAGGCCTTCTTCAGACCTGGCGGATGTCGGCGAGCACGGGAATGCCCAGCTTCTTCTCGACCTGCCACACCTCGACCACCTTGCCGCGGAAGGTGTCGATGGCCGCGGAGGCGAAGAACGCGAAGATGATGCCGCCCAGGAAGCCGCCGATGACGATGAGCGGCACGTTGGGCGAGACCGGCTTGCGCGGCGTCTGGGCGGGGCGCACCACGCTGTAGCGGTACTTGAAGGCGGCGCGCGCGGTGTCGAGCTCGATGCGCGCGGCGTCGATGCGCATCAGGATGTCCTGGTAGCGGGCGGTGGCCATGCGCAGCTGGTCGCGGGCCGCGGTCACCGCGGGGTCGTCGCGCAGGTCGGGGAGCACGTCGCGCAGCACGTTGTCGAGCTCCAGCTCCACGTTGCGCGGGCGCGCCGAGCCGGGCTCGGCGTTGGCGTTGACGTCCTTGCCGCCGCGCGACTTGTACTCCTCGATGAGCGCTTCTTCGTCGCGGCGCAGCTGCTGGATCTGCGGCGATTCCTTCTGCATCGCCTCGATGCGCTCCTTGATGTCGAGCACCACCGGGTGGCTGTCGGAATAGATGACCTTCTGTTCCGCGAGCTGGCCCTGGAGCTCGGTGAGGCGCCGCGAGCGGAACTCCTCGAGGTCGGAGATGGCGCGCCGCTTGTTGCGGATGAGGAACTTGAGCTGGCTGAGCTCCTGCTGCGGCGTCTCGGTGGTGGCGGTGGCCGCCTTGGGCTTCACCGGGGCCGCGGGCTTGGGCGACTTCTCCTTGCCGCCCTTGGTGCGTTCCTCGGCGACCTTCTGCACGTTCTCGATCGACTCGTCGATCGCCTGCTGCGCTTCGCCGGCGCGCAGCTCGAGAATGGAGATGGCCTCGCCGATGGCGTTGACCTCCCCGGAATGCCGCATCTCGAGGAAGTTCTGCTGCGCGGTCTCCACCAGCTGGCGCGCCATCGCGGCGTGCGGCCAGTAGATGGTGATGGTCACCGTACCGTTGGGGCCGGTGAAGACGTTGAGCCGCTTCTCGAGCGTGCCCACCATGTTGTCGAACTTCTGGTCGGCCGGCGCCTCGCCGAAGAGCTTGTCCTTGAGCTTGAGCACCGGGTGCCGGTTCTGGTCCCAGTGCTCGATGAGGTTGGTGCTCTTGATCATCGCCTCGAGGTTCTGGCGGCTCAGCACCTGCTCCTGGGCGGCGCGGGTCGGCCCGTCCATGTCGAACGACTGCATGCGGTGCGGGTTGCCGAGCTGCGCCATCAGGTCGTCGCGGTTGGCGAGCAGCGTGGTGGTGGACTCGAACTTCTTCGGCACCACCCAGCTGAAGAAGCTGGCGAGGCCGAGCACGAGCACGAAGGTGACCGCGGCCACCACCCGGTGGCGGCCCACCGAACGCCAGATGAACCCCAGCCAGGCCTTGATGGCCGCGTAGTCGAACAGGTCGGCGTCAACCTGGTCGTCGGTGCCCTGGGACTCGGGGAGCTGCGGTGCCTTGGTCATTGTGTGGTCTCGTACCGGACGGAAGGGCGCCGGAACCGCGGGCACCATACCACCCGCTGCGACGCCCGCTCGGACCGTTGCGTTCCGTCACAGCTCGCGGGTGAACTCCACCATGGTGCGGCGAAAGCCGAGCTTCTCGAAGAGCGCCTGGCCTTCGGTGTTGGACTGGGCGGACGAGAGCACCACCCGCGGGGCGCCCAGGGCCTTGAGCCGCTCGAGCGCGGCGGACATCAGCGCCCGGGCCACGCCTTTCCCCCGCTGGTCGGCGTCGACGTAGACGTCGTGAATGGCGCCGCACGCATCGCGCAGCGACGGCCAGTCGCGGTCTTCGAGCGCGCCGTAGAGGTAGCCCACGCAGGCGCCGCGGCGCAGCGCGACCAGGAGCACCACGCCGCTCTGCCCGAGCTGCGAGGCCAGGAAGCGGCGGTAGCCGGCCTCCAGCGGCTCGACGAGCATGAAGCGCCGCGAGTCCCAGCGGTGGTGCAGGCGCACCAGCTCGGCGGCGCGGCGGGCCACCTCGGTGAGGTCGGCCTCGGTGACGTCGCGGATCTCCAGGTCGCTCGGCGCGCTCATGCGGCGTCAGTCGTGCACGGTGTGCGAGAGCAGCTCGGTGGGGTCGCGGCCGACGATGAGGAAGAAGTACACGTAGACCACGGCGATCCAATAGAAGAAGCAGTAGGCGAGGTAGCCCCCGAGTGCGCGGCGTGCCCCGACGAGCGGGTTCTTCGCCTTCGACGCCTTCACCGGAATGACGACCATCATGATGATGATCGACAGGAGCAGCAGCTTCGACATGGCGCGCGCAGTGTAATGCCGGGACGCGCCCGTTCGCCTCTCAATCCTGCTCAGGGCGAGAGGCGGCCGTACGCGCCGCGCGGGAGCCCGGCCACCTCCGCGTCGACGGCAGGCCGGCCCGCGGTGGTGACCCGTTCCACGTCCCACGTCGTGCCGGCCCGGCGGAGCGTCACCTGGTTCGCCGGCTCGCTCCCGCGGTCGATGGTGGTGCTCGGCCGGCCCCAGGTGGTGGCGGCGTACGGGAGCAGGTGGAGCGTCTGCAGGCCCGGCAGCGCGTCGGCCTGGGCGCGCCACTGCGCGATGGGCGCGTGCCGGTCGACGTAGAGCTCGCGCACCCGGGCGAAGGCGGGCGCGGTGAAGAAGCGCGAGAGGTCCGCGGGGGCGCCGCGGTGGCCGTGGAGCTGGAGCACCTCGAGGGCGGGCAGGGTGGCTGCCGCGAAGGCCTTGGCGAGCGCGTCCGGCTGGACCGACGGGCCGCTCACCGCGAAGCCGAGGGCGCGCAGCTTTGGGCGCGCGCGTCCGAGCGCCGGGAGAATGGCGCGGCCGGCGAGGCCGCCCAGGCGCAGCAGCCCGTCGAGGTGGGGACCTTCGAGGAGCGCGCCGAGCGCGGGCACGAAGGTGGTGTCGAAGTCGAGGTCGAGCTCCTCGAGGAGCTGCACCGGCGCCACGGCCGGGTCGGGCACGCTGCCGGCGTTGGGCGCGCTCCCCACCAGGCCCACCACGAAGCCGCCGCGGAACACCTCGGTGCCCTTGCGGCGGAAGCGCGCGAACGGCGCGGCCCACTGCGCGCCGTGCTTCTTGAGGAGCTGCTGCTCGCGCTTGGCCTGCGCCGGGGTGAGGGGCGCCTTCAGGGCAGCGAGCTGCAGGGTGATGAACTCGCCGCGCGGGTCGTCCCGCCCGCTCAGCCAGTCGGCGAAGAGGCGCCGGCGCTCGAGCTCCTCGGGGGCCGCGGCGCAGAAGGCGATCCACCCGGCCTCGCTCGAGGGCGCGCCCTTGGACTTCGGCTTCTCCGGCGCGCTCGGCGCCGTGGGCGTTCCTCGTGCGAGCGCGTCAACGAAGTGTGCGGCGGAGAGGAAGGTGGGCTGCTGGCGAGCGAGCGTCTGCAGCGCCGCGGTGGCCGCGCCGTCGGCGTGCGCGCCGAGGCAGAAGACGAGCGCCGGCCAGAGCGGCTGGTCGGTCTCCGAGCGGACCGGAGCTGCGAGCGCGAGCGCGCTCACCGCGGCGCTGATGCGCGGGTCCCTCGGGAAGCCAGCGAGCACCGCGCAGCGAAGGCCGAGGTGCGTGCCCGGGCCGTAGGGCAGCGCGGCGAGCAGCGCCGAGAGCCCCTGCTTCTTGTCCGCGAGCGCGAGCCATGGCGCCTGCACCTTGGTGGGCGAGCCGATGGGCAGCGCCGGGACGTCTTCGTCGCCGACGGGCGGCTGGCGCGCGGGCCGGGACAGGTAGGCCTCGGCGGCGTCGAAGGCGGCGGCGCGCCAGGCGAGGACGGCGGCGTTGGGACCGAGGGGCTTCTTGCGGCGCAGCTTGGGCAGCAGCGCGGCGAGCGCGGCCCCCTGGTGGAGCGCGAGGAACAGGAGCGCCGCGAGGTACGTCGCGGTGGTCTCCCGCGCGGCCCACGGCCACTCGGTGAGGACGGAGGTGGCGAGCGCGAGCTGCGCCTGGGTGGGCTTCCCGCCGAAGGCGGCTTCGAGCTGGGTCCGGGCGTCGGCCGAGGAGAGCGACCACTTGGGCATGGCGGCAGTCTTACCGCGCGAGGTGCTGCGCGGCCTCGCCGACCTTCGCCTCGTGCGCGCCGCTCATCTGCGCCAGCACCGCGCGGATCTGCGCCTTGCCCTTCGCCTCCAGGCGCGCGCGCCCGCCGGGCACCAGGCGCGCCGCGAGGTGACGGCCCAGGTTCACCGGTACGCGCAGCAGCGGGTACCAGGGCAGGGTCGACGTCGGCAGGCCGAGGTTCTTCAGGCCCTGCTTGCCGAGGAAGAAGCGGCTGAGGCTCAGGTGACGCTGGCGCTCGAGCGGCCCGCGCAGGCCGCCGAGGAACGCGTAGTGCCGGGAGAGCGGCTCGTCCATCAGCGCCTGGCCGAGCTGCACGCTGGTGGCGTCGGCATTGGTGATGCTGAGGCTCAGCCGGTAGAGCAGGGTGAGGCCTTCCTGCTCGTCCCACGGCAGCCAGCGCGGCTCCACCCCCATGAGGTGGCCGACGTAGCGGCCGAGGTGCATCGCCGTCTCCACCTCGCGCGAGGACACCGGCACGCCGAGCAGCCGCCCGGCGACGAGCATGATCATCGGGAACGCGAGCGCGGTCGCCGCCATGTCGGTCTGGTTCACCGGCAGGCCCCAGTCGCGGGTGTTCCATTCCGGCAGCCGCTGCACCGCGCTGCGCACCAGCGCGTGGATGAAGCGCACGCGGACGGTGGCCTTGAACCCCACGCCGAAGCGCTCCAGCCCGCCGTCGGTGGTGCAATCGCGCCACCAGGTCGAGGTCTCGGCGACGCGGCGCGTGGGCCCCTTCTGCAGCGCGCCGGTGATGAGCAGCGTCTTGTTGAACGCGGACGCCTGGTACCCGCCCATCAGGGCGAGGTCGCGGCCGACGTAGAAGTAGTCGATGCCGCCGCGGTGAATGATGGGGAGCGCCTCGCGCAGGAGCCGCTCGCTCACCCACGGCGGCCGCGTGTCGACGAGCGCGAAGAAGTCGCGCAGCGGGCCCGGCGCGTCCTTCACCGTCTCGATGCCGTGCTCCAGCGCCTGCTCGAAGCGCTCCCGCTGGCGCGCGAGGCCGTTGGCCTGCATCCACGCCACCAAGCGGTCGGCCGGCGGGTCGCCCTGCATGAGCGCGAGACCGATGTCGCGCCACAGCGCCCGCGAAGGCTCCGGCTCTCCGCGGATGGCGAGCCGCACGAGCCCGAGCGCCGCGCGGGCGTCGTCGCGCCGCGCGCCATGGCGGGTGGGGATGAAGTCGGGAGGAAACGTGGGCGCCGCGCTGGCCACGCCCGAGCCTTGTCGCGAGAGGCTTGCCCGGGTCAAGTCGGCCAGGGCTGCAGCGCCTCCAGCGCGCGCACCTCGAGCTCGCCGCGCTCGAAGACACCGGTCGTCGCGTCGGCGAGGCGGTAGCTCAGGGTGCTTCCGAAGAGCGGCTGCGCCTCGACGAAGAGGCAGCGCACCTCTCCGGCCTCGAAGCCGCACTGCGCCTGCAGCGCCGCGAGGAACGACTCGTCGTGCAGGTGGCCGTCGCCGAAGTTCCACCCCAGCGCGAGGCCGGCGACGAGCTCGCCGTCGACCCACTCGAAGTCCTCCACGCGCGTCACCAGCTTGGGCACCAGCCGCTGCAGCGCGCGCCCGTGCAGATGCATCGCGCGGAAGGCGAGCACCCGGCCCACCAGGCCCACCGCGGTGCGCCGGTCGTAGAAGTGCTTGAGCTGGTCGTGCACCCAGGGGGCGGCCTTGGTGAGCCGCTCGAGCTTCCGGTGGCTGTCGCCCTTGAAGAGCCACACCCCGTACGCCCAGTTCCCCGCGTAGTACCGCATGGCGCAGAGGAACGAGATCCACCCGGGCTTGAGGTTGCCCAGCAGCGGCACCACCACCAGGAGCCCCACCAGCGCTGCGGCGAGCCACCAGGGCTGCACCGACAGGAAGGACACGTCGGCGTGGGCGCCGAAGAGGAAGAAGCCGCCGTAGAGGACGACCACGTTCCACTCCAGCGGCACCGCCATGGGCACGGAGCTCAGGATGAAGCCGTGCAGCGCGCACATCATCACCAGGCCCACGAGGGTGAGCGTGGGGCCGCCGCCGCTCGCGGCGAGCACCAGCGGCACGCCGAGCTCGAGCGCGGTGCCTCCGTGCGAGAGGAGCGTCGCCAGCGAGGAAGGCCGCAGGTCGTCGGGGTACGCGCGGTAGAGCCGCTTGCGCAGCCACTCGAAGCGGGTGACCGGGCTGTTGCTCAGCATCACGCACACCACCGCGGGGAAGTGGCGGTTGAGCTTGGAGACGCCGGCCCAGAACCACAGCGCGAGCTGCACGCACTTGGCGCCGGCCATCCACTCGGGGGCGAAGGCGAAGCAGAGCGTCACCGTCCAGTAGTGCTCGGCGCGCGCGGCGAGGAAGAGCGTGCGGTCGGCGAGCCCGAGCACCGGCACCAGCAGCGCGATGGGCCAGAGGTGCTCGCTGGTGAGCTCGCTGGCGAGGAGCGCGCGGCCGAGCAGGCCCAGGTGCAGCGCGTAGAGCGCCACGTCGAGCCAGGTGCGCCGCGTGCCGCCGAGGAGCGGGAGCGTCTCGAAGAGCGGCCGCTTGGTGGTGCCGGGCCGCAGGAAGTGGAGGAAGCCGCCGACCGGCGGCAGATAACGCCCGGTGAGCGGCCCGCTGCCGCAGCCGAGGCCGAGCGACTCGAAGGCCATCGCCCAGAGGATGGCCTTCTGGAATGCGAGCGGCTGCGCCCACCAGGCCCCGATGGAGGAGAGCCCGCCGAGCGAAGGCGACAGGCTGCAGAAGCCCACCCACGCGGCGGCGAAGAGGACGATCTTGAGCGCGTAGACGGCGAGGACCGCGAGCGGCGCGCCGTAGCCCTGCAGCGCCCACGTCTGGCAGACGAGGCGCGTCTTCTGGGCGAACGGGAGCTTCTCCCATTCGAGCGCGTCGTACGGCGGCGGGGTGGGCGCGAGGAGGTTCACGTTTCGCGTGGTCGTTCTTGCATGACAGGCCCTCCGGTGGCTGGTCTCATGCCCACCGGCTCGTACCATGCTCGCCCGGCTCCCCACCGTTCTCCTGGTCGTCTTCCTCCTCGCCTGCGAGTCGAAGGCGGCGCCCAAGGTGCCGGCGCTGGTCGGCCCTCCGCCGGACATCGAGGAAGAGCTGTACACGGGGGCGCTCAAGAACGGCTGGCTCGACTTCGGCTGGAGCCCGCGCGAGCTGGGCAAGGGGCCGGCCACGGTCGACCTCTCGGAGTTCGGCGGGTGGATCCTCGGCAAGCAGACGTCGGGCACCCACTTCGGCGGGCTGCGCTTCAAGGTGAGCGCGCTCTACGCGGAA
Source organism: Myxococcaceae bacterium (assembly GCA_019694595.1). Classification (GTDB taxonomy): domain Bacteria; phylum Myxococcota; class Myxococcia; order Myxococcales; family Myxococcaceae; genus JAIBBQ01. Next base: position 33,603 of record JAIBBQ010000004.1, read on the forward strand.
GGCGTCGAGGTGCGGCTCGACGGGAAGTCCAAGTTCCCGCGGGTGAGCCTCGACCAGCTGACTCCCATCTCCGAGGTGCGGGGCTTCCGCGAGTACTTCATTCCCATGGCGGCGCTGAACCCCAAGGCGGTGGACTTCGAGCAGCTCGTCTTCCAGGGCAAGCGCAAGGGCGCCTTCAAGGGCGTGCAGCTCGACGACGTGGGGCTGACCGCGCGCGGGGCGGCGGCGCTCTCGGGGCCGGTGGCGGAGGCGAGCTTCGCGGTCGACTGCTCGGGCCCGGGGCGGCCGGTGAGCCTGGGCATCTACGGCGTGGCGTTCGACCCGCAGCGGCCGCAGGACGACACCGCGAAGGTCATCGGCGCGACCGGGCGGCGCTGGGGCGGCAACCTGAGCACCCGGTACAACTGGCAGCTCGGCAACGCCTGGAACACCGCGAGCGACTGGTACTTCAAGAACGTCGACTACACCGGGCTCGAGGGCTACTCGTACGAGACGTTCCTCGGCCAGCAGCGCGACTTCGGGCTGAAGACGGCGCTCACGGTGCCGATGCTGGGCTTCATCGCCAAGGACAAGTCGAGCTGCGGCTTTCCGCAGGCGCTCTTCGCGCAGCAGCAGCACTTCGAGAACGCGGAGTCGGGGTGCGGCAACGGGCTGTCGCCCGACGGCCGGGAGCTCAAGCCGGGGACGCCGTCGTTGACCTCGATTCCCGGGCCGCCGTCGCTCATGGGCGAGTGGGTGCAGGCGATCCGCACCGAGGACGCCAAGGGCCGCGGCCGCAGCGTGCACCTCTACTTCCTCGACAACGAGCCCAACCTCTGGAGCCAGACGCACCGCGACGTGCACCCGGAGCCGCTCACCTACGACGAGCTGTGGGAGAAGTCGCTCGCGCTCTCGCGCGCGATTCGCAAGGCGGACCCCGACGCCATCATCGCGGGGCCGGCGGAGTGGGGCTGGACCAACTACTTCGACTCCGCGGCCGACATCCGCGCCGGGGGGCTCTTCGGCAAGAAGGACCGCAAGGCCCACGAGAACCTGCCGCTCATCGCCTGGTACCTGAAGAAGGCGGCGGAGCACGAGAAGAAGACGGGCGAGCGGGTCATCGACGTGCTCGACCTCCACTACTACCCGCAGGGCAAGGGCATCGGCATCGGCTCGTCGGGCAACACCGACCCGGAGACCAACGCGCTGCGCATCCGTTCCACGCGCTCGCTGTGGGACCCGAGCTACCGCGACGAGTCGTGGATCGGCGACCAGGTGCGGCTGTTGCCGCGCATGCGGGAGTGGATCGACCAGTACTACCCGGGCCGCGGCATCAGCATCGGCGAGTACAACTTCGGCGCGGACACGCACCCGTCGGGCGGGCTCGCGCAGGCCGAGGCGCTGGGGCACTTCGCGCAGGAAGGCGTGGGGTTCGCGTACGTCTGGTACTACCCGCCGAAGAAGAGCGCGGGGGCGCAGGCGTTCCAGGCGTTCCGCAACTACGACGGGCAGGGCGGCCGCTTCCTCGACACCAGCCTGCCGACGCGCACCTCGGGCCCGGTGGCGCTCTTCGCCTCGCGCGACGTGAAGGCGGGCAAGCTGGTGCTCGTGGCGCTGAACGAGGACCCGGTGAAGGGCGTCGACGCGCCGCTCGACGTCGGCAGCTGCGGCAAGGTGGCGCTGGTGCGCGAGTTCCAGACGGTGTTCGGCGCCAAGGGGCTGGAGCAGCTCAAGCGCGCACAGTCGGACCGGCTGAACCTGCCGCCGTACTCGTTGACCGTGATCGAACTGACCCTCGCGACCCCTGACGGGGCGAAGCCTGGAGGCACCCGGTGAAGGTGTTGATGGCGATGCCGTTCAGCCCCGTGCCGCCCGACTTCGGCGGCGCGCTGCGCGTCTTCCACCTGGTGCGCCAGGTGGCGCGGCGCCACGAGGTGACGGTGCTCACCTACGGCGCGCCGGAGGACGCGGGCCGCATCCGCGCCGAGCTCAAGTTGAAGGACGTGCAGGTGGTGAAGCCGCTGTGGAAGTCGACCAGCCGGCGGCTCGGGCAGCTGTACTCGACGTTCTCGCCGCACAGCTTCTTCCAGCTGTCGGTGGTGGGCGCGCCGTTCCAGGCGGCGCTCGACCGGGTGCTGTCGGAGAACGACTTCGACGTGGTGCAGACGGAGTTCAGCCACCTGGGGCCGTTCGAGCTCAGGACGAAGGCGCTCAAGGTGCTCGACACGCACAACGTCGAGTACGACAACTTCCGGCGCATGTGGGAGACGAGCAAGTGGGGCGTGAAGAAGCTCCACTACCTGCTCGAGTACCGGAAGATGAAGGGCGACGAGCTCGCCTGGCTGCGCGCGCAGGACGCGGTGCTGACCACGAGCGAGCGCGACAAGGAGCTCTTCGGCAAGGACGTCAGCGTGCCGCTGCACGTGGTGCCCAACGGGGTGGACTCGGCGTACTTCGCGCCTCCCGCGCAGCAGGCGGTGGAGCCGTACAGCATGGTCTTCACCGGGATGATGGCCTACACGCCGAACCACGACGGCATCGGCTGGTTCCTCGACGAGGTGATGCCGCGCATCGTGGAGAAGCAGCCGCAGGCGCGCCTCTACGTGGTGGGGAAGAACCCGCCGCCGCACATCACCTCGCGCGCGAGCGAGCGGGTGGTGGTGACCGGCACGGTGCCCGACGTGCGGCCCTTCGTGCAGCGCGCGAGCGTGTACGTGGTGCCGCTGCGCATGGGCGGCGGTACGCGGCTCAAGATCGCCGAGTCGCTCGCGGCGCGGAAGCCGATGGTCACCACGCGCGTGGGCTGCGAAGGCATCGACGTGAAGGACCAGGAGCACTGCCTGATGGCCGACGAGCCGCAGGCCTTCGCGGACGCGGTGCTGGGGCTGTGGAAGGACCCGGCGCGCGGCGAGGCGCTCGCGAGCGCGGGGCAGGCGCTGGTGACCGCGCGCTACGACTGGTCGGTCATCGGCGACCTGGTGGAGCGCATCTACGCCGAGGCGAAGGCGCGCCGCGCGGCGTAGGGGCGCTCGTGCCATCTGGGGAGTGAAGGACCGGAATCCCAGCTTTTGACTCCCCAGTTCGCGGCGTCACTGCCAGTCGGTCGAGCTCTCCCGGAGTGGGACCATCGGGAGCTCCGCGAGGCGACGACGGAGCACGTCGATGGCCGCGGGCTCGAGGCGCGCCTGCCACTCGGTGGGGTTGCGCTTGAAGCTCCAGAGGTTCATCGGGCTGCCGCCGACATCGAAGATCGGACCGACGAGCATCTTGTTCACTAGGGAGGCTTCCTCGGCCGGCGTGATGGAGGCGCCCTCGGCGCGGAGCTTCTCGAAGCTCGCCAGGCCGGTCTCGATGTCGGCCTTGGTCACCTTGCCCTTCTCCCAGGCATCGAAGACCTGGCCGAAGGATCGCTGCTCGACCCGGTGCGTGTCCTTGAGCCCGAGCTCCTGGCGGAGGACGACGTCGGCCTCGCCGGTCAAGACGCCGGGGGGAAGAATGTCCTTCACCTTGGTGCTGCCGATGATTAGGAGCGAGGTGTCGTAGTCATCGGACTGGATGCAGTCTTTCAGGAGGGCGCCGGCCTGTGTCCGGAACGCCCCTTCGGCGATCGCCTTCGCGATGGGCTTCACTTCGTCGGGGTCGATCTTCCCGTCGTTCTTCAGGGCCTGCTGGACGCTCGACTTGATCGCCTCGAGGTCTTTTCGAGCTCTTCCGATGGCCATGTGGCCTCCTGCTTCTCAGTCACCTGAGGCAGGACTTGAGGCTCAGTTGGCTGCCGATCGACTTGATGCAGCGCGCCAGAGCTGGAGCTCGGGGGCCCCCTCAGGAACCGCAATGCACGAAGCGCTCGACTGAACGGTCTGCACTGACCTCCACGTAGAAGGCGCTCATTCGTCCGTACAGGTTCACGCTCGAGCTCGGCTTCAACGACGCACTGAGCGCGCGGCACTCGTCGCAGGCCCATCCCTCGCGGCACTCGAAAGACCCGGTCCAGACCTCAGATGGCTTTCCGAGGCCGATCGACTCGATGGGCGCGCGCCGATCGACAGCCAGCTGCAGGCGAATGAAGATGTCCAACTCGAGGAGGTAGCCCGCGGTCAGCCCCAACAGGGCGACGCTGCCTGCAATCACGACCGCTGCTGCTGCGCGCTCCCGCGTGCTCTTCACGATCCGCACCGGCCTGGCCTTCAGCTCCACCCGTGAAACGTCTCGGTCAGGAAACGCTGGGTCGCGCGCGCCTCGGCCATCCACGCGTCGTCGTACGGCGGCAGCGGTGACGCGAGCGCGACGCGGACGTGGGTCATCACATCGGTCGTCCTCGGCGGGTCGAGCTTCGCGCCCAGCGCGAGCACCCGCGCCTGCGCGTCCCTGACGACCGCGAGCGCCGCCTCCGCGGTCACCGTCCCAGCGACGAGCTGCTTGCCGAGCGCGCAGACGAAGCTGCGGCACCCGCTCGGGCGCACCTCGTACTTCGTGCAGGTCGCGCCCTGGAGCGCTCCGCAGCGCAGGCGCAGGCCAAGCCGGCCCGCCTTCTCCACCACCGCGAGGCCCATGTCCTGGCAGGCGCTCGCCTCGCTCTCGCTGATGGCCACGAAGTCGAAGAGCGAGCCGTTGCAGCACAGGCCGCACTGCACGCAGAGGTCGGAGAGGGCCTGGCTCATGAGGTCGCCCCGCTCATCGCGGGTTGTCCGCGAAGGCGCAACCCCTCCCATCGCGAAAATCTGAGACGGCCCGGGCGCTTCCAGGCCGCCGCGCAGTCACTTCGCGCGGTTGCCCGCTGGCGCATCGCTTGCTCAGCGCCCTGCGGAAGTCGGCCGGACTCCGCCGCGCGCACCGCGGTGGTCTTGCTCGAGGGGAACTCCATGTCGCTCAGGTCCGTCACCGCTGCTGCACTCGCGCTCGCGTTCATCGGCTGTGGTCCCGCCCGCCAGCTCGAGGCCGGCGGCAACGCCTCCGTGCCTCGTACCACTGACGGCGCGCCAGCGCCGGCCGACACCTCCACGCCCTCGCTCCCGCGCCCGCTCGGCGTGCCGCACCTGCCGGAGCTCGACTGCGGCAACGTGCGCAGCAGCGTGGTGCAGTCGGAGATCGGCCCCGCCATCGACGCGCTCAAGCAGGCCCTGGGCGCCGGCCGTGCGGAAGGCCACCAGTACTCCGGTTGGGACGGCATGGAGTGGTTCACCGACTTCGACCACACCGTGCTCCCGGGCGCGACCTTCAAGGAAGCGCTCGAGGCCCGCCTCGCCGCGCTCCCGGGCACGCCCATCGACGTCGGAGCGCTGCGGCTGCTCGAGACGCGGGGAGACGCGCAGAGCGCGATGCTCTTCTACGGCCTCACCCGCGTGGGCGCCCAACCCGCCAGCTTCCGGCGCCCCGTCCTGTACGCGCTTCTGCAGCGCTCGGGCTCCGGCGCCACCATCCTCTCTCTCAACCTCGACGTCGCGCAGTGGAAGACCACCGAGGACGAGGCCGTGCGCCTCGCCGCCTGCACGCCGCCGTCGAACCGCGACTTCATCGACCTCGTCCCCGAGTGGACGTTCAAGTCGCTGCAGCTGATCGGCTGCGGCCCCGGCGAGACCGTCACCTACCGCGCCACCCGCGACGACCACCTCGCGTGGACCGGCGAGGCGTCCTGGGTCGCCAGCGCGGGCCCGAACGGCACGCTGCGGTGGAGACTCGTGCGCTCCGGCACCTACACCATCAGCCCCGAGAACTACTGGCCGCACATGACGCAGGCCGACTGCTACTGCGGCAAGGACGCCGGCTGGCGCATCGAGGTCGACTTCGTCACCGGCGAGCTGCTCAGCGCGCAGGCGGGCATCAGCTGCGTCGTCTGCTAGCGACTTCGCACGGTTACGCGCGGGACAGATCGAACGCGGGGGTGGGGCGTTCGAAGCGGCATGAACCGACTCGTCTTCGCCGCCCTCTCGCTCCTCGCGCTCACCCTCCACGCCGCGGAGCCCATCGCGGCGCCCCAGGAGCGCCCGGTCCTCGACGTCGTCTTCGTCCTCGACACCACGAGCTCCATGGGCGGCCTCATCGAAGGGGCCAAGCAGAAGATCTGGTCCATCGCCTCGCGCCTGGCCTCCGGCACGCCGACCCCGCGCGTCCGCGTGGGCCTGGTGGCCTACCGCGACGTGGGCGACGCCTACGTCACCCAGGTGGTGCCGCTGAGCGAGGACCTCGACGCCATCTACGCCAAGCTGCGCGGCTTCCGCGCCGAGGGCGGCGGCGACGGCCCCGAGGCCGTTCAGGACGGGCTCCACGACGCGGTCACCAAGATGAAGTGGAGCGACTCCAAGCGGGTGGCGAAGATGATCTTCGTCGTCGGTGACGCGCCCGCCCACGAGCAGGACAAGCCCAAGCTCCTCGCGGCCGCGAAGACCGCCATCAGCCAGGGCATCGTGGTGAACACCATTCGCTGCGGCGCCGACGAGGTCGCTGCCGGCCAGTTCGCCCAGGTGGCGAAGCTCGCCGACGGTCACTTCGACTCCATCCAGCAGAGCGGCGGCGTGGTCGCGGTGGCGACCCCGTTCGACGCCGACCTCGCGCGCCTCAACGGCGAGATGATGGACACCGCGCTCTACGGCGGCGCCCGCCCGGCGAAGGCCGCGGCCGAGGTCCGCCGCGTGGAGACGAAGGCGCTCGCCGCGCCCGCCGCGGCCGACCGCATGAGCTACTTCTCGAAGGGCATGGCCGGTGCCGGAGCCAGCGCCAGCGCGGGCGCCTCCGCGGTGGGCGCGGTCGACCTCACCGCGACGCCGGAGAAGGCCGCCGCGCTCAAGGACGACGAGCTGCCCACCGAGCTCCAGAAGCTCTCGCCCGAGGAGCGCGTCAGCTACGCCAAGGCGAAGCAGCAGAAGCGCGCCGAGCTCAGCAAGCAGATCGCCGAGCTGTCGAAGAAGCGCGACGAGTACGTCGCCAAGGCGGCCAAGGCCGACAAGAGCTCCTTCGACGCCCGGGTGTTCGAGGCGGTCGCGGAGACCGCGAAGCGCGCCGACGTCGCCTACTGAGCGGGACTACCGCGCCTCGCGCGGGATCTCGAGCCACCGCCGCACGGTCGCGATGCGGTGGGCTGCCGACGGCACGCCTTCGGTGTCGAAGGTGGAGAAGGGGTCGGCCTCGTCGCCCCACGCCCGGTCCACCAGGGTGACCTCGGTGGCGCCGTCTTCCACCACTTCGACGAGCGGCAGCGGGTTGGGCGCGGTGACCGACTCGCGCGCCAGCGCCATCAGCTCGCTGGGAATCTCGAAGCCGCGGGTGGTGCGCACGCAGTCGTCGGGGTTCGAGAGGAACTCCGACGCCAGCGTCAGCCGCTCTTCGTCGAGCAGCTCCACCGCCAGCTCGGTGAACTCGGTCCGGAAGGGCTCGACGCTCTCGTGCAGGCTCATGGCGGAACGCAGACGTAGCACCGGCGCGAGGCTTCTGAGAAGACCCTCCCCCCATGTGGACCATTCCGCTGCTGCTGGTGGCCAACGTCTTCATGACGTTCGCCTGGTACGGGCACCTCAAGAACCACCGCGACACCCCGCTGCCGTACGTGATCCTGATCAGCTGGGGCATCGCCTTCTTCGAGTACTGCCTCCAGGTGCCGGCGAACCGCATGGGCGCCGCCAGCGGCTTCTCCACCGCCCAGCTGAAGACCATTCAGGAAGTGGTAACACTCGTGGTGTTCGCCGTCTTCTCGGTGTTCTTCCTCGGCGAATCGCTCAAGTGGAACCACGCCGTGGGCTTCGGCCTCATCGCCTGCGGCGCGCTGTTCGTCTTCAAGCCCTGGTGATCAGGTGTGGCCTTCGCGGCCGTAGAAGCCGACGACCTCGCCTGACTTCTCGTTGAGGAAGAGCGCCAGGCCGATCTTGTTGTTGCCCGGGAAGCCGTTGCCGTCGGGCACCGAGGCCGTCGCCACCGCCGCCTTGAGGTCCTTGCCCAGCGCCTTGGTCGCTTCCTTGAGCCCGACCATGTGCTCGCCGCCGTCGTCGGAGCCGTTGAGGACGCCCTTGAGGTTGTCGGGGTTGGTGGTGTCGAAGGCGTTGCCGATGGCGATGAACTCGGCGCCCTGCTGGAGCGCCGCGGTCGCGCTGCCGCTCGACGCCTTCAAGTTCCGCGGCTTCTCGCCTTCGGTCTCCTGCAGGGTGTCGGCGAGCAGCGAGCGGGCGAGGGCTTCCAGCTCGGCCGGGGTCACCTTGCCGTTGGGCAGCTTGCCGGAGATGGCCGTCACCACGCCCGACATGATGTTGCCGTCGGCGAGCTGCTGGTCGAGCGTGCGCACCAGGTCGCCGAGGGTCGAGCCGTCGGGCAGGGCGCGGTTGTAGATGACGTCGAGGCGCTGGTCGTGGCTGAGCAGCTCGCGCGGCGTGTCGACGATGGTGAGGCCCGACAGCGCCCCCACCTCGTCGGACAGGTCCCTGGGCAGCTTCTTCTGCTCGGTGGCGCTCAGCACGCCGTCGCCGTTGGTGTCGGCCCGCTTGGCCACGGCCGCGACGTACGCGCCGTAGGTCTTGATGAAGTCCTCGGCCTTCACCGTGCCGCCGTGGGCCTTCTGGTAGTTGGCGAAGTTGTCGCGGAGGGCGACCGGCAGCTTGAGCGCCTCGGCCTTGGTGAGGTTGGCGTTGCCGTCGACGTTGGCCTGGTGCACCGCGTTCTTCGCGATGGCGGCGGACTTCCCGATGAACTGCGAGACCTGAACCTTGGCGACCATGTGGACGGCTCCTCCCCTGGGTTTGGAGGATTGTCGCATGAGGTAGGTATTGAGGCTCGCGGCCCGAAAGTTCAAGGATTTGGCAGCCCGCGCCGGCGGGCCGCGGTGACACGAGGCCGGAAAACCGGCTCAGGCCGCGTCGACCCGGCGCAGCTTCGGCTTGGGGTCCGCGGAGGAGTCCTTGAGGACCTCGTAGTAGTACTTCCGGAACTGGAGCGTTCCCCGGTCGGTCGGGACCGAGACTTCCTGGCTCGCCGGCGGCACCTCTGCGGGGGAGCTCGACTCGACGATGGCCTTGTCCTCGTAGGCGATGAGGCGGTTCACCTCGTCGAACATGCGCACGAAGGGGTTGAAGCGGCCGAAGTCGCGCGTGCCGGTGAGGAACATGCGGGTGTGGCCGTCATCGACGGGCACGCAGTGGACGTGAATGCGCATGCGCTTTCCCGGGATGGGGATGTGCAGGACCATGCCGTTGGGCTTGTTGAACTCCAGGAGCGCGCCCTGGCGCGGCGCGCCCTCGAGCTCGAAGCCCAGGCGCCCGCCCGTCGCGGTCTCCTCGTAGGTCACCACCGCCTTCGACTCGCGCGTCATGCGCCGGCGAATCGGGAAGCCGATGGTCTTGCGGTGCACGAAGGGCAGGTGGGGCGAGTCGAGCATGTTCTCCATCGCCCGCGTCCAGTGCGCGTTCCACCGGAGGTCGATCCGCTGCACCACGAAGGCCGGGTCCTCGAAGGCCTCGGGCACCACCGGCTCCGACGGCGGCTGCTCGACGGGCGCGGTGTAGAGCCAGATGAAGCCGCCGCGCTCGCGCACCGGCAGCGCGGTGGCGAAGAGGCGCTCGCGCTTGGCGTCGGGGTTGAAGGGCACGTGGCCGCACTTGCCCTGGGCGTCGAACTCCCAGCCGTGAAACGGGCAGGACAGGCAGCCGTCGGCGGTCACCTTGCCCAGGGACAGCGCCACGCCGCGGTGCGGGCAGCGGTCGATGAGGGCCGCGGGGGCGCCCTTGGCGTCGCGGAAGAGGGCCACCTTCTCGCCCGCCACGGTCACCTGCATGGGCGCCTTCTTGAGGTTCCTGGACAGCTCGACCGGCGTCCAGACGTTCGCAAACCCTGAGAACATGACCGTTTCCTCCCGAAAGGCGCGCTGATCCGCCCGGAAGACGGTCGAGCGGCGATCGTGTTTCACCAGGGGCCGTGTGGGTGCGGCGCTCTCGCCAGGCGCCTGGCACCTCCACGCAGGAATGGGGAGTCGACGACCGGAATTCGTCACTCGACCTGCCCCGGCGGCGTGCAACCTGCGCGATTGCTGCGCGCGCGCGGTGGAACGGAGGTTGCTCCTTCGTTCTGCCAATGTTCGGCGCGCTGGCGGTGGTGTCGGTGGCAGTGCTCCAGGTGGCGCCGGATGCCCCACTGGCGAACGACGGGTTCGACCCCGCGGCGCCGCTGGTCGCGCTGCTGAGCACCCAGGAGCGCCCGGTCGCGCCTCAGGCCGACGAGCAGCTGCGCGCGGGCATGGAGCTGGTGCGGCTGGAGGCGAGCGTCGAGCACTTCGACACCAGCGGCCCGGCGTGGTCCTCGTACATGCGGGGCGTGGGCTACGTGTTCCTGCCCATCGGGCTGCTCACCGCGCCGTACCTCGCGAACGGGCAGAGCCCCATCTCGAGCCTGGTGCCGTCGACGCTGCGCTCGATGCCGCAGGTGAGCGGGCCGCTGGGCACCATGCACACCGCGGGCTGGTGGGTGCTGGGCTCGTCCATCGCGGTGCTCTCGGTGGGCGTCATCGCCGGCGTCACCGGCTGGGTGATGAAGACGCTCGAGCTGGGCGACCTGGAAGATCGGCTCGCGGTGGCGCGGCTGCAGTGGGACCTGGTGAAGCCGCCCGGCGTCGAGGTCCTCGCGCAGCGAAGGTGAGGGCACGCAACGTCGGCGTTGACCGACTGTGCCGTGGCGAAATGACCGCAAGTGGATCAGCGATAGGCGTTGGACCATCACTACACTGAAGCTTCGGCCACGGGGCCAACTCGGCCCGGTGGAGTGCACTTGAGATGCGCAAATATGGCGAATGATGCTTTCATCGGTTTGGAGGCGTTGAGTTGGCAACGAATATGCAAAGCATGGCCCCTGAGGCCGTTCCAGCCATCGGCTACGGCCTGGCCGAGATGCGCAACGCGAACGGCCCAACCCAGCTCGAGGTGGTCGAGGCACCCAGTTTCGCTCAGAGTTTCTATCCAAGTACGAGCGTGTCCAACCGCGACGCCTTCCTCGTGAAGTCCCGCTTGGCCTCCTGATGCTTCGGCTCAACAGCGTCAATTCGGCCACTCGTCTCAGTCGGTGGATGCTGTTCGTGGACGGCGAGGGCCTCGCCATTCGCGGCCGGGAGTTCCTCCGCTCTCGTGGCTACGAGCCCAAGTTGGGCCAGTTCTTCGAGCCCGATGTCTTCCTCTGGCTCTTCGGTGCAGAGCCCCGCCGAGTCTTCAAGCCGCTGCACGAAGTGAAGCTCGAAGACTCTGCGGTGCGCTGGCACTTCTACACGGCGGTTCAAGGAGCCCTCGAGAGGGTCGATCAGGTCCGAGACTCCCTGCTCGCCTTCGGCTTCGACCCTCACGTGTTTCACAAGGACAAGGGGAAGAAGAGCAAGCAGGTCGACATCACTCTGGCGCGCGACTTTCTCGGCCACGCTTACAAGGACAACTACGACGCGGCCGTGCTGATCGCAGGCGACGAAGACTTCGTTCCTCTCGTCAAAGAGGTGAAGGCCCTCGGAAAACAGGTCTTCGTGCTGTTCTTTGCCAGCCAAGGCCTGAGCCCAGAGCTGCGACGACACGCTGACATCTTCATCGACTTCGAGACCGTCTTTGGTCAGGTCTGGCTCGACATGAAGGAGCACTGGCAGGCTCCTGGCCCCAAGCCGTCGCGGCCACCCGGTCCATGCCCACGGTGTGGCGCTCTGCCCTCTGGTGGCGAAGATGCTCAGTGAAGGCGGCCAGCTCGCGCGGCTCGCAGTAGGCCGCGCCGACGTCGCCGCGCTCGCTGGCCGCAGGGTCCGCCACCACCGCCCGCGCTTGAGCGCGCTCTGCATCGAAGGCGTTCCCGCGCTGCGCGCCGGCATCGCCGGCGTGCTCGCGCTCGAGCTCCAGCAAGAATGGCCCCGGCCGGTTCGCTGCGCGTCCGTCCTCTGCACCCCCAGCCCACCCCAAGGCCGGCCTTCTCTTGAAGCAAAGGGTCGCGCCGCTCGTTCCCCCCGCCGCGGTTTCCCCCTTAAGAAACCCCCATCCGGGCGCCCCCCTGAATCGATTGTCCTTAAGGGGGCAACCCCTCCTTCCCTCGGCTTCTGCTCGCTTTCGCTCGCGGTGCCGTGGGGCCCTTTGGGGGGACTTCGCGCGGGCCCTATGACCGGGCCCGGCCTTCGGCTCGCGCCCTTTGCACTGAAGTCGGAATTCACGGCGTCCACGAGGCCGGCCCCGTCCGGCCCCCTCCAGGGGGCCTCCCCAGCCCGCGCGCCTGAGCGCGCTCTTGCGGGGACGTGCTGCCCGCCGGCTGCGGCCGGCTCTCGCGCGGAGTGCGGGTAGCTCGCCATGGTCTCCACGAAGCGCACGCCGAAGGCGGGCATGGACACGTTCATCCGCAGCGTCGAGCTGCTGCGCGACAAGGTGCCCGACTTCGAGCGCTACCCGTTCAACATCCCAGCCGTCCGCCACCTCTCCACACTGCAGCTCCACCCGAAAGTCACCTTCCTCGTCGGCGAAAACGGCAGCGGCAAGTCGACGCTCATCGAGGCCATCGCCGTGGCCGCCGGCTTCAATGCCGAAGGCGGAAGTCGAAACTTCAACTTTGCTACTCGGCGCTCAGAGTCGGAACTCCATCAATGCCTTCGAATGGTTCGCGGCGTTCGGCGCCCACGCACTGGCTACTTCCTTCGCGCCGAGTCCTTCTTCAACGTCGCTTCCGAGATCGAGAAAAACTCGGACGCAATGGCCGGACACGGCGGGGTTCATCACCACGAGATGTCCCATGGAGAGGCCTTCCTGGCGCTGGTTCAACACCGGTTCTGGGCGAAGGGGCTCTACATGCTCGACGAACCCGAAGCAGCGCTCTCTCCTCAGCGGCAGCTCGCTCTTCTCAAAATGGTGCACGACCTGGTTCAACAGGACTGCCAGTTCGTCATCTCAACGCACTCGCCTCTGCTGCTCGCCTTTCCTCAGGCCAAGATTCTTCACCTGTCCGAGAAGGGAATGGTTGAGGTTCAGTACGAGGACACCGAGCACTTCGCGCTCACGAGGGACTTCCTGCTTAATCGAGAGGGCTACCTGAAGCGGCTCTTCGCGCCTGACCATCAACCAGCAGAAGGATGACTACTCGAACTTTGGCAGAGGGTCGGAGCTCAACCCGTTCTTGTGATCGAAGTAGCGACGCACCAGCGCCATCGCGTTCATCAGCGAATCGACCTCATTGGTTCCGATGATCGTGCGGACTCCCGGAAACAGCCCTTCGACTTCCAGTGGACAGTAGTAGCCCTCTTCGAAGGCACGGGGTGTTCCTACCTTCACCTCGAAGCTTCCCCGGGCCCCATTCCTGTCACGAAACTCAAGCCGCCCGGCAGCGACCGGATCGGTAATCGCTTCAACCTTCGGCCTCCAGTCCGACATCCGATCGATCCTCCAACTGAACGCACGGGTCAGTGCGTCGATGAGAAAATCGCGTAGCACGCGTTAACGCAGCGCTGCTCCGACTCGTAGATGGACGACCAAGAGAGTTGTTTCGCCCATGGATCTGTCAGCCTGCGACACACGTCCTCACGCATGTTCTCAGTGCCAGCGCAGGCGTTCAGACAATCGTTGAGGTTGGGCGGCTTCCGTCTGCCGCCGCACATTGCAGGTTCCCGTGAAGGCCCGGGCGTGTACCTGGGAGTGTCATCGCCCCCGAGGGGAGAGGGCCACAACAGGCCAATCACGCCACCAGCAGCCCCAACGCCTCTCAGGATGCCACTGCCAAGCCCCCCACCGACGTCCTTGCCGAGCTCAGCCAAAGCTCGTTCTGCAGCATCAATCACGGCGCCGCTTGGATACCGACCGTCACGGTCAATTCGGTTGATCGGATCGTTGCTCGCATAGGCGTACGGCAACGTTTGCCGCCCCAACTCCGCCATGCCCGCGACGTACGCAGGCTTCTGCAGCATGGGTTCTGGGGAGAGGTACCTTCCGGTGGAGGGGTCGTAGAAGCGGTTCCAGTTCTCGTGGCTAGTCGCCTGCTACAACCTCATGCGGCAGAACCTCCTGAATCCCCTCCAGCACCTCCTGGACCGAACATTCCGGCCCGACTCCTCCGCGAGTCGCAACGGGGGCTGGAGGCACCGGAGCAAAGAGCGAGGGGCCATCTGGAACGGGTTGCGCGTGCACTACACTCTCGCGGCAACGCAGGACTAGAGCGACCAGCGGCTCTGTGCACTGCATCGCGTCACGTCCCATGCTGCGAAGGTCAGCGACACTTCGGGCAATCACCGAATCAAGGGTTCGCGTGCGAGCTGAGCTGGCGCGAGCTGGTTGAGCTCGCGCGGAGCAGATGGTCGCAGATCGCCCCGCAACGATAGCTGTCACTCTTCGATCCCCCGAGGGGGAACCAGGGGCCGCGCCACGCCAAACGACAGAGCAGTCGAGGAGTTCGGGTGTCTGTTGTGCAGACAAGTGCCCTATCCCGCGGACGATAACCAGTTGCCCAACGGACGCAAGTCGGTTGCCTGCCGCCTCGGGCTCGCCCTCAGCGCGCAATGTCAGTCGGCATCGCACGGCAATCGGGGGCGATGTCGTGCCCAAGTCCAATTGCTTGGCGGCAACATCAGCTGCCACGACGACTCCCACCACATCGATAGGCTTCTCGCGATGCAACCGATCGGCTCGGCTCTTCCCGTTGACCTGTAATCGAAGAAACTCGGAGGCAGAAACTGGTGCTGTGGAGACTTGGGCCAACGACTGGGTCGCACACCCTAAGACTGAAAGGAGCAGCACCGCAGAAACTGCCATGGATTTCATATGCCCACGCCCGTCTTGCCAAGGTCACATTTGTCGACGCATCGAATTCGGTAATACTTGATCGTCGGCGAATGCGGGTCGACGCAGGTAAGCCCACGCTTGTCCACGTCCTTGCACTGAAGAACTAGGCAGGCATAAATCTCGGCGATACCGCTAGGGCAGTCACTCGCCGGCACCAAACCCGAACTACATTCCTTGACGATCGAGCCCGGAGCGAGCCCAGTAGCGTCTGTTTCGTTGACTGGATTATTCCGAGCGTACGCGTACGGTAACAAGGGCATGATCGAGGCGAGCTGAGGAGGCTGCGATCGCCGGTCCGGAAATTCAGGTAGATCTAGCAGCCGAACAGGCGGGCCGCTCTTGAGCCTCCTCAACGCCCCATCGAGAATCGCGGCTACAGAAGGACCTTGTAGCAGCATGGGCTCAGGAGAGAGGTACCGGCCTGTCTGAGGGTCGTAGAAGCGGTTCCAGTTCTCGTGGAGCCCGGTCTCCTCGTCGAAGTATTGACCCGGAAAACGGACAGGAGGCCACCATGGGGTGGCGCCGGCCTCATACCGCTGAAACTGGTATCCCGACATTGCGACGCCCCAGTGGGTCGCAGCAACGTTGCCGCAAAACAGGCCGGCAATCTGCTCATGAGTCGAGTTGCTGACCCAGCTCACGCCAAAGCTCGATGCGACCGGATACCACGGGGTCCACAACGCCCTGAGGCCAGAGGTGCTGCTGTTGTAGAGGGGCGAGACTTGGGTTCCGGGGAACGCACCGGTGTAGATGGCGGCGCCATCGAAGTTGCCAGCTCCCGGACACTTCGGGTCGGTATCCAGCGATGAGAGATTGACCCGGACACTCATGTTCAAGCCCACCTTGGCGGGCGTGAGTTCGACGAGAGAGAAGTTCTGGTTGTTCGCGTACGGGTGACCCGTCTGGGTCCAGAACTCCACGCGATTCACGTTCCCAAGCGGGTCGTACTCGCCCGTGCCGGTCAGGCGACCAACTCCGTCGATCGCGACAAGCGGCTTCGGGAGATAGTCGTTCACGAGAAACACGAGACCACAGGGTTGTGACACGTCATTGCGGGTGCAGGTGGTCGAGTAGGCGTCATTCGTCCTCGCCCAGGACGTGTTCGTGGTGCTCTTCCAAACGGCGACGGCCTTGCCATCGAGCCAGATGTACTCGTCGATCGTGTAGCCCGTCGCAGTCGACAAGGAGCGGTTGCCGCGGTCCTCGAGGAGCTGATGACCTTGGTCGTAATAGTACTCATCGCTCACCGCTCCGTAGGCAGCGCTGTAGGCCTTCTGCCGGCGGCGGCTCCGAGCGTCATAGTAGTACTGGTAGCTGACCCCGTTCACGTTCACATTTCGGTACACAGAGTCCGAACCCGGGGTCGTGGTCAGGTAGCCGAACGACTGGGAGAAGCTCGGTGCCGATGTCGAGTCAACCAGGCCCTTCTTCGTCAAGGTCCGACCGTCGGTGTCGTAGGTGAATGTCGCTCCAACTGTCTGAGGCAGGGCGCCCGAAGTCCAACTTGCGAGCTGATCCTGGCGCGGCGCACCGAGATACGAGGCGAAATATCCAGCGCCCCAAGGGTCTACGTAACGTGTCGTCCGGTTGCTCCGGGCATCGAAGACGAAGTAGTTCGAGTAGCCCCAGCCACCGCTCGTGGAGAAATTGTCGACGTACCCCGAGACGTTTCTCTGGACTCCGTCGTAGCCCGGATACTGGGCCGCGAATGCCCCGATTCCGTACTCCTCAATCTGTGGCGTCCCGAAGTTCTTTATCGTGGTGCTCGTCTGACCCACGAGTTCGCCCTTCCAGAGATA
Source organism: Myxococcaceae bacterium (assembly GCA_019694595.1). Lineage (GTDB taxonomy): Bacteria > Myxococcota > Myxococcia > Myxococcales > Myxococcaceae > JAIBBQ01. The sequence goes on from JAIBBQ010000004.1 coordinate 50,125, forward strand.
GGTGCGCTTGTAGATGTCGCCGCTGCCAGAGGAGGTGGAAACGAATAGCGATCCAGGCCGGCCGGTAAAGTCGTGGCCTGCGGTTGGAGTTTGGCCGAGCCCGTATTCGACCTTCAGATTTCCGCTCTGAATCAGTGGTTGGTACGAGCGAAGTCCTCCGTACGGTTCCCAAGTCGCGTTTGACAAGAGAGTGACGGTCCCCAGTCCCCACGTCGTCGAAGTGACTGATGCGACTCGATCGCGAAGGCTGAGATCGCTGTTGTACACGTACGAAACGAGCCTCCCGTGTGGATACTTCACTGAACTGAGGTTGCCGTTTCCGGTGTACGTGAAGCTTGTCACTGTAGGACTTTCTGCCCCCGCGATACATGCCGTCTCGCCCCTGGTCGTGGCGTCGAGGACGACATTCCCCACATGATCGTAGGCAAAGTAGTGAGCTCCGATGGCATCGCTTTCGCTGACCAGCCGTCCCTTTTGGTTGAGGTCGGTTGGTGCACCGCAGCTGGACGGGAAAGCGATTGCCGGCGATACGACGGCATCCCAAGTCTTTGAAACCACCGTTGTGACCACCGAGCCGTTGACGCTGTCCTGACGCAGCATTCGTCCCAACTGGTCATAGCTGTACTCCCAACGCGTATTGGCCAGAGTCATCTCGGGAGTCCTGCGAGTGATAACATTGCCCATCGCATCGTATTGGTACTCGAAGCTTCCTCGATTCGCGCCGGAACCCGAGTTTGACGCAGTCACAAGGACGACATTGCCGAAGTCGTCGGTGGAGTAGTCGATGGGTGAACTGTCACAACTGGACAATGCACCAGGGGTCGCGCACGTTGCCGTCGTTGCACAGCCACTGCTGACCCGGGTCACGTTTCCGTTGGAGTCGTGATCAAGGCAGCTTCGAATCGCGTTGGACGTCGTCAGAGTGGGGAAGTCGTCGAGAACGGCAAGGCGATTTGCTCCGTCCCACTGCATCTGGGCGCATAGCGGCGACAGGTTACCGCTGCCATCGAGGCAAAAGGGAGGAGAGGACGCGAACGACTTTCCGAGGGCGCGGAGGTTGTCGGTGGCGTCGAAGCCGCGTGGAATCGAGTAGGCGAACCCACTGCCTCCGTCGCCGAATGCATCCCACGTCGGACGTCGCTCAGAATCCACGGCATGCCACATCAGTCGCCGTGCTCCGTCCGCTGCAGTCTCGAACGACTCGGACCTCACCGTCCCGTCAGGCCAGTAGGAGTAGCGAATTCCTTCCTTCCATACCGTACCAAGTGCATCAGCCGACCGAGCCTTCCAAGCGACAAGCTTCGACAGAGGCGCAGATGTCGAACAAGTCCCGATCGCTGGCCCTGCGCCGCCGGTGACGCCTCGATTGCAGTACGACTCAAAATTGCCGTCCGGGAGTTGGACCGAGCGAAGAAATGGCCCGTCATACGTGTAGTTCCAGACCAGGGTAGGAAATGTTGCTTTTGCGACCGTGCGCTGGGTGACCTGATGAGGCCCCGCGTTGTATTGGAGAGTCGTGGTCGTTCCGTTGGCGTCGACAATGGTCGTCGGGTCGCCCAAGTCATTATATGCAGTGTATTGGGTTGTCAGTGCCGCGACTGGCGGCGGAGACGAAGAGCAACCACCAGGGAAGCGCGAAATCGTCGCGATCCGGTTCGCTTTCTGGTCCAGTCCACTGCCGTGGTACGTGATCTCAGTCACCGGGTAGCTTGCTCCGATGCACTGGCTGCCATTGGACTCGCAAGGGCCCTCGATTCGAACGACGCGCCCGAGTGGGTCGTTCGTGTAGGGGGCCGTGCAGACGCGAGCAATCTTGTAGAAGGTGCTGATCCTCTTTGGGACGATCGCGCCGCCAAAAATCCTGGTGAATCCGAGCTTTTCCGACTGGATGAGTTGGCCGTTCGTGTTGTCGTAAGTGTAGGTGTCGACGGAAGCATCCGGAGCAAGGAGTGAGCGGCGGGATACGGATGCAACGTGTTGGACGCCAAAGTTGTCGTACACGTAGCTGATGTCCTCGCGCTCGATCGCATCGACCCCGGCATCCGTGGTTGCGCCACGCATCCTCGCCCGTGTCTCCCAAGTTTCGACGCTCTGACCTGCTGGAATCGAAAAATAGCGATCGAACAGGTCGTAGTACCCGCGACGGTTCCGCACGCCTCTCTGATACTTTCGCGTAGACGTAGAAGTGCAGACGAAGTCTGACCTGTCGTTCGCGGCCCAAATCAGCTCTTTGACTCCGGGGCTGCACGAGTTGGCGACGCTGCATCCAAACTGTTGAAAGTAGGGTTCGCTGCCATGTGCGCTCTGGAACTTTGCTGAAATGAACGCGGTCTTCACAGAGAAGTTTGTGGCTCCCGGTTGCCCGTCGCCTCTCCCTGCATACATGTCTGTGCTCGTCGTCGAGTAAGGGGCGGGTTGGTTCGTTTCTTTGCTGCACTGAGGGACGGCGGGAACAATGGGATCGTCGTCGGCAATTTGCAGATACTCGGTCGTTCCCTGTGTGGCCGTTGCGGTTGGACCGGAGCTCGACAGCGGGTAAGTGGTCGTTTCGCTACCTCGCACCACCTGAAACTGGTTGGTTGCATATGAGTATGTCTCGGTTTCGAGTCCACCGACCGAACTGACGATCTTTCCAGTCCGTTCAACGCCAGAACTCGAGTCGTAGGTGTACACAACCAGGGTGCGACTCCCACCGGTCCACTGTAAATCCACCTGCCGAAGAACGCAGGCCTGCGAAACGAGCGCACCGGCGAAGGTTGCTAGAGTCGCATAACTGAACTTCAGCCAGGTGCCGCCCTGCAACGTCACCTTGTCGATGTAGGGTGCTCCGTTCGCAGCACTTCCTGGGCAGTTGGCGCCTCCCGGCATCGTTGGGGTTGCGTACGAAACGTCAAAGCGCTTCTCGCCGTTGGCGTTGTAGGCGGAGGTCAGAAAGTACGCGGGGGAGGCAAGTGCTGCCCCCGCGATGTTGTTGGTGATCTGCGCTGTGTAGACCCGCCTGACGCTCTTGTCGTCGATCCACTCGTAGCCGCTCCCGGTCCACTTGATGCGATCGGGGATTGACGGCGAATCGACGTGGCGGGCTACCCACGTGTTGGGTGCAGTCGAAGCCAGAGAGAAATCGACGACAGAGGCGCCGGGCGCCAGCACCAGGAGCGACCCACCGGAGCCGTATTGGTTGTTTCCCCGGACGAAGGAAAAGAAGTTGTGGGTCCAGAAGGTCCCTTGGTCGGTTCTTCCAAATGGCGTGGCCAGGTCGTCAACGATTCCGTTCTGCCCCATCGTTGCGGCCTGCGATTGATAGGTGCGGAAAAACTCAACGGTGCCCGTGGCCGTGTTGATGTCGGCTTCCTTCGTTCTGTGGAAGACCGCTCGAGTCAGAAGATTGACCGGGTCCCCCGCGACGAAACCGCCGCAGCACTTGAAGTCGTTGCACCGGGGTGGGTTCTGGTTGCCCGGACAGACGGGCTGTGAGGCCTCAACGAAGGGTGCGAGGCACAGAGTCCCCACGAGCGCTGCCGCGAACCCGCTACGAATCGTTGTCATTGGAAGCTCACCAGTTTCTTGGGCGCCTTTCCGGGCGCCGTGATTACAAAGAGTCCAGTCTTGCCTTGAACCAAGATTTCCCCTGATGGGGTTCGCCGAATGTGGGAGTCGCCGACGGGCTCCGTGACCTCGCCCCACTCGACGTCTCCACGTTTCGTGGGCACGACGATCTTGAGTTTGGCGTAGTCGCGACGAACCACCGCCCGCCCAGCCGACGCTTCGGTGAACGAGTCGAGAGCAGCGTCTGGAGCCGTCAGGTCAGACTCAACGGCGGGTGAAGACCCCACGTCGAGCTTTCCAACCCTGAAGTGGCCACGGCAGTCAGCATGGAGGAAGTAGAGATGCTCTCCCTGCCAAGAATAGGGGCCGAGGTGACAGCCGGGAGTCCCGGACAACCTGGTCGCTGGTCCGCCGTTCCAGGACACGCGCCAGACCTGAGACCAATCCATGACATGTTTCACTTCAACTGGTCGCTCTTGATGGTTGAAGTACACCGAGCCGTCCGGGGCAATGAAGGGGTGACGAATCAGCCCGCCGTCACTCACCAGTTCCCGAGCTTCGCCGCCGGGCGACCAGGCCAGGAGGTGGAGTCGATCTTCCGAAATCAGAGCGAACTTCTTGCCGTCGTCCGAAACCGCGACCTCATGCGCTCGGTGTCCGCCGAAGTCGGTGTGGCGTGACACCTCTTTCCCGAAGTCGTTGGTGACGACCCAGAGCTCAGGCGTACCCCAGGCGTAGTGATGAGCTGGCACTGCCGAAACGATGGCAGTCAGCAGGGCTTCCGCGACCACTACAGTCCCCCGTCCGTGTATTTGTAGATGTCGGGTGGCCCGATCTGGGTCGGCGCAGGGTCTGAGCCGGGCAGCTTCGTTGGCGCCAGCTTGGTGGCGACACTTGCTTTGGCCGCAACCCAGTTTGTTGGCGGCACACAGAGTTTCGTCGGGGCGCTCGGCATGATCGGGATGCAGTTCCAGCGGTCGGGGCAGTCGTCCTGGACTTCACACTGAATGCTGCAGAAGTGACCCACGGCAGGTCGGGCACCGGTGTGAATACAGGTTCCAGTCAGACAACTGCCCGCTCCGAAGCTGTCGCACGCTTCGCCCAGGTCTTGGGACGCGCTGAGCGCCTCTTTGAACTGATGCGCCTTGAACTTTGGCTGTTCAGCCTTGTCGCATCCGCCGAGGAGCGCAGTTAGCAGCACAGCCCAGAACAGGGCGGGCAGGTGTTTTGACATGTGTTCCCCCGGAGAGACGTCACGTTCAAGGCTGACGGGTCACATGCCTGCTACCAGACCTGCTGACTGAGTTCACCAACGAACCAACCACACGACGTTCATGAAGCGGTTCGGATGAACACCGCCGCATTTCATGACTGCGAATGTATTGTTCCGAAATCGGCTGGATTGACGCTAGCGGACACCCGAATCCGGCGTTCCCGCGTCGCTCGTGCCCCCATCGCGCGCCGGAGGCGTAACCACGCCCTCCCGGCAGCTCGGGTCGAGCAGCTCCGGGCGGTACTCGAAGTGCATCGTGTCGAAGTGCACCCAGCGGCCGCCCCAGATGAACCCCTCGGCCTCGAAGGCGTCGACGATCTCCTGCGGAAAGCGGTTCTTCCACTTGAGCGGCTTCCGGGGCCGCACCCAGCGCCAGTAGTGCGAGAGGTCGACGTTCAGGTCCACCGCGATGCCGAAGGCGTGGGTGGACATCACCTTGGTGCGCGCGATGGTGCGCCAGGACCACGTCCCGCCGATGTTCTCCACGAACTTGGACAGCTTCGGCTTCTCCTTGAGCAGCGCGTCGATGCGCACCGACACGCGGTCGAACGCCGCCACCGCGCGCTCGTGCACCGGGTAGCGCACGCCGCGGAAGCGCCAGCGGCCGAGCCGCTCCTCCACCTCGCGGCGAGTCGCCCCGTAGGTCGCCTTGAAGAGCCCGTCGACGCGCGTGCGCCCGGGGTCCTCGGCGTCCTCCGGGCCTTCCACCGGGGTGATGGGGCCGGTGACGTACGGCACGCGGAAGAGGTCGGACAGCGCGGTGGCGGCGCCTTCCAGGTCGGGGCCGTCGGGCGACTCCCACGGCAGCTCGCCTTCCTTGCCGAGCGACAGCCACCAGCGGCCGTCGTGCTTCACCGCGCTGCCCAGGTAGTAGCGGGCGAGACACTCGAGTCCCTTCGGCGGGGACTCGTCGGCCTTGAGCTGCTCCAGGGCGGTCACCTGCCCCAGCACCAGGAGCAGCGCGAAGGTCACTCCACCACCACCAGCTTGGCGCCGTTCTCCACCGCGGTGCCTTCGCTGGTGTGGACCGAGAGCACCGTGCCCGCCTTCGGGCTCTTGAGCTCGTTCTCCATCTTCATCGCCTCCACCACCACCAGGCCCTGGCCTTCGGTGACGGTGTCGCCGGGCTTCACCAGCACCCGCACCACCTTGCCGGGCATCGGCGCGAGGATCTCCTGCTTGCCCTCGGCGGTGAAGCCGGCGCTCGCCGCGCGCAGCCGCAGCTTGCGCTCGTCGGCGATGTCCACGCGGGTGACCTGGCCCTTCACCAGCACCGCGACCTGGCCGTCTTTCTGGGGCTCGAACTCCACCGCGTAGCTCTCGCCGTCGGCGAGCATGGAGACGGCGCCGTGCGGCAGCACCACCGCGTCGAGCGTGTGGCGCACGCCGTCGAGGCTCACCGCGTAGCGGCCGTTGCCCAGCGGCTCGACGTCGAGCGTGCGGGCCGCCTGGCCCTTCACCGTCGCCACGTAGCGGGTCGTCTTGGGGGCCATGGTCAGACTCCCTTCCGGAAGAGCGCGCGCTCGCGGCCCAGGGTGCGCCAGCGGCCAGGCGCCTGGGTGGAAGCGGCGGCGGTGGTCACCTTGGCCTGCGCCTTCTCGGCGGCCTGGTGCGCGTGCACCGCGGCGGCGAGGAGCGCGACCTCGGTGAGGTGCGGGTCTTCCTTGCCGAGCAAGGTCTGGTGCGCGCGGGCGAGCAGGCCGGTGTCGTAGTCGCCCTTCACGAAGTCGGGCGCCTCGAGGATGCCGCGCAGGTAGCGCAGGTTGGTGGTGATGCCCTTCACCACGTACTCGCTGAGCGCGCGGTGCAGCCGGGCGATGGCCTCGGCGCGGGTGGGCGCCCAGACCGAGAGCTTGGAGATCATCGGGTCGTAGGTGCTGGGCACGGTGAAGCCGGCGTACACGCCGGAGTCGTCGCGCACGTTGGGGCCGCCCGGCACGCGCAGGTATTCGATCTTCCCCGGCGACGGCATGAAGTTCTGCGCGGGGTCCTCGGCGTAGACGCGGGCCTCGATGGCGTGGCCGTGCGGCGCGCGCGGCTCCTTCCACGGCAGAACGCCGCCCTGGGCGACGTGGAGCTGCCAGGCGACGAGGTCGACGCCCATCACCCACTCGGTGACCGGGTGCTCGACCTGGAGGCGGGTGTTCATCTCCAGGAAGTAGAAGTGGCGGTGCTTGTCGACGAGGAACTCCACCGTGCCGGCGCCGACGTAGCCCACGGCCTTGGCGGCCTTCACCGCGACCTCGCCCATCTGCGCGCGCAGCTCGGGGGTGAGGATGGGCGACGGCGTCTCCTCGATGACCTTCTGGTTGCGGCGCTGGGCGCTGCACTCGCGCTCGTTCAGGTGAATGCAGTTGCCGTGGGTGTCGGCGAAGACCTGGATCTCCACGTGGTGCGGCTCCTCGAGGAACTTCTCGAGGTACACCGCGTCGTTGCCGAAGGCGTTCATCGCCTCGTTGCGCGCGGTCTTCCACGCGGCCTCGAGGTCCTCGCGGCGCTCGACGCGGCGCATGCCCTTGCCGCCGCCGCCGCCGGCCGCCTTGAGCATGATGGGGTAGCCGACCTTCTCGGCGAAGGCCTTGGCCTCGTCGACCGACTTGAAGGGCTCGGTGGCGCCGGGGACGACCGGCACGCCGGCCTTCACCATGTGGGCGCGGGCGCGGGTCTTCTCGCCCATGGCGTCCATCGCGGAGGCGGGCGGGCCGATGAAGACGATGCCGGCCTGGTCGCAGGCGCGCACGAAGGCGGCGTTCTCGGACAGGAAGCCGTAGCCGGGGTGAATGGCGTCGGCGCCGGAGCTCTTCGCCGCCTGGAGGATCTTCTCGATGACCAGGTAGCTTTCGCGCGACGGCGCGGGCCCGACGTGCACCGCGCGGTCGGCCTGGCGCACGTGGAGCGCGGAGCGGTCGGCGTCGGAGTAGACGGCCACCGTCTCGAGGCCGAGCTCCTTGCAGGTGCGCATCACGCGGATGGCGATTTCCCCGCGGTTGGCGATGAGGACTCGTTTGAACCGTGCCATGGCGCAGCGGTCTAGCGCCGCGGGCGCGCTGCGTCACTCGTTGTCGGCGTCGACGTGGGTCATCGGCTTCTCGGCGCACTCGGTGACCCGGTCGGGCACCGCGGCTTCCTGCTCCTCGGACTTGGCGCGGAAGTCCTTGCCGTTGACCGAGAAGCGCTTGCCGCCGGCCTCCACCGCCACCACCACGTCGTCTTCCACCAGGCCGGGCGCGACGTGGGCCTTCACCTTCGGGTCGGCGCCGCCGGTGATGTAGACGCGGCCGTATTCCTGGAGCGCGTCGAACACCCGCGGGGTGGGGTGGCCGTAGTTGTTCTCGCCGGACGAGATGATGGCCACCTCGGGGCGCAGGACTTTCAGGAAGCAGGGGTTCGAGGAGTGCTGCGAGCCGTGGTGGTCGGCGCGGTAGATCTCCACGTCACCCACGCGCGCGGCGGTCGACGATTCGATGTCGTGGTAGCCCTCGCGGTGGCCCTTGAAGTCGCGGTGCTTGGTGGAGCCGGTCAGGTCGCCGCCGGCGAAGAGCTCGAAGTCGCCGTAGGTCACCTTGAGCGCCACCGAGTAGTCGTTCTCCGAGGCGGGGAAGTGCTGCAGCTCGCTGGGGTCCTTCTGGTCGAGCGCCTCGAGGCGGCCGTTGCCGTTGACCGCCACCACCTCGACGGTGAGGCCGTCGCCCATGGGGATGAGGTCGCCCACCTTCACGCTCTGGTGGGCCTTCACCTTGCCGCTGGAGAGCCAGCCGGGCAGCGCCTTCTCGTACTCGCGCTGGGTCTCGCCCTTGCCGCCGCCGCCGTAGATGACCTCGCCGCGGTCGTAGAGCGTGGAGATGGTGACGCCGTCGTCGAAGAGCATCCACATGCCGCTGCGGGGCTTGGGGTCGCCGACGTGGTCGCGGTGGTAGTGGCTCACCACGAAGGCGTCGAGCCTGGTGTTGCCGGCTTCCTCCAGCGCCTTGGAGATGTGGTGCACGCGCTGGGCGTCGTCCTCGACGCGCGACTCGCCGCTGTCCATGAGCAGGGTCTTGCCCTGGTAGCGGATCAACATGCCGTCGGCCTGGCCGAGGTCGAAGAAGGTGATGGTGAGCGGCGCGTTCTCGATGCGCGAAGGCCGCTTGCGGTTGGCCCGCTCGCGCTTGGTGTGGGAGCAGCCGGCGACGGCCAGCGCGAGCAAGAGGGCGAGCGAGGTGCGGACGTTCACGGTGCCCGAGTGGTAGCCCAAGGGCCCTCGTCGTGGCCAGCCCGGTGCCTGGCAAGAACAGCTGCCGGAGGGCGTGGGACATGGCCGCTCCCGGCTCCCGGAGGCGTCGGAAAAGCACAGGAGGCACGGGCGGTTGGCGCTGGCCCCGGTCCTGCTTTGGGAAGGCTCGTCCTCGCAGTCCAACGGAGAACGCCATGCGCACCTGGAACCTCATCGCGGCGAGTTTGGTGGTGACCGCCTGCGGCGTCGAAGGCCCCATCGACGTGCAGAGTGAAGGCGAGCAGGGCCTCACGGCCCAGGCGCTGCCGGGCACGCTGAAGGCGGAGTCGTACAAGGCGGGCGGCGAGGGCGTCGGCTACCACGACACCACGAGCAAGAACCTGGGGGGCGCGGGGAGCACCACCAGCGCGGTGGACCTCTTCGCGCAGGCGACGGGCGGCGTGGCGGTGGGGTGGATCGCCCAGGGCGAGTGGCTGGAATACGACGTCACGGTGGCGAGCGCGGCGGTCTTCACGCCGACGGCGCGCGTGTCGTCGGGGAAGACGGGCACCAAGGGCCTGCACCTGGAGGTCGACGGGGTGAAGGTGAGCGAAGGCACCTTCACCAGCGAGGCCGGCTGGGAGGCGTGGGTGGACCTGAAGCTCCCGGCGTTCCCGCTCGGCGCGGGCGCGCACCGGCTGCGCTTCGTGGCGGACACCGCCTCGTTCAACCTGGACACGCTGGGCTTCACGGCGCAGGCGCTGTGCAAGGCGCGCTTCCCGGGCGACCCGGGCTGCTCGGGGAAGCTGTACTACGGCGCCGCGGTCGAAGGCGGGCAGCCGTCGAAGCTGGAGTCGCAGACGGGGCGCGGCATCACCGTGTTCCGCTCGTACTTCTCCGGTGACGACGCGACGTCGAAGTTCGTCACCCGCGCGAACGACGACGTGAGCCACGGCCGCATCCCCCTGATGTCCACCAAGCTGCCGGGCACCTGGGCGGACATGGCCGCGGGCAAGTACGACGCGTGGCTGCTGGAGCGCATCAAGGCGCTGGCGGCGGTGCCGGGGCCGGTGTGGCTCTGCCTGCACCACGAGCCGACGGGCGACGGCGCAGCGGCGGACTGGGTGAAGATGCAGCAGCACGCGCGCAAGCTCATCGACGCCAACTCGAAGAACATCGCGCTGGTGGGCATCCTCAACGGCTACCCGTTCACCACCAAGACGCCCGAGGTGCAGAACGCGTACAACCACCCGGTGGGCACGGGCGTGCACGTGATGGGCTTCGACTCGTACAACCCGTGGAGCCCGACCAACGGCAAGGCGTGGCAGACGGTGGACCACGTGTTCGGGCCTTCGACCATCATCCAGAGCTGGGGCTACCCGACGCTGCTGGGTGAGTACGGCGTGCGCAGCGACCCCAAGAATCCGGGCAAGGCCGCGCAGTGGATGGCGGATGCGTACAGCTACGCGGTGGCGCACGACTTCGTGGCGCTCTCGTACTTCGACTCCGGCCAGAACTCGCCCGACGGCACGTGGGCGCTCGACAGCGAGACCTTGCCGGCGTTCAGCAAGGCGCTGGCGCGGACGGAGACGGCGCACCCCTGACGGCGGAGGCTGGTATGCCACCGCGATGACCCGGTTCATCGCGGTGGCGGCCACGTTCGTGGCGGGCTGTTCGGTGGTGCCGAGTCCGGTGGACTCGGGAGTGCCGGTGGTCGACGCAGGGCCGCGCACCTTCGCGGAGCTCGAGCGGCGCGGAGGGGATGACGGGACCCTGCGCTGTGATGGGCTCGGCGGGCCGCTGTCGCAGTCGCTGGCCTGTCCGGTGGCGAAGTCGCCCTCGGGAGCGCCGTTTCCTCCTGCGGCGCGGCCGACGCTGGAGTCGCCGGTGTCGCCGACCGAGGTCCCGGAGCAGGCGGCGGGCCGGGTGGCGGTCTACCTGGGCCAGCTCCCCACCTCGAGCCAGCTCCCGGTGCTGGTGGTGGGTGACACCGCGGTGCCCCTCGGGAGCGTGCTGGTGCCCGGGCGAGGTCCGGTGGCGGAAGGCGAGCTGCCGCCGCTCAAGGCGGGCACGTACGACGCGTTCCTCATCACGGTCGGCGCCGATGGCGGGCTGCTCAACCTGAAGGTGCCGATGGTGGTGCGGCCGCGGCCGGTGCTTGTGGGGAGCGAGGTGGCACCTCCGTTCGGCGTCACCCCGTGGGAGACGTGGGTGCTCCAGGCGGGGTTCTTCAACAACGGAGGCGAGGCGCTGCCCGGGCTGGAGGTGGAGGCGACGCCGCCGCTGCAGGTGAGCAGCAACGGGTGTGGCGGAGGGCTGGCGCCGTACCAGGGCTGTCTGGTGGAGGTGCGCGCGTCGCCGGGGGCGCGCGAGGTCTGTGGGGGCGTCCGCGGACTGGCGCGGCTCGCGGACGGCGGCGTGGTGGAGTCGTGGAGCACGGTGTCGCTCACCTACGAGCCGTCGGTGTTGCCGGTGGAGCCGGGCGTGGGGTGTACCGGCGTGGTGCTGGTGGATGCGGGCTCGGCGGAAGGGGTGTTGCCGGTGAGCGACGAGTCCCTGTGGATGTTCGGCCGGTTCCCGGTGGACCGGCTGGAGCGGGTGACGGCGAGCGGGCGGGTGCTGGCCGGCAGGACGCTCCCCATGGGAGTGACGGGCTGGGTGGAGCAGGTGGGCCGCGGGGTGGTGGTGGCGGCGGCCGACGGGCTGCACCGGCTGGACCTCGACGGCGGTGACGACCTCACGTTCGGCGATGGCGGCGTGGTGGTGTTCGCGCGGGGGCAGCGGCCGATTCGCGTCGCCTCGAGCGCCGACGGCGCGCTGGCGGTGGTGGCGTCGCAGGACGCGTACGCGCTGGAGCTGCAGTGGCTCGACGCGCAGGGCGCGCGGGTGGCCGATGCGGGGAACGCGCTGCCGGGGCTGTTCGAGGGAATCGAGCTCGCGCTCTCGGCGAGCGGGACGCGGGCTCGGGTGGTGAGCGTGCCGGACCTCAAGGGTGTGCGCAGCGAGGTGTACGAGCGCGACGGCAGCCAGGTCCGCACGGGGTACCTCCCGCTGGTGGACAGCTCCGGGCTCGTCCGGGTGCGCCAGGCGGGAGGCCTGGTGGTGGCCACGGCGGTGAACGACTTCAGTCCGCAGTCGCGGGTGGCGTGGCTCCGGGAGGACGGGAGCTTCGGCGCACGGGCGAACATCGCGACCACGACGAACTTCCTGACGCCGCTGCCGGCGGGCGTCGTGGGCGGGACGGAGTCCGGGGCGCTGACGACGTTCGGCTACGACGGCCACGCGTTCGCGGACGCGGGCTCGGCGAACGGCACGCTGGGGACCTTCGGGCGCGGGCCGATGACGTGGGACGGGCGCGACCACCTGTGGCTGGTGAGCGTGCGCGCGGGCTTCCTCGAGGTGATGCGGCTGCGGCTCTCGCCGTGAGCCTCGGGCTTCAGCGGGACTCGGCCCGCCGCTCGACGAGGAAGCGGGGGAGCAGCAGGTTCCAGGGCTGGTCGTAGCTGTAGGTGGGCTCGCCGCGCTTGCGACGGGGCTCGAGGGCGGCGGCGGGGTCGCGGTCGCTGCGATCCCAGGGGACGGGCGTGGCGGGGCGGAAGCGCTGCAGGGCCTCGACGTGGCGCGTGGTGGGGCGGAACTCGGGGTGGGTGGAGAGGAAGAAGCCGACGCGCAGCGCGGTGATGGCGCTGTCGAGGCGCAGGGTGTGGCGGACCATGGCGTCGTGGTCGAGCGTGCGGCCGTGCTCGAGCCAGAAGCGCCAGAGGGTGGGCAGCTCGGGGCCCAGGCGCGGGCGGTCGAGGACGTCGACGAACGTGCGCTCCATCGTGGTGACGCGGACGGGCTGGCCGTCGCGGAGCAAGGTCTGGACGCCGAAGCCGTCGTCGGCGCGGCGCTGGAGCGCCTCGGGGATCCACGCGGGGATGAAGGTGGCGCCGCTTGGCCGGTCGCTGAAGCGCTTGGGGGTGCGCTGGCGGGAGGTCCAGGTGACGAGGCCCTCGTCGTCGACGAGGTCGTGCACCGCGAAGGCGCTCAGGTAGGCGACGGCGGCGTCGGGGGCGAGGTGGCTGGCGAGGACATACGGGTCGGTGGTGGTGGTGTAGCGGCCGCGGTGCACCTGGCGCAGGCCGTTCTTTCCGAGGTGGTAGCGCAGGAGCGAGAGGGCGGAGACGTGGCTGCGCTTGCGGCCGCGACCGTGGGCCTCGGCGAAGTCGGCGACGGTGAAGACGGGGTGGGCGGCGATCCACTCCGCGGCGTCGAAGGGGGCAGTGGCTTTCTTTCGGCTCATGGCGTGACTCCGGTGCGGCGTCGCGACGCGGTGCTGGCGAGGAAGCCCTGGGCGTCGCGCGAAGGCGGGAGGAGGGGGTGGGGTGAAACCAGGGCGGGTGTGCCGGGGGCGCGTCCGGCGCTCCCGCGACCGGAGAGGCCTGGCTGGCGTTCAGGAGGGGAGGCCAGGGGCAGGTTTTTGAGCGACACCAAACATGAGACCATCAATGCAATAAAAGCACATCTTTTATTGCAAGTAAGCGCTCAAGTTTGGTGTAACCAAAAAACCAAGTCCGGCCGGGGAGGCTTCCCCGTTCCAGCGGGCCCGAATTTCCTGGCTCGGCCTGCTTCTTGAAACTTCGCTCATCGGTGCGCGCCGTTCCCGCGTCGTCTGCTGCGCTGCCGAGCGGAATCCCGACCCTATTCGCAGGTGACGACCGAGCACGCGCCCCAGAGGCCCACGCGGTTGGTCTTCGCGACCACCTCGAGGTCCTCGAACTCCTGCACCCGGCTCATCCCGTCCGGCTTGACGTACAGCACGCACGCCAGCCCCTCGGTCATCAGGGTGGAGTTGACCTCCACGCCGTCGACCTTCACGTACGCCAGCGTGCGCCCGTACCGGTCGGTGCACTGGGTGTCGTAGGTGAGCTGGACCGTCTTGCCCTCGACGAGCTCCGCGTTCCGTGCCGCCGCCTGCGCGCCGTAGCAGTCGTTGTGACCGTTCGTCGTCTCGGGCGCGTTCACCAGGAGGTACCGAACCTTGGTGCCGTTCTCGAGCTCGATGGTGTCGCCGTCGACCACGCGCGACACCTTGGCGCTGGAGGGGCCACACGGGCTCCCTCCACACGCCGCGAGCGCGGCCCCCAGCGCGATGAGCGCCGCCGCCCTCACTGGCAGTTGCGGTTCGGCTGCCCGGGCGTGCCGACGTCGCTGGGCCCACCGTCGGCGAGCAGGAAGCCGGCGTCGGAGTGGCAGAAGCTCGTCTCCACGTCGTTCATCAGGTTGTCGAGCTTGCCGGGGTCCAGCTGGCGCGAGATGCCGGACTTCACCGTCGCGGTCCAGGTGACGTCGTCCAGCGCGCCGCCGTCGGCGCCCACCACGTGGATGCTGCCGTTGCTGTTGGCGAGCGCGAAGGTGAAGGTGGTGACCACCGGTCCCACGTTGCCGTTGGCGTTGGTGTCGGCCGAGCGCGCGAACACCAGGTAGCTGCCGGCGTCGGCCTGCGCGCAGGTGGAGGAGGTGAGCGTCGCCGAGCCCGAGTTGCCCTTCACCGTGATGCCGTTCAAGTCCACCGTGTTCTTGGCGAGCACCTCGAACCACTCCTGGGTGGTGCCGGCCGTCTTCGGGTCGGCCATGAACTCGGTCACCACCAGGTCGCCCACCGCCGGGCGCACCAGGTCGCGGTTCGCCCCGAGCACCGAGTCGAAGCACTGGTTGTTGCCGGGCATCGGACCGGCGTCGTTGCCACCGTCGGTCATGCCGCCGTCGTTCATCACCACCGGGCAGTCGTGGTTGGCGAACCCGGGGCTGCCGTAGTCGCCGCCGCCGTCCTGGCCCCAGCGTGCGCGCGCCAGGCAGAAGTTGTTGGGGTCGTCGTTGGCGGTGGTGGTGAGCAGGTTGCTGTTGAGCTGCCAGGAGATGCCGTCCTTGGCGTTGAGGTAGGCCACGTCGTCGATGCCCGCGTCGCCGCGGTAGAGCGCGAGCCGGCTCTGGGTGTCGGACAGGGTCAGGCTGTAGGTCGCCGCCGGCGTCGGCAGGTCGCCGTTGACGAACGGGTCGCCGCTGCGCGCGAAGAGCACGTACGCGCCCTGCTTCACCGGCAGGCAGGCCTGGCTCTTGAGCGTGGTGTCGGAGGTCGGCGAGGCGATGGTGATGTCGTTCAGGTCGAAGTCGCGGGTGGCGAGCGCCTCGAACCACTCACCGGTGGTGGAGCTGGCCGCCTTGGGGTTGGCCATGATCTCGGTGATGACCAGGTCGCCCGGGCCGGCGGTGACGATGGGCCGGGTGGCGCCGGCTTCCACGCAGGTGCCTGCCATCGCCTCGGGCATGCAGGCCGCGTTCGCCGCGCCCGGCGTGCCGGCGTTGTTGCCGAAGTAGATGGTGTTCGCCGGGGTGTCGCACCAGTTGCTCTCGGTGTCGTTGCTCATGGCGTTGAGCGGCGTCGCCGGGTCGAGCGAGCGGCTGCGGTTGGGCTTGGCGGACTGGGTGTAGGTGAACTCGTCGATGGTCAGGGTGCCGCACTTGAGCGTCACCACGCCGCGCGCGTTGCCCATCGAGCCCAGGCCGTCGCCGTAGGAGTAGCCGATCCACGTCGGGTTGGGGCCGGAGCGCACGTCGCCCATCGCGAAGTACGCCTGCGACGGAATGTTGCCCGCCTTGATGGTGTGCGACTTGGCACCGGACCCGTCGGTGTCCTTGTAGTTGATGGTCATGCCCTTCAGGTCGATGGCGGTGCCGAGCGTGTTGTAGAGCTCGATGAACTCGCTGCCGGTGTCGGTGCCCTCGGGGTCGATCATCAGCTCGGTGATGATGATGTCGCCCGCCTTGCGGCCCTTGCAGGCGTCGGTCGAGGTCGTGCCGCCGCACGCCGCCGCGAAGGTCCCCACCAGTGCCACACCCATCAGTCGCTTGATCATCGTCAGTCGCCTTCCTGAGACGGCGCCTTCACGGCGTCCGCTTGTTCGCTGCCCAAGAGCTTCTCGAGCTCGGCCGACGGCGCGAGCACCTGGCCCGGCAAGCTCACCTGCAGCTGCAGCTTGTCGGTGTTGCGGTACGGGTCGCGGTACTTCTTGATGAGGCCGCGGACCTGCACGTACTCGCCCTTCTTGAACTGGATGCCGCTGTTGAGCAGCACGTCCTTGTCGAAGAACACCACGTCGAAGTCGTTGCCGCGGTTGCGCGACAGCTTCACCACCGACGGGCCCTTCTCGCCGAAGCGCACGTCGGTGACCGCGCCCAGCAGCGTGACCGTGGTGTCGAGCTTCTGCTCCAGCTTGATCATCGCATCCCACCGGGTGAGCGCGATGTAGTCGTTGGGCGACTCTTCCATCGCCTTCTCGAAGCGGGTGATGGTCGCCTCGCGGTCGCTCCACCACTTCAGCCGCTCGGGGTAGTCGGGGTAGTGCTCGCCCTGGTCCGACCAGATGCCGAGCTTGGCCGCCTGGGCCGCCTTCTGCGCCTCGAGGAACTCCTTGTGGAAGCGGCGGCTGCGCCCGTACTTCACGAAGTACGGCGACCAGCCCGCCTTCACCGCCTCGACGTTGTAGTTCACCCACTCGCCGTTCTTCTTCACGAACACGTAGGCGAGGTAGCGGCCGTAGTAGTCGCGGATCTCGCCCGGGTGGTCGCGCTCCAGCCGCACCGAGTCGACGCCGTCGAAGAAGGCCTGCGCGAAGTGCTTCGCCTCGTCGCCCATCGGCGTCGCGAACTTCACCGGGCGCGGCGAGTTGCCCCGCACCGCCTTCTTGTACTGCTCCCAGCCCGCCGCGTACGCCTGCCGCTCGTCGTCGTGCTTGAAGGTCTCCTCGGTGTCGATGGCCAAAAGGCGCAGCGAGGCCTGCAGCCCCTTCACCTTGATGGTGTCGCCGTCGACCACCGCGCTCGGACCTTCGAAGGGGAACTCGCCGAGCTCCAGGCTCACCACCTCGAGCCGCTTGAGCAGCGCCGCGGTCTCGTCGCGGGTGTAGCGCTTGCCCGACTTGGTGGCGTTGCAGGCGGTCAGGCCCAGCAGGGCGACCAGGGCAGAGACGAGGAGCGTGCGCATCAGAAGCTCACCGTGGCGTCGAGGAGCAGACGGTGCTCCGTCCGCGGGATGCGGGTCAGCGTGGTGTCGCGCGAGTCGAGCCAGGCGAAGACATCGTAGCGCAGCGTGGCGCGCACGGTCCGCGGCAGCACGAAGGTGGCCTCGATGAAGGTCTGCACCGACTTCTCGAGGTAGTCGGGGGCCGAGGTGTCCTCGTTCAGGTAGCGCACCCGGCCGCGCAGGAGCAGCCAGTCGATGGGCTGGCTGCGCAGCTCGCCCCACATCATGAACTGGTTGCGGAAGCTGTCCTTGTAGCGAATGTCGTCCTTCCAGGTGATGGCCGCCTGCACCGCGCCGGTGAGGTACCGCCCGGTCGGCGGCAGCACGCTCAGGCGCGTCGCCAGGCGGTACAGGTCGCCCGAGCAATTGAAGGTGGAGTCGCCTTCCACGATGATCTGCGTCTCGCTGGAGCAGCCGCCGTGGGTGAAGTTCGCCAGGTTGCGGTTGCGCATGTCGAGCCAGAAGGCCGGCTTCACGTACGGGAAGCCCACCAGGTCGACGCGGAAGAGCGAGTAGATGTTGGCGGTGCCCGCCTGGCCCGCGCTGCTGGTGAACGGCAGCACCCAGAAGTCGACCCCGGCGCGCACGACGACGTCGTACGGCAGCTTGCCGGTGTACTTCACCCGCGCCCCGAGCTCGTTGCGCGCGCGCTGACCGTCGAACTCGTCGGGCGCCGACACCGGGCGCGCGTACGGGTTGAGGTACTTGTCGTCGTAGAAGCGCAGCGAGACCTCGACCTCGTGGCGCTTGGGGCTGAAGACCGAGCGCTGCACCACGCCCCAGCCGCCGCCGCCGCCCACGGTGGAATCGAACGAACGGCTGCCTTCGAGCGTCAGCTGGAAGTCGCCGAAGACCGCCTTGCCGTCGAGCCCCAGCGCGCCGAAGGGACCGCCGCTGGGCACCCGGCTGTATTCCTGGGTGCCGAGGAGAATTCCGGGCGGCGCGTCGTGGAAGAAGTTGGTCGCCCCGTAGCCGGTGATTCCGGCGCGGTACTGCGGCGTGGGGTGCCAGGCGACGTGCGCGCCACCGAGCAGCTCGTCGTAGACCGACGGCAGCGTGGTGTAGACGAGCCGCGTGTCCTGGGTGAAGTCGTTGGGGTCCTTCACCACCAGGATCTGCGGCGCGCTGCACGCGGGGTTCTTGTCGTCGCGCGGGTCGTCGCAGACGGCCTTGTTGTAGAGCTCGTACTGGTAGATGGGCCGCGTCTGGTACGAGAGGAACCCGGCGAGGTCCATCGTCGAGCCGCCCGGCAATTCGAGGTCGTCGATGCTCCCCGCCACGCCGCGGAACGGCTCGCGCCACTGGAAGTCGGGCGTCACGTAGGTGTCGGACTCGCCGTCGGCGCACGGGGCGAAGAAGCCCGCGCTCGACTGGCGGCAGACGCGCGAGAGGTCGCGCGGCCGGCGGATGTACTCGGTGTTGTAGATGCCGTCGGGCGTGTAGCGCCGCGAGGTGTCGATGGTGAGCCGCTCCGCGAAGCCCACGTTGAAGGTGCCGACGATGAGCTTGCGGTTGCCCGGCTTCCACTGCGCCCAGAAGTACGGGAGGTGGAACTTGTAGGCGAACGGGCTCACCGTGAGCGCGTCGCGCGTGGGGTCGTAGACCGGGCTGCCCGGCTCGCGCCGCGTGGTGCCCACCATGAAACCCGCCGCGAGGTCGGCCGGCATCCGCACCTTGGTGTTGAGCAGGAACGGCGGCGCGGGTCCGTTCTTGGTGAGGAAGTCGCCGTTCGACGCCGCGGAGATGAAGTGAATCTTCCCCGAGACGGGCAGCCGCATGCGCTCTTCGTCGATGGAGATGTACGGCGCGATGAGCAGCAGCTGCTCGTCGGTGATGGCGCCCGCGGCCACCAGCTCGCTGGGGTCCTCGATGCGGCCCTTGTTCTTGCGGTACTGAATGATGGCGTCGGCGTCGGGGTAGAGGATGCCCGGCAGGTCGTAGAGCTGCTCGCGCGAGGCGGTGTTCAGGTCGACGCCGTTCTCGAGCAGCTCGAGCAGCACGTCGGCGGTCGAGGAGCTGATGTCGCCCTTCTCCTCGAGGTCGAGCACGTCTTGCGCGTCATCGACCGTGGTGAGCGGCACCTCGTAGTTCGCGGCGAGGGCCACACTGGAGACGAAGCAGAGGAAGAACACCGGCCGCATGGGGGTGGGGAACCGTAGCCGAAAGGGTGGGGCCGTTACGATGCTGCGCGTGGAAGTGACGCGCTGCGCCTCGCAGATTCTCATTGGCTGAGAGGACTCGCCGGTGGATCAGCGCTCGGCGGCGCAGTCCACCAGCGTGGGGGCGAGCAGCTCCACCAGGGTGGCCGGGGTGAGCGAGACCAGGAAGCCGCGCTTGCCGCCGTTGATGAACAGGCGGGGGAGCGCGGTGATGCTGCGCTCGCAGCAGACCTGGAGCGCCTTGCGGGTGCCGAAGGGCGAGGTGCCGCCGACGAGGTAGCCGGTGTGGCGCTGCGCGACGTCCGGCGCGCAGGGCTCGACGCGCTTCTTGCCCAGCGCGCGGGCGAGCGCCTTGAGCGAGACCTCGCGGTCGCCGTGCATCAGCACCAGGAACGGCGCGCGCTCGTCGTCCTCGAAGACCAGGGTCTTCACCACCGCGTGCTCGTCGACCCCCAGCGCCGCGCTGGAGGCCGCGGTGCCGCCGCGCTCGACGTACGCGTAGACGTGCTCCTCGAAGGCGGCGCCCTTCGCGCGCAGGAAGGTGGTGGCGGGCGTCTCGGTGCTCGCCGCTCGTCCGGGCTTCGGCATGGGCGGCCCTTTAGCGCGGCGGTGAGCGCCGTGGCGCGGCGGCCGCAACAGCCTGTTGCCGCTCGCGCTCAGGTCCGGTGGTTACTCTTCTCGTCACCATGAGCACCGAGTCGAAGGTCCGAGGCGTGAAGCACCTGGTGTACGGCCACCGGCAGCAGGAAGGCGGCGGCTTCACCGTGCGCCGGCCGCTCCCCACCGCGGGGCTGCAGCTCGCGGACCCGTTCCTGCTCATCGACGAGCTGGGGCCGGTGGAATACGCGCCCGGCGGCGCCATCGGCGCGCCCGACCACCCGCACCGCGGCTTCGAGACCGTCACCTACGTGCTGGAAGGCGAAGGCGAGCACGAGGACTCGGCCGGGCACCGCGGCGTCATCCGCCCGGGAGGCGTGCAGTGGATGACGGCGGGCGCTGGGGTGGTGCACTCCGAGATGCCGTCGCGGCGGCTGCAGCAGGAAGGCGGCCGCATGCACGGGTTCCAGATCTGGGTGAACCTGCCCAGGCGGCTCAAGCTGACCGCGCCGCGCTACCAGGAAGTGGGCCCGGAGAAGATTCCCACCGCGACCTCCGCTGACGGCAAGGCGACGGTGCGGGTCATCGCCGGCGAGGCGCTCGGTGTGCGCGCGGCCATCGACACCCACACCCCCATCGTCTACCAGGACTGGTCGCTTGACCCCGGCGCCGACGTCACCACCGCGCTCGCCGCCGGGCACACCGGCCTCGTCTACGTCTTCCAGGGCGCGGTGGAGGTAGGCGAGCTCCCGCAGCCGGTGCGCGACGGGCAGCTCGCGGTGCTGGGCGACGGCGACCTGGTGCGGCTGCGCGCGAGCGCTCCGGCGCGGCTGCTCCTCCTCGGGGGCGCACCGCTCGACGAGCCGGTCGCACGCTACGGCCCCTTCGTGATGAACACCGCGGAGGAGATTCACCAGGCGATGGCCGACTACCAGGCCGGGCGCATGGGCCACATCGCCCGCGGCTGAAACGCGCGCGGCGGTCAGTCGAGGAAGACGGTGACCGTCGCGCGCACGGTGAAGGGCGCCGCCGGCGTCGAGGCCACGTCCTCGCAGCCCTGGAAGCTGCCGTCGGTCGAGGGCGCGAGCCGGCCTCCGCGCCCACACGAGAAGCCTGCGGGCACGGTGGCGCCGATGGCGGGCTCGCCCGCGAGGCGGCTGACGGTCGCGAACTGAGCCGAGCGAAAGGCACCGTTGAAGAGGTTCTCGATGTCGAGCGCGAGGTCGAACCTGCGGTGGCGGTAGCCCAGGTGGAGGTCGAACTGGGTGAAGCCCGGTGCGACGAGTGCGCCGTCGTCGGTCGCCGGCCGGTCGCCGATGCCGAAGAAGCGCACGCCGCCGCGGAGCAACCCCGGACCCGCCGGGTGCCGCCCCGAGAGGCCGCCGGACCACGTCTGTCGAGGCGCGAGCGCGAGGCCACCTCCGTTGGCGCCGTCGGTCGAGAACTGCGAGTGGGTGAAGGTGACTTCGAGGTCGGCCGCGAGCCAGTCGGTGAGCTCGAAGCGGGTCTCCAGCTCCACGCCGTACCGGTTGGTGGGGCCGCTGACCTCCGTGGTCCCCTCGTCGCCGCTCCACACCGTCTCGGTGCCGAGGTCGAGCTTCCACAGGGCGGCGGCGAAGTCCCAGCGGCCGAAGAGCCGGCTGCGCACGCCCACCTCTTCTCCGATGGCCCGGGCCAGCGGGGAGACCCGCGGCGCGCTGAAGGCGCCACGCACGTCGTTGCTGTGAAAGCCGTGCCCGAAGTTCAGATACAGCTCGAGCTGCGCTTGCTCCCGCTCGAGCGGGGTGACGATGAGGCTCGCCTTGGGCGAGAGCTGGAAGGCGCCACTCGAGCCCGAGCGCGGCGCCCCGGCGACCGGGGCGGGGAGCGTGTCGTCGACTGCGAAGGTGATGACGTCGAGCCGGCCTCCCGCGTCGAAGCGCAGCCATGGCCAGGGTGAGATTTCCTCGTTGAGAAAGAGGCCGCCGAGCAGCTCGTGCACGTCGTTGCTGCGCAGCACCTCCAGCCGCTCGCGCTGGGCGGCGTGCCACAGCTCGGCGTGGATGTCGTCGTTGCGCAGGTCGCCGCCGACGGTGGTGTCGAACCGCACGCCGCCGAGGGTCGCGGTGTGCCGGTAGCTCACCTTGGCGCCCAGGAAGACGCGGCGGTCGACCTGCTCGAGCTCGTCTCCGTTCACCGGGTCGTTCAGGAAGAGGGTGAAATTGGAGTCGAGGTTGAAGCGGTAGAGCGCGCCGTAGACGAGAGCCTTGAGCTCGCTGTGCTCGTCGGGCCGCAGCACGTAGGCGAGCGCGAGCTGGTGCCGCCCGGTGGCGCCGCCCTCGCTCGGGTCGAGCGCGCCGAAGCGGGTCACCAGCCCCTGCTCGATGGCGCGCGCCGGGAGCTGGCCCGAGCCGTTCCAGTTCGCGCCGTAGCTCATCTCAACCAGCGAGAGCGTCGAGCGCTCGCTCGGATGCAAGGTGAGCCGGTTGAAGAGCTTGAAGCGGTTCCACGCCTCCGGGTTCTGGAAGGGGCCGTCGGTGCGGCCGACCTCGGCGGCGAAGGTGGCACCCACGCCGTCGAAGCCGGGGCTGGCGATGACCAGCGCTCTCCCTCCGACACCGCCGTGGCCAGGAGCCCCGCCGATTCCGAGCGAGACGCTGCTGTGCTCGAAGCTTTCCCTCGAGACCAGATTCACCGCGCCCGCGGTGTCGAAGTCGCCGAGGTCGGCGAAGTACGGCCCCTTGGTGACCTCCACCTTTTCTACCACCTCGGGAATGATGAAGTTGGTGTCGGCGAAGCCTTGGCCGTGGGCGTGCGAGACCAGGTTGATGGGCACCCCGTCGATGGACAGCGCCACGTCGGTGCCGTGGTCGGCGTCGAAGCCGCGCAGGAAGTACTGGTTGGCCTTGCCGCCACCCGAGTGCTGCACCATCACCAGCCCCGGCGTGACCCGCAGCACGTCTTGCACCGAGGCGATGGGGCGCAGCGCGAAGTCGCGATCGCGCACAGCGAAGGACGAGGCCGCGCTCAGGGGGCGCGGCGCGCGGATGACGGTGGTGAGCACCTGGGGCCCGGCGTCCCCGAGGTCGACCCCGCCGTCCGCCTCGTCGGGGTCAGGGTGGGCGAGCGCAGGGGCGGACAGCGCGAGCGCACAGCAGAGGAGCCAGCGGGACATGTCGACCTCACCACACACCGGGTTGCCCGAGACACGCACGTGCTCGAGGGCGCCCTACGGTGCCGACTTCGCACCGCCATCGGAGAACGCGCCGGGTGGCTTCGACGGCGGCGGCTGTAGCACGCGGGAGGTCTGAAGGCCGAGCTCAGTCGCTGGTCTGCCGTGGAGACCGGCGTCGAACCTCGATGTGCGCGGTCGTTCGTTTGAAACGTGTTTCAAACTCGTTTCAAACAACGCGGACGGGGGCGTGCCGGGATGCCAGGTGTCCGAGGGAGATGGCGGCCGAAAATCGACCGCCCCCGCTTTCGCCGGGAGGCCCACGTTCGCTATGAGCCCGCCCGGCGTCAGTTCGAGCCTTCCCGGAGCCCGCCCATGTCGAAGCGCCTCACGTCGTGCCTGCTCGTCTGCACCCTCGCTGCGTGCGGCGGAGGCGGCGGCACGGCCAGCGGTGGCGGGGCGGCGAGCTCCGGCGGCGGCAACGCCTCGTCGGGCGGCGGGAGCGCGGGCGGCGGCAATGCGTCCTCGGGCGGTGGCAGCGCGTCGGGCGGCGGGAGCGCGAGCGGCGGCGGCAGCGCGTCGGGCGGCGGCAGTGCGAGCGGCGGCGGCACCGGCGGCGCGGGCATGACGGGCGACACCTGCACCACCGCCGACACCCTCACCGCGGGCGTCACCATGGGCACCCTCGAGGGGTACGCCAACGACTACGGCGCCGGCATGGGCTGCACCGGCACCAGCGGCGCCGACCGCGCCTACCGGGTGCTCATTCCCGCGGGGCAGCGCCTTACCGCCACGGTGACGCCCACCAAGCCCGGCTTCAATCCGTCGATCAACGTGGTGGCCGGGCCGGCGAGCGCCTGCGCGGCGACGCCGCGGGTGTGCCTGGCGAGCGACGACAGCGGGCCTTCCACCGCGGTCAACCGGGTGGACACGGTGAACTCCGGGAGCGCCGAGCTGGAAGTCTTCGTGGTGGTGGAGACCACCAACACGGTCGGCCTGGGCACCTTCGACCTGTCCATCACCCTCGCGGCGCCGCCGGGAGGCGACCGCTGCGAGCAGCCCGAGGCGCTGGCCGCGGGCGCGGCGGTGCAGGGCGATCTCGCCGGCCTCTTCAACGACTACTCCGGCGCAGGCACCGGCACCCCGTGCGCCTCGCCCAGCACCGGGCCGGACAAGGTGTACTCGGTCGACGTGCCCGCGGGCATGCGCGCCACCGTCACCGTGACGCCGAGCACCTCGCTCAACACCAACCTCTCGCTGGTCGCCGACGCCGCGGCCTGCACGGCGCGGGTGTGCCTCTCGAGCAGCAACAGCGGCTCGCTCTCGGGCAACCCCGACGTCATCACCTACAGCAACGTCACCGGCGCGACCAAGACGGTGCTGGTGGTGGTCGACGCGTCGGTGGCGATGCCCGCCACCACCACCTTCAGCATCGCCGTGGTGTTCGACACGCCGCCCGCGGGTGACCTCTGCACCGGCGCCCCGTCGCTCGCCGCGGGCGTGCCGCAGACCGCCCAGTCGCTCTCGGGCTTCGTCAACGACTACGGCTCGGGCACCAACTGCGCGAGCACCACCAGCGGGCCCGACCGGGCCTACTCGGTGTCGGTGAGTGCCAACAGCCAGGCGACGGTGACGCTGACCCCCGACGCGGGCTTCAACCCGACGCTGAGCGCGGTCGCCGGGCCGGCGGCGGTGTGCGGTGCGGTGCCACGCAGCTGCGTGTCCAGCGCCGACCAGGGCGGCAGCGGGCAGCCCGACGTGCTCAAGCTGAGCAACCCGACGGGCGCGGCCAAGGAGTTCTTCGTGGTGGTGGACAGCTCGAGCTTCTCGGCCGCCGGCCTGTTCGACCTGAGCAGCGTCGAGGCCCCGATTCCGGCGGGTGACGTCTGCGAGAACGCGCCCGCGGCCATCACCGCCGACACCACGCTCTTCCACGAGAGCACCGTGGGCCTTGCGAACGACTACGGCAGCGGCACCGGGTGCACCGGCAACGCCGGCCCGGACCGCGCCTACGAGGTGCAGGTCGGCCCCAACCAGCGGCTCACCGCGCAGCTCGCGGCCATCGCCGACGGCGGCGTGCCGCAGTGGGACCCGACCTTGAGCCTGGTGGCCGGGCCGGCCTCGGCCTGCAGCGCCCAGCCGCGGGTGTGCCTGGGCAACAGCAACCGCTCGGGCAGCGGGCTCACCGAGACGGCGACGGTGGCCAACACCGGCGCGTCGGCGCAGAGCTACTTCCTCGTGGCCGACGGCGCCTCGAGCAGCTCGGCGGGGCAGTACGACTTGAAGCTCACCTTCGGCGCCATCGCCGCGGGCGACATCTGCGCCAACGCCACGCCGGTGATGAACGGCACCATGCTCACCATGGAGTCGAGCGCGGGCATGGCGAACGACTACAGCCAGCCGTCGGCGAGCTGCTTCGGCGTCTTCAGCGGCGGCCCGGACCGCGTCTATTCCATCAGCATCCCCGCGGGGCAGACGCTCACCGTGGACGCGGTGCCGATGGCGCAGAGCGGGTCGGACCCGTCCATCTACCTGGTGAAGCAGCCGGCCTCGAACTGCACGGTGACGCCGACCTGCATCGCCGGCGAGGACAACGGCGTGGCGAACGACCCCGAGAAGCTCGTCTACAAGAACGCCACCACCGGGGCGCTCGACGTCTTCATCGTCATCGACACGTACTCGACGACGGTGCCCAACAACTACACGCTGAAGATCACCCTCGCGCCCTGACCTTTCGGGGCGTCGCGGCTCAGCGTTCGGCGCCGCAGTACTCCGCGGCGATGGTGCCGGTGAGCGAGAGCAGCGCGCCGCCGTCGGGGTTCGAGAAGCGAAGGTCGAGCGTGCCGCGCATCCAGCTGTTGTCGAGCCAGGTGAGCGCGAGGGTCCCGCTCTGCGCGACGCGCCGGCTGCGCTCCACCGCGCCGCCGTCGGCGAAGGTGTCGGCGGTGGTGAGCGCGAAGACCGCGTTGGTGCCGTCGTAGGTCTGCTGGGGGAGTACGCCCGCATCGGTGGTGAGCGTCGCCTCGAGCAGCGTCACCCGGGCCTCGTGAGCCGGCGCGTGCGCGCAGTACTGCACGTAGGGGCCGGTGTCGTCGGCGAGCAGCACCCGCGCGGAGCCCAGGTCGACGCCGCCGTCGGGCATCACCCGGGAGACGAAGACCTGCGCGCGCAGCGGGAAGCCGAGGTCGCCGTCGAGCCTCGGGCCGCCCTGGCCTCCGCCCGCGCCGCCGCCTGAGCCTCCCGACCCACCGGCGCCACCACCGCTCGCACCGCCGCCGGACGAGGCGCAGCCGGCGAGGACGAGGACCACCAGCGTCGAGAGGAGCCGCATGGGGCACTCAATAGCGGTCAACCGCGCCGGGCCTCAACGGGCAGTTGCCTGCGGAGCGCTCCCGAGGCCACCATCGCCGCCGTGCTGGCCTTGCTGCTGGTGACGCTGAGCGCCGCGCCGCCGCCCCCGCCGGGCATGGTGCTGATTCCCGGCGGCAGCTTCACCCGGGGCCGCGCGGCGTCCCGCCACCCGGACGAGACGCCGGTGCACCGGGTCACCGTCTCGCCCTTCTTCCTCGACGAGACCCTGGTGACGGTCGCCCGCTTCCGCCGCTTCGTGGACGAGACGCACCACCGCACCAGCGCCGAGGTGCTGGGCCACGGCATGACCGCGGTCGAAGGCATGGCCGACTGGGAATGGGAGCAGTGCGCGGGCGCGTCCTGGCGCGCGCCGTGGGGCGAGGCGCGGGCGAAGGACATCCCGCTCCACGAGGACTGGCCGGTGGTGATGGTGAGCTGGAACGACGCCGACGCCTTCTGCCGTCACCAGGGCCAGCGCCTGCCCACCGAGGCGGAGTGGGAGTACGCGATGCGCGCCGGCGCCACCACGCGCTACCCGTGGGGAGAGTCACCGCAGCGGCCCGACGGCGGCTACGGCCTCAACTTCTGGCAGGGCGACTCGCACGCCCACAACACCCGTGCCGACGGGTACCTCTACCTCTCGCCGGTGAAGGCCTTCGCGCCCAACGCCTTCGGCGTCTTCGACCCGGTGGGCAACGTCTGGCAGTGGGTGCAGGACTGGTACGCGAGCGACACCTACGCGCGCTCGGCGCCCAGCGCGGTGGACCCTCATGGCCCATCGACGGGCGACGTGAAGGTGAGCCGCGGGGGCTCGTGGTGGTGCTCCAAGGGGACCTGCTCGGGCTTCGGGCTGGTGGCGCGCGGCAAGTCGCTGCCCGACGCGCCGTACGCGAACAACGGGTTTCGCTGCGCGCTCAGCGCGCCTTCGCCCAGATGATGCGGGCGCGGCCGCGCATCGGCAGCGTGGACTCCTGCGGCGCGTAGCCGAGCGTGGCGGCGAGCTCGGTGAGGTGCCGCATCCACGGCTTGTACGGCATGCCGTTGTCCGCGCAGCAGGGGATGACGGCGAACGGCAGGCGGTGCTTGGCGGCGTACTCGATGACCACCCGGGTGGCGCCGTCGGCGTGCAGGCCCACCACGAGGTCCGCCTCGCACGGCTCTTCCAGAGTGAAGTCGCGCTCCGCGTAGGTCACCGGCAGCCGCTTGTGGCGGCGGTCGAAGGTGGTGGTGGCGCAGCCCAGCGCGGTGAGTTCCTGGTTGAGCTTGCCCATGCCGCCCGCGACGTCGAAGACCCGGCAGACCCCGAAGGTGTCGACCAGGAAGCGGGCGAAGTGCTGGAAGCGCAGGTGGTCGGCCACGGCGAAAGGGCGCGTATCGCAGGCGAGGGCGCGCGGCGGCAAGCCCCCGGGGCGTTCAGTCGACCTCGACCAGCCGCACCTTCTTGTAGATGCGCCGGTCGAGCGGCAGGCGCGGGTCGACGTAGCCCAGCACCTCGTCGAACTCGAAGGTGAAGGTGGGCACCGGAGGGGAGATGGAGATGACGAGCTCCAGCTCCCACAGCGAGGTGAGGGTCTCTCGCCCGCGCAGCACTTCCGGTGGAGGCGTGGGCAGCTGCTGCGCCGCGGCGCGCACGTCGAGCAGCGCCTCGCGGTCGACCTGCGGGTCCATCGACGGGGCCACCAGGTCCACCGAGGCGAGGGTGCCGTCGGCGCGCTGGGTGACGCGCACCAGGGCGCGGCGGGTGGTGCGGAACTGCGCGGCCATCTCCTTCTGGATCTCCCGGCGCGCCGCGAGGTCGGCGCCCAGGCGGTCGTTGGTCGGCGCGCGGCGGCCCTGGGTCTCGTTGGCCGACGGAGTGCCCGTCTTGCCGAACTGCTCCGCGCGCGACTGCCAGATGGCGTTCCAGGTCTTGGAGTTCTCCACGAATTGCTCCGCGAAGCCCTTGAGGCCGCTGCGGGAGACGGCGCGGTCGGCGTCCCAGGTGCGGATGAGCACCTTGCCGAGCTGCGCGTAGTACGGGTGGACGAGGCCGCGGTCGACCTTGCCGCGGCCCAGGGTCTCGCGGGCGAGGGTGCTCACCATGGCCTGCGCCCGCTCGCTCTCGGTGGGCGCCGGGAGGGTGAGGGTGCCGGCGTCCACCACGGCGATCGCGAAGGTGCCGCGGGGGAGGAGCGAGGGCGTGAGGCGAGGGAGGTCGTCGACCAGCGGGGCGACAGGCGCCGGCGCGGGCGGTGGGAGGACGACGGGTTCGCTTTCGCGTGCGCTCACGGGGACCTCGGACCGGGGACGGACGGGACGGGGCGCCGGAGGCACGGGGGCCGGAGGTGGCGGAGGTGCTGGTTCCGGTGGGGTGACACGCGGCGGGAGGAAGTCGACCTCCACCAGGGCGCTGCGCAGCCCAGGACGGGGAGGGGGAGTGCGGGCGAGCGCCGCCCACAGCGCGAGGTGCGCGCCGAGCGACAGCACCACCGCGAGGAGGACCCGGCGCATCGAACCGACCAGGGAAAGGTGTAACCCCGGGCCGGGCGTCGCCGCCAGGTGGCGAGAAAAAGCCCCGGGGGGAAGACGGCAGGCGCCCGACTGTGCCATGCCCCCGCCCCGATGCTCCGGCTCCTGCTCGTTTCGACCTTGCTCGCGTCCTTCACCGGCTGCACCTGCCGTGGAAACGGCCTCAAACAAATCGAGCAGGACCCCGACGCCGGCTGCACGCCGACGACCGAGGTCTGCAACGGCAAGGACGACGACTGCGACGGCGTGGTCGACGACGTGGTCGGCGAGGCGCCCACCTGCGGCGTCGGCGAGTGCGCGCGCAAGGCCGTGCTCTGCGACCACGGCTTCCCCGGCACCTGCACTCCCGGCATGCCGACCGCCGAGGTCTGCAACGGCAAGGACGACGACTGCGACGGGCAGACCGACGAGGACCTGATGCCCGCGATGTGCGGCCAGGGCGAGTGCGCCAACGTCTCGAGCACCTGCGTCGCCGGCGTGCCGTCGGGCTGCATGCCGCTGCCGCCCAAGGCCGAGGTCTGCAACGGCAAGGACGACGACTGCAACGGCTCGGTCGACGAGGGCCTGGTCACCAACCTCACCCCCGACATCCGCGTCACCAACGACCCCGCCTCGAGCGACTTCGTCTACGCCGGCTGGAACGGGAAGAACTTCGCGCTCGCCTGGAGCGACAAGCGCGACGGCGCGGCGCAGAAGGGGGAGATCTACGTCGCCACGCTCGATGCCTTCGGCGCGCGCGTGACCCCCGACACCCGCATCACCACCACCACCGGCGCCAGCACCCACCCCGCGCTCGCCTGGGACGGCAACGGCTACGGCCTCGTCTACGCCGACGACACCCCCGGCAACCCCGAGCTCTTCTTCCAGCACCTCGACGCCACCGGGAAGCCGCAGGGCGCCGCGGTGCGGCTCACCAACGCCACCGGCAACTCGCTCTGGCCCGACGTGGTGTGGACCGGCACCGAGTTCGCGGTGGCGTGGGAAGACTCGCGCGCCGGCGCGGCCAACACCGACATCTACTTCCTGCGGGTGGACGCCCAGGGCAAGAAGATCGGCACCGAGGTGAAGGTCACCACCGACGGCTCGAAGCAGAACAGCCCCATCCTCAAGTGGGACGGGCAGGGCTTCGGCCTCGCGTGGACCGACTCGCGCAACACCGACCGCCAGGTGTACTTCGCCAAGCTGTCCGCCACCGGGCAGCGCATGGGCTCGGAGGTCAACGTCAGCGCCACCACCTTCGACGCCGCCTGGCCCGACCTCGCGTACAGCGGCTCGGAGTGGGCGGTGGTGTGGCACGACGCGCGCTTCGGCAGCAGCAACACCGAGGTGTACCTGCAGCGGCTGTCGGGCTCGGGCGCCAAGCAGGGCGCCGCCACGCGGCTGTCCCAGGCCAACGGCTTCTCGGGCTACGCGAGCATCGACTGGAACGGCTACGAGTACGGCGTCAGCTGGCAGGACGACCGCGGCGGCTCGCCGACCATCTACTTCGCGCAGGTCTCCGCCCAGGGGCAGAAGAACGGCGCGGAGAAGAAGCTGTCCAACGGCACCGGCGCCGCGAGCTTCACCACCGCGCTGTGGAACGGGAAGACCTTCGGCTTCGCCTGGCGCGACGAGCGCGACGGCCCGAGCGGCAACAGCGAGATCTACTTCGCGCAGGTCGGCTGCCCGTAAGCGTCGGCGCGGCCGGGCCGTTTCGGCTCGTCAACGCTGCAGCTTCGTGGAATGCCCCGGCGCCATGAGACTGCTCGCCGCGTGCTGTGTCGTCTCCCTGGGCTGCGCCACCACCACCGCGGAGGTGAAGCCCGCCCCCGCGCCGGTGACGCCCCCGCCGCCAGCCGCGCCTGCGCCGCCGCCGCCCACTCCCTCGCAGCGCTTCGCGGCCCTGGTCGACGACGTGCTCGCCGAGAAGGAGAGCTTCCAGCCCACCTTCGCGGTCGGCATGGGCCACCACCAGCACGACGCGGAGCTCGAGGACCTGTCCCGCGCGCGCATCGAGAAGCACCTCGCCACCCAGAAGGCCCAGCTCGAGACCCTGCGCGCGCTCGACCGCGCCCAGCTCAGCTTCGACGAGCGCATCGACGCCGAGGCGCTCGACGCCACGCTCGAGGCCGAGGTGGTGGACCTGGGCACCATGCAGTCGTGGACCCACAACCCCATGGACTACGCGGGGCTCCCCGGCGGGGCCATCGACGCGCTGATGAAGCGCAACTTCGCGCCGTCCACCGAGCGGCTGAAGCTGGTCGACGCGCTGCTCAAGCAGGTGCCCGCGGTCTACGCCGCGGCGAAGGCGAACCTCGTCAACCCGCCGAAGGAGTTCACCGACCTCGCCATTCGCATGGCGAAGGGCAGCGTCGGCTTCTTCCAGGAGTCGGTCACCGAGTGGGCCAAGGAGCCGCTCGCCAAGGACCCCGCGCAGCGCGCCGAGTTCGAGGCCGCCAACACCGCCGCCGCGGACGCCACCAAGGCCTTCGCCACCTGGCTGGAGCAGGACCTGAAGCCGCGCTCCAAGGGCGTCTACGCGCTGGGCGCCGAGGCCTTCCTGCGCAAGCTCAAGCTGGAAGAGATGATCGACCTGCCGCTGCCCGAGCTCCTCGCGCGCGGCGAGGCGCAGCTCGCCAAGGACGCCGCCGCCTTCGCCGCCACCGCCAAGAAGATCGACCCCAGGAAGACGCCGGCGCAGGTGATGAAGCTCATCTCCGCCGAGCACCCCACGGCAGACGACCTCATCCCGTCGGTGCGCCGCTCGGTGGACGCCGCGCGCCAGTACCTGGTGGACAAGGACCTCATCACCCTGCCGTCGGAAGTGAAGCCGCTCATCGAGGAGACGCCGGCCTACGCGCGCAGCGGCACCTTCGCGTCGATGGACACCCCGGGCCCCGACGAGACCGTGGCCACCGAGGCCTTCTATTACGTGACGCCCGTCGAGAAGGACTGGGACCAGAAGCACAAGGACGAGCACCTGCGGCTCTACAACCCGTACGTGGTGGCGGCCATCAACGTGCACGAGGCCTACCCCGGCCACTACACCCAGTTCCTCTACGCGAAGTCGCTGCCCACCAAGGTGCGCCGCTTCATCTTCTCGGGTGCCAACGCCGAAGGCTGGGCGCACTACGCGGAGCAGATGATGGCCGACCAGGGCTTCCTCTCGCAGACGCCCAAGCACCAGCTCGCGCAGCTGCAGGAAGCGCTCCTGCGCGACTGCCGCTACGTGGTGGGCATCAAGCTGCACACCGCCGGGTGGACGGTGGAGCAGGGCGCCAAGTACTTCGTCGAGCACGGCTACCAGGAGCCCGCCAACGCCTACGAGGAGTCGCGGCGCGGCGCCTACAACCCGACGTACCTCTATTACACGGCGGGCAAGCTCGAGATTCAGCGGCTGCGCGACGACTACCTGGCGGCCAAGAAGGGCACCCTGAAGCAGTTCCACGACACCTTCGTGTCCAAGGGGGCGCTGCCCGTCGCCCTGGTGCGGCGGCTGGTGCTCGAGGCGCCCGCCCCGTAACCTCTCCGGCTCGATGCGGCGTTCTGCGTTCACCGTGGTGCTCGCGGGCCTCCTGGCCCTGCCGGCGTGCCGGTGCGTGGATCCGACCGAGCTGACGTTCTCCAAGTGCGAGCAGGACTTCGACTGCCCTGACGGCAGCCACTGCTGCGGCGACAAGGTCTGCCGGCCCTCGTGCACCGCGAGCGGCGGCGGAAGCGGCTCGGGCGGCGGCACCGCGTCCGGCGGTGGCTCGGAGTCGGGGGGCGGCACGGCCTCCGGTGGTGGTGGCGGCTCCTGCGGGGGCCAGGTCTGCCAGGCCAACCAGGCCTGCGTGGGGAACGCCTGCGTGGTGCGCGACTGCGCGCAGGTGACGTGCGGCGCGGGTCAGGTGTGCGCCAACGGCGGCTGCCTTCCTTCCTCCTGTACCGGGCAGGTGTGCGCCGGCGGCGCGGTGTGCTTCTCGGGGCGCTGCGTGCCCAAGGCCTGCGCCTTCGTGAACTGCCCGCAGGGCTTCGCGTGCTCCCAGGGCGGCGCCTGCGTGCCCACGAGCTGCGGAGGCACGGCGTGCGACGGCGGCGAGGTGTGCTCCGGCAGCCAGTGCGCCGATCTGCGCTGCTCGGGCCTCACCTGCGACGCCGGCACCCGCTGCCTCGACTCGGCGTGCACCTCGTGCACCGCCACCGAGACCAACTGCCGCAACGGCGTGGACGACGACTGCGACGGCAAGCCCGACTGCGCCGACAGCGACTGCAACGCCCAGGCGTGCGACGACCAGAGCCAGTGCACCGCAGGAGAGACGTGCAGCGCGGGCACCTGCGGCGGCGGCAGCATGGTGACCTGCAGCTCCCCGCCGCCGTGCAAGACGGCCACCGGGGCCACCTGCAACCCGGTGACGGGCACCTGCAACTACCCCAACGCCACCGACGGCTCCGGCTGCAACGACGGCAACGCCTGCACGGTGACCGACACCTGCCAGGGGGGCACGTGCACGCCGGGCGCCGCCAAGACGTGCACCACGCCGCCGGCCTGCTTCGTGGCCGCGGGCGCGGCCTGCCGCACCTCCGACGGCGTGTGCGTGTACCCGCCGGCGGCGAACACCGTGGCCTGCGACGACGGCAACGCGTGCACCACGGGGGACAAGTGCAACGGCGCGGGTGCCTGCACGCCGGGGACGCCGAAGAGCTGCGCGGCGCCTGGCGCCTGCGAGAAGGCGGGCGTGTGTCAGCCGGCGAGCGGGACCTGCACCTACGCGGCGGACGTCGGTGCGCCGTGCAACGACGGCGACGCCTGTACCCAGACCGACACCTGCAACGGGTCCAAGCAGTGCGTGGGCGGAAACCCGAAGAGCTGTCCGGGCCCGGGCTTCTGCGAGCAGGCGGGGGTGTGCCAGCCCGCGAGCGGCACGTGCTCCTACGCGGCGGCGGTGGGCGCCCCCTGCGAGGACGGCAACCTCTGCACGGTGAACGACACCTGCACCGCGGCGAAGACCTGCGGCTCGGGCAGCGTGGCGGGCGACGGTTTCTCGGGCGACGGCAACCCGGCGCACCGGTGCTGCGGCGGCGTGCTGCGCGACATCTCCACCGACCCCGGCAACTGCGGCGGCTGCGGCACGGCGTGCGTGCCCGGGGGCGGCGGCACCTTCGGGCAGGAGTGCATTCCCAACACCATCGGCAAGTCGGGCGGGAGCATCCCCTGCTCTCCGTCGCCGCTGCAGAGTGGCCGCTGCTACTGCATCGGCGGGGCGAACT
Source organism: Myxococcaceae bacterium (assembly GCA_019694595.1). Classification (GTDB taxonomy): domain Bacteria; phylum Myxococcota; class Myxococcia; order Myxococcales; family Myxococcaceae; genus JAIBBQ01. Next base: position 84,196 of record JAIBBQ010000004.1, read on the forward strand.
GCGGGCGCGGCCAGCACTGCTACTCGGTGCCCGGCCGGGTGGAGAACGCACTCTGCGAGCCGCTGGCGGTGAGTGAATGTGCGCCTGGCCAGAGCCTGGTGACCATCAACGACCCGGCGACCTGCCCCAACCCCTCGTCGGTGGGCGGGACCGGGTCGGCCGGCGGGCCGAATTACTGCGCGTATTGAGGCGGTTCGTCAGGGCCCCATCGCGGCGCGCGTGCTAGGAATCGGCTCCAGCGTGCCTCTCGCGGATCAGGTCCTCATCGTCGACGACGACCCCGGGTTTCACCGGCTGGTCGAGAGTGTGCTGGTCCCCACCGGAGTGCCCTGCCAGGCGGTGCGCACCGGCGAGGAGGCGCTCAAGCTGCTGGAGAAGGACGGGCCGCCCAAGGCGGTCATCATCGACGGCCTGCTCCCCGGCATGCGCGGCGACGACGTGGCGGCGAAGATCCGCGAGCGCTGGAAGATGGGCGAGCTGCCGGTGGTCTTCGTGTCCGCCTTCTTCCGCGACCTGCGCAGCCGGCAGCGCCTGCTCAACACCATCAAGGTCGACGCGGTGCTCCACAAGCCGGTGAGCGTGGAGGACCTCAAGCGCACGCTGGCGCGCTTCCCCGCGCTGTCGCCGCAGGCCAACCGGCCCATCAACCCGGAAGAAGAGCTCGAGCTCGACATCACCACCGCGGTCGAGCTGCTCACCGACTACCTGGTGCTCGCCGAGGAACGCATCATCTCCATGCGCCAGGCGATGGCCGACCTGGGCGGCGAGGACCCCAAGGTCCCGCTCAAGCAGCTGCGCACCGAGGCCCACCGCTTCCGCGGCACCGGCACGTCCTTCGGGCTGCCCGAGGTGACGCGCCTGGGCGCGCAGATGGAAGACCTCATCGAGCGCTACAAGGACAAGCTGCCGCCGCCGGGCGCCATCGCCTCGCTGGCCGGCATGCTGGAGGCGCTCGAGGTGAAGCTCGCGCGCGCCGGGGCCTCGGTCCCCGCGCCGGGCACCGGCAACGCCGCGCGCCCGCTGCGCGTGCTGGTGGTGGACGGGGCGGGCGAGCTCGCGACCTCCATCAGCGAGGCGACCGGCAAGGGACTGCCGCTGCGGCTGTTCCACGACCTCGAGGAGGCGGTCACCTCGGCGCTGGAAGAAGCAGCCGACGTCGTGTTCGTGGCGGGCGACCGCCCGGGCATCGACGGGCTCAAGGCGGCGGCGCGCTTCCAGGCCGAAGGCATCGGGCCGGTGGTGCTGATGGCGGCCGACGGCTCGCTCGCCGAGCGGCTCAAGGCGCTGAGCAAGGGCGTGCGGGGCTACGTGCACCGGCTCCCCGACGCCGAGGCGCTGCTCAAGCTGGCCCCGGACTTCGCCGCGCCGCCCAAGGGCCTGAGCGCGCTGGCGGTGGGCAGCGACGCGGCGCAGCTGGGCACGGTGGCGGAGACGCTCTCGGCGGAAGGCGTGTCGGTGACGCCGTGCCTCGAGCCGAAGGAGCTGTTCGAGCAGCTCGACCAGCTCGAGCCGGCGCTGCTCATCGTCTCCGCGGAGACCAAGGGCTTCAACGGGCTGCAGCTGGTGCGGGCGGTGCGCGGCGACGCGCGGCACGGGCAGCTCCCCATCGTGGTGCTGGCCAAGGGCGACGGGCGCAAGGAGCGCATCGAGGCCTTCGACGCCGGCGCCGACGACGTGCTGTCGACGCCGGTGAACTCCGACGAGCTCATCGCCCGCATTCACGTGCAGGTGCGGCGGCGTGGCCGCGAGCTGCGCACGGTGTCGCAGAGCCTCCCGGGGTTCCTCGGGCTGGCGGGCCTCAAGGTCGAGGTGGCGCGCGCGCTGTCGCTCGCCCGGCGCGGGCGCACCCTGGCGGTGCTGGCGTTCGAAGGGCAGCTCGAGGCGCTGCACCAGGCGCGCGGCCGGCTCGAGGCCGACGCGGCGGTGGCGGCGCTCGGCGCGCGGCTGCGCTCGGGCTTCCGCACCAGTGACGTGGTGGCGCACCTGGGCGGCGCGCGGTTCGGCGTGCTCCTCCACGACGCCGCCAAGGCCGATGCGCAGCGCCTGCTCGCGCAACACCTGGGCCGCTTCAACGAAGGTGGGCCGTTCGACTCCGGGCTGCCGATGATGGTGAAGGGCGCGATGGCCTCGTTCCCCGAGGTGCGTTCGGGAGCCGATGCGCTCATCGCCGCCGCCCTCGAGGGGCTGACGGCGAAGAAGTAGCCTCCTCGCGCGTCGGCCGGCCGTGGCGCGCCAGGGCGTTCAAGTACGTCAGCTCGTGCGCGCCAGCGCTGCCTTGGCCCGGGGCGGACGCGCGGTCGTGCGGTGACTGGGGCTCGAGGTCGCGGAGCTCCTGCTCGGCGACCCTGGCCAGGAGCAGCGCGCGTGCCTCGCGGAACACCGGCTCCAGGCTGCGTGAGCCCAGGCCCAGGAGACGGCCGAGGGCCTTCTCGTCCCTCGGTGCGTCGAGGGCCCGCTCCGCGACGAGGCGGGCGATCAGCAGCTTGGCCTCGACGCGCGGACTGAGGTTCGGCGTGCCCTCGAAGCGCGAGAGCAGGTGCGGCACCTCGGCGGGCCGGCCCGCCACGCTGAGCTCGAGGCCGAGGTCGGCGGCGAACCCCGCCATCATGCCCGCCTCCGCGAGGCTCGCCGGGCGGCCCAGCAGGGCGAGCAGCGAGGTGATGCTGGCCTCGGTGTGTCCCGCCCGGCCCAGCGCCACTCCGTGCTGGCCGATGGCCCAGTGGGTGCGCGGGCTGTCGTCTCCGAGCCGCCTCCGGGCGAGGGCCTCGGCCCGCGCGGCGAGACCTTCGGCTTCGCGGGGCCGGCCGCGCTGGAGCATGAGCTCGCTCCGGTTGCCGAGGACCTCGATCAGCGGGAGCGCGTCGGTCCCGAGGTTCTCGACGAAGATGTCTCCGGCTCCCTGCAGGGCGACCTCCGCGTCCACCGGACGCTGCAGCTGCGTCAGGGCTGCGGCGTAGTGCTCGAGCACCTTGCCCACCAGGAGGTGACGCGGCCCCAGCACGCGGCGGTACCGTTCGACGAGCGGGCCTTCGACGGCCGCCGCCTCGTCGAAGCGCTCGGCGCTGTAGAGCGCCTTGGCCTTCCCGCGGGACTGCTCGAGCGAGAGCAGCGAGTCGGCGCCGGTGAGCTGCAGCGCCGAGTCGATGGCCCGCGCCTGGAGCCGCAGCGCCTGGGAGAACTGACGCTGCGCCGCCAGGAGCTGCACCCGTTCTCCCATCACCGCGACCTCGGTGACGGGGGCGCTGCGCTGGGCGTAGGCCTCGGCGAGCGAGAGCCAGCGCTCGGCTTCCGCGAGTCTCCCGCCCAGCCTGGCGCGCCGGCCCAGCGCGGTCCACGCCTGGGCGCCCACCACGTCGAGGCGGGCGATCTCCGCCAGCTCCGCGGCGCGGAAGAGCGACGCCTCGGCCGCGGCCGCTTCACCGAGCTCGAAGAGCTGCTCGCCGGCGATCAGCTCGAGCTGCGCCTCGACGTCGGTGCGGTGGCTGGCCTGGGCGAGCTCCCGCGCGGCCGGCACGAGGCGGGTGACGTCGGCGGCGTGGCCCGTCTCCTTGGCGGCGACGATGGTGGCCAGCGCGGCCGTCGCTGCCGACGCCTCTCTCGGCTCGCCGAGCGCCGCGCGGCAACCGAGCGGGCTGGGGAGGGCCCGGACGGCCCGCGGGGCGTCGAGGGCGGACAGGTGGGTGGGGGCCTCGTAGGCGTCGGCCAGGCTGCGGAACGCCTCGAGCTGCTCGTCGAGACATCGGCTCTCGGCGCTTGAGCCTGAGCCGCCGCCCGCTCGACACGCGAGGAGCCGTTCCGTCTGCCAGGCGTTCGCGAAGGCGCGCACGCCGCGCTCGAAGGCCTCGAACGCCGTGGCCTCTGCTCCGGCCTGACCGAAGGCGTGTCGCAGCCGGTCGCTCCGCTCCGTGGACCAGAGCGTCTCGATGGCCGAGGCCTCGGAGCGGCACTTCGCGGCCGTGGCCCACCTGGCGGCGAGCAGCGCAAAGGTCAGCACCACCACCGCGCCCAGCGCCGCCGCGGCCCGGCGGGGGTTGCGGGGGTGCCACCGAGGGCGCCGGAGCTCCGCGAGCAGCGCCGCCATCGACGGGAAGCGCTGGTCCGCGGCTGGCTGCAGCCCTCGGCGCAGGACGTCGCGAGACCTCCGCGGGATCGCGAAGCCACCGAGGTCGTCCTGGCTCGGCCGGCGCCCGCGGAGCGCTTCCCAGAGCGTGATGCAGAAGGCGTACTGGTCGGCGGCCGGCGAGCCCGGTGCGCCGATGCGCAGCTCGGGCGAGGCGTACGCCGGCGTCAGTCCCCGCAGGGAGGGGTGGACCCGCAGCGAGGACAGCCCGAAGTCGGCCACGCGCACCCGGCCGTCGTTTCCCAGCAGCACGTTCTCGGGCTTGAAGTCGCCGTGCACCAGGCCGGCGGTGTGCACCGCGGCCAGCCCCTGGCCCGCCTGGAGGAGGAGCTGGGTGGCCTCGGCCTCCTCGATGGGCCGCACCAGCCGGCGGCGGAGCGTCTCTCCTTCGACGAACTCCATCGCGAGGACCAGGCCGTCTCCGGAGTCGAAGCAGTCGTACACCTGCACCACGTTGGGGTGGGAGACGGCCGCGAGGGCCCTGGCTTCCTGCAGCACGGTCTCCCGGTCCTGCGAGCCGTCGGCGTCGGTCCACTGGCGCACCTTGAGGGCGACGCGGCGGTCGAGCAGCGTGTCGCGCGCCAGGTAGACCTGCCCGGAGGCGCCACCGCCCAGCAGCGACTCGACCTCGTAGCGCTTGGGGAGCCGCGCCCGGGGCGTCGTGCTCGGCGCCTCCATCAACGCGGCCAGCACCGCGGTGCAGTCGCCGCAATCGCTCACGTGGGCCTCGACGGCGCCGGCGCCGGCCGGGTCGTGCAGGTAGCCGATGAGGGCGTCTTCGGTCGGACAGTTCATGGCGCGGGCCGCGGTGAAGGAAGTGACCTCGCGTGCCGTGGCTGCACGCGAGGCCGTGGTGACTCCGGCGTCAGATGCCCCAGCAGCGGTTCACCGGGGTGCAGCCGACCTGCGTCACCGGCTGGGTGACGTAGGCGATGTCCGCGGAGGCGCCGAGGTACCGCTTGGTGTTCGGCGCGATGCAGCAGGCGAAGTTCCCCGAGCCGCCGCGGCCGGTGATCTTGAAGGTCACCGCCACCGGTCGGGAGCCCGCGCGGCCCTGGCCGCTGCCGTTCCGCAGGTACACCGAGCCGTTGGTGGAGGTGCGGTAGTAGCACCAGGGAAAGAAGCCATCGGAGCGGGTCGACCGCGGCGTGCAGTTGGTGACGAGCTCCTGCTCGACCGTGGTGTCGAAGGCGGGCTCATCGCCGGCCACGGCGTCGGCGCCGGGCTGGGGGTCGAGGTCCTGGGGGCCGCACGCGAAGAGGGTGAGGGTGGCTGCAGCGATCATCAAGGGCATGCGCATGGTTCGACTCGTTGGTGATGGCGGCGAGAATTCGCCGCGATGCCTTGAGACCTGCCCTCCCGGCCGTTGTTGCGTGCGAAGGGACGATTCAGTCGGGAAGCGGGAGGCTGATGCTCACGCGGCTGGCGAGCAGCGCGTTGAGGCTGGCGAGGTCACCGACGGGCCCAGGGAGCACCGTCTGCAGCCGTTGCCGGACCGCGAGGAGGAGCTGGGTCCGGACCTTCGCCAGCTGGCGGGACACCGACGACTTGTGGAGCTGCAGGTGCTTGCCGATCGCCTCGAGCGAGACGCCCTCGACGCCGTTGAGGCGCAGCATCGCCCGCTCGCGCGGGGTCAAGGTGGCCAAGGCTTCGCGGAAGGCGGTGCGGAACTGGGCCGCGTGCGCGCGCAGCAGGTAGGTGACCTCCACGGATTCATCGAGCGCCGGGAGCACGTCTTCCAGCGGTTCGGTCCTCCGGCGAACACGCTCGTTGAGCCCGAGCCGGACGGCGACGGCGCGGCTCCAGGCCGCCAGGCTTCCTCTGCCGGAGTAGGAGCCGAGGCGCTCGCCCATCAGGGTGCACAGCCGGAAGCGCTGCAGCACCTCGTCGACGTCGGCGCCTTCCACGCGGCGGGCCGCCTCCGCGGCTTCGGGAATGATGTGGCGCTCGAAGAGCGCGACTCCTTCCGCCAGGCGCCTGCGGCAAGCGAGCGCCAGCAGGAGGTCGGCCGGGTGCGCGACCCCACCGGCGGCGAGGCAGTCTTCGAAGGGGCGGCGCAGCAGCTCGGCGTGCACGGCCAGCGTCGGAAAGCCGAGGAGCGCCTGGTGCCAGAGATCCATGCCCGGCCGCAGTCCAAAAGTCGTACCGGGCCGAGGCTCGTGATTTCACAGGAGGAAGCAGGCTCGGGTGCCGGAGCGGGCCTGCGCTGGCGCGCTCCACCGGGTGCCAAGTTTGGCACTCGGGCGCGAGGGGCATTTCCAGTGGCGCGGCCGGGTCGATTCAGAGGCGGAAGGCCGAACCACAACGGCGCGGGGCAGAGATGGAGTGTTCGACTCAGGGCTGCCGATGACGGTGACGGGCGCGACTTCCCAGGGACGCGAGTCCTGTGGTCGCCCTTCTGCTGCCTTGCCAGGAACCCACGACCTCGAGCCGATGTCGTCGTCGCTGATGTCGAGAGTCCGCTTCTTCGCCGCATTTGCCGTCTTTGCAGCTCTGGGCTGTGCAGCTCACCGTGCTGCTGTGCCTCAAAGCGCCCTTCAGGGCATTTCCAAGCCCCAACTCCCGGAGCGAACTGAGCCGTCGAAGCAGGTGCATCGGTGGCGGCAGGGGGCCTGCGAGTTCACCGAGGACGACGGCATGATCAGGATGGTGCGGGTAGGCCCCGGCGACGGCGGGATCTGCGATGCCCTGGATGGGCTGAGTGGGGGGCAGGGCATCTGATGCGATGTCTCATGTTCTTGGTGCTGCTGCTCGTTGCTGGCTGCAGAGCACGATGTCTTGACCCGGTGCCCTGCACGTCCATCTGCCGAGCAGCTGTTCAGCGCCCAATTCCGATCGGCTGTGTGGTCCCGACGTGCGTCTGCTGAGAGCAGAACCCGCGAGAATGGGGGAATGCCCTGGTTACTACGCATTGCTTCAACTGGCGCGCCAATGGGCCGGTTGCGACTCTGACGATGCGTGCCAGCCCTCGACGCAGGCATGCCAGGCAAGGCTAAAGAGGTGTGGCGTGTCCGATATTTGCGAAATTCTCACACCGGCAAGAGGACCCTTTGCCGTGGTTGCGAATTTGGGCGTTCAGCTTCGTGGCGGTGGCACCGGGCGAGCCAACACCGCTAGAGGCACCGCCGCTTTCGACGATGCGATTTGTCAAGACTTCGAATACGTCGAGGTTCTTGCTGGAACCATGCTTCACGAGGCCGTTCACCACTCGGGTGGCTTCTCCTGGCTTAATCGGGTCCTGATCATCGATGACCCTGCACCTTGTTCTGTGGAGTCGATTGAAGACGTCTGCTCTGGAATGAATTAGCTCATGAATCGGCCGATGATCGCGACGCTGTGGGCTGGTGTCTTGGTCATGGCGCCGGAGTGTCTCGCGTGTAGTGGCCCCGGAGCGGAAACGCGCATGGAAGACGCCGAGCGCTTGGGGCGCTTGTCTGTAGGTGCTGCAGTTGTTGCGATAGTGGTCGGGCTGTTATTGAGGCCTAAGTTCCCAAAGCGTTCGGCAGCTGCTTGTGCCGTGGTCTTGACCGTTCACCCCGCGTTCTGGGTTTCGGCTCGGGGGGGAGATTGCGGAGCCGAGATGTTGGCCCTTTGCGCGGTTCTTGATCTCTATTTGATTGTATGGGCCATTTGGCCGCGCATCGTTGTGCCGGCTGGTCTTCGCTGAGCTGAACGCGGTTCTTGTGCTCACTAGGTCACTTCTGCTTGTCATGTTGGCGGTGGACGCAGGGGTGGCCGCTCCGGAGCAGTCGGCCAAGTTCGTGATCTATGACGCACGCTTGCAGCCGCGACACCTGAGCGCGCTGATGCTGGTGTGCGCTGGTTCCTCAGCGGTGCGGCTCGATGCGGCCCTTGGCAACGACGCTTTTCGCGTGCTCGACGCTCGGCACTGCCAGACCAATGAGCGAGTGCGGTTTCTTTCTTATGATGTCGGGGGCGGGCCTGTGACGACAGTTGTCGTGCCCGCCAACACATGTTTGGGGCAGCAGACTCGGCTCCGTCTTGTCGAGGATGACTTCCCGCCTACAGAACGATGCCTGAGGCTGGACCTGGGCGCCTCTCTGCTTTCCGCGACCGGCGAACCAGTGGGCGTCGTACGCACAACCGTTGTTGTGAAGTCGAACTGAGCCGCGTGCGTCGCCGGACTACTGCGCCGGCGGCACGGCGGGCACGGCGTCCGACGGGAAGCGGCACGGCGCTTCCTCGAGCCCGGCCTGCGTCACGCACGTGGTGAGCACGGGAATGGCCTCGCCCTCGGCCGACTCGTGGAGCGCGAAGTTCACCTCGCACGCCTTGAAGGCGTTCGGCTTCGGCTGGCTCGTGGCCAGGCCGCTGGTGTGCTCGCCGGGGACCAGGCCCTGGAAGTGCACCAGCGCGGTGTTGAGCGCGAACTCCTCGACGACGTTGCCGCGCAGGCACTTCGCCTTCACCGCCAGGCGCGCGTCGGCCGGCAGCGCCTGCTGCGGCGCCGCGAGGTAGCTCACCGACACCTGGTGGCCGCCGGAGGCGGTGGTCAGCTCGCCCTTGAGCTCCCGCATCTTCACCTTCACGCCGGCCTCGACCTTGCGCTCGATCAGCGGCGCCGGGCAGGGGCCCACGGTGAGGCTCTTGGTGTCCGTCACGTAGCAGACGGTCCCCAGCGCGATGGGCGCGGGCGGCGGGGTGGCGTCGATGATGCTCTTGCCGTACTGGAAGCTGGCCTCGCACGCGCTCGGCAGCGCGCCCAGGGTGTTGGGCGGCAGGTTGAACGAGACGCTGTTGGTCGGGTTCCCCTTCGAGTCCATCGTCGTGCTCCAGATGTAGGAAGTGGCGATGACCACGCCCTTCACCGCGCAGCTCACCTTGCCTCCCACCGACATGCCCGGCGGCAGCGCCGCGGACGAGGTGGTGGCGTTGAAGCTCACCGTGTTCTTCTCATCGCTCCCGGTGGCGTGAATCGGCCCGCTGCCCAACCCATACACGGTCGACGGCTGGGCGCTGACGCTGACGATGCTCACCGGCGCCCCGACGACGGGCGTCAGCGCCACCGACGGCGGCTTCGACCTGCAGGCACAGAGCGAGACGGCGGCGAGGACGAGGACGGTACGCATGGTTGCCTTTCAGGGCTTGGTGGCGTGGGCGACGGCCCGCGCGTGGTAGGTGACGATGACGTCGGTGCCGGCGCGGCGGAGCGAGAGCAGCGTCTCGTTCATCGCGCGGTCGAAATCGAGCAGGCCCGCATCTGCCGTGGCGCGCAGCATCGCGTACTCGCCGGACACCTGGTACGCGACGAGCGGCAGGTCGCTCCCCTCGCGCGCGTCGCGGATGAGGTCCAGGTTGGTGAGCGCCGGCTTGAAGAGCAGCGCGTCGGCGCCTTCGAGCTCGTCCTGCTTCCACTCCCGCCGCGCCTCGCGCCGGTTGCCCGCGGGCATCTGGTACGTGGTGCGGTCGCCGAACTGGGGCGCGCTGTCCGCCGCGGCGCGGAACGGGCCGTACATCGCCGAGGCCATCTTCACCGCGTACGACAGGATGCTCACGTGGCTCAGCCCCGCGGCGTCGAGCCCGGCGCGGATCGCCGCCACGCGGCCGTCCATCATGTCCGACGGGCTCACCCAGTCGACGCCCGCCTGGCCGAGCAGCACCGCCATCTTCGCCAGCACCGGCAGCGTGGCGTCGTTGTCCACGCGGTTGTTGCGCACCAGGCCGCAGTGGCCGTGCGTGGTGTAGCTGCAGAGGCAGACGTCGGCGAACAGCGGCAGCTCGGGGAAGGCCGCGCGCAGCGCCTTCGAGGCGTCGGTGAGCGGCTTGAGCTGCTGCTCCAGCTGCGCGCCGTCGTCGCTCTTGGTGTCGGGGACGCCGAAGAGCATCACCCCGCCCACGCCGGCCTTCACCAGCGGCGCCACTTCCTCGAGCAGCGCGTCGCCGCTCACCTGCCAGAGGCCGTAGTTGGGCTTCACCTCGCGGCGCACGCCCTTGCCGCTCACCACGAAGTACGGCTGCACCAGGTGCCGCGGCAGCACGTCGGTCTCGGCGAAGAGCCGGCGGGTGGATGGGTTGGCACGCAGGCGGCGCAGGCGGACGGTGGGCAGGCTCATGGCAGGCTCTTCTCCAGCGCGAGGACGGCGGCTTCGATGGGCTGCGTGCGGTCGCGTAGCACCGCCTCGGGCCACTGTGGAGCGCGGCGCTCGCGCCAGGCCCGCAGCGTCGACTCGCCGTGGCAAATCACCGCACCTGGCGTCGGCGGCGAGGCGGCGACGAAGTGCTCCACCGCCGAAGGACTGAAGAAGATGAGGCCACAGCCCGGTCCGAGCGCGGCGAGCGCCGAGCGCAGCCCTCGTGGCGCGGTGGTGGCGTACGCCGCGAAGCGGGTGACCGGCCCCAGCCGCTCGAGCTGCGCCAGCGCCGCCAGTTGCTCCGGCGCCTCGAGTCCCGCATCGCTCGTCGGGTAGTGGACCGTGAGCCTGCGTCCCTGGGCCCAGCGGGTGAGCGCCTCCGCGAGCGCCTCCACCCCGCCGGTGGCCTCCACCACCGGCACGAGTCCCTGCGCGCGCAGCGCCTGGGAGGTCTGCGGGGCGACCGCTGCGAGCTGCACGTGCGAAGGCGGCCGGTGCGCTCCAGCCAGCAGCGCCGCGGTGGCCTGGCTCGTCACCAGGCAGATGTGGAGGGTCCCGGGGGTCGCCACCGGCCAGGGCGCCCAGTCCGCCGGCGAGCGTTCCAGACACGGTACGGCCTCGCACGGCACCCCCGCGGCGCGGAGCGCGTTGACGATGGGGCCGCAATCCTCGGCCGCGCGGGTGACGATCCACCGGAGCACGGCCCGGCGTCCTAACCGGTTTGCCCGAAGTTGACGATTCCGCCCGGGAGAATCGTCAACTTGCCGCGGGCGTGGCGGTCTTGGCGGCCGGCTTCATCACCATCGTCAACGCCAGGTAGAGGCCGAAGCCGATGGCGAAGCCGATGAACCACGCATACGGATAGATGACGTCGAAGAAGCCGGGCTCCTGGCCCTTGGGAACTCCGCCGTTCACGCTGGTGATGAAGCCCGGAACGTTGGGGAGGATGCCCAGCGTCAGCGCGATGAGCGCCGGGACGTTGAAGCGGCCGTAGCGGCCGTTGGACCGGTAGAGGTCGGGCACGTCGAGCTCGCACCTCCGCAGCACCCAGTAGTCCGCGATCATCACTCCGGCGATGGGGCCCATCAGGGAGCCCACGCCGCCCAGCCAGTTGAAGATGTACGCGGTCGGCGACGCGAGCAGTTTCCACGGCATCATCACGATGCCCAGCACCCCGGTGATGAGCCCACCAATCTTGAAGCTGATGTGGCGCGGGGCCAGGTGCGCGAAGTCGTTGGCCGGGCTCACCACGTTGGCGGCGATGTTCACCGACACGGTGGCGATGCCCACGCCCAGCAGCGCGATGATCGCCACCAGCAACCGCGTGCCTTCCGAGGCGATGAGCGGCGCCTCGAGCCCGACCGGCGGCGTGCTCGAGGTCATCTGCGCGAGGATGAACTCCGGCTTCCAGAGCTCGTCCGGCTTGGCGCCCACCAGGATCGCCTGGGCCGCGCTGGTGATGACCACGCCCATCGCCGAGAAGATGACCATCGTCGGCGGCAGACCGAGCGTCTGACCGATGAGCTGCTCGCGCTGGCCTCGGCCGTAGCGGGTGAAGTCGGGGATGTTGAGCGACAGGGTGGACCAGAAGCCGACCACCCCCGTGAGGGCCGGCGCGAAGACGGCCCAGAACGCGCCGAAGGTCTCGAACTGCGAGGGCTGGCTCATCATCGGCCCCAGGCCGCCGGCGCGGCTCACCGTCCACCACAGCAGGCCGAGGGCGAGGACGAGGACCAGCGGCGCCGCCCAGTTCTCGAACACGCGCACCGCGTTCATGCCGATGAAGATGATGACGATGTTGAGCGACCAGAAGAGCATGAAGGTGATCGCCGAGCTCAGCGGCAGCCCGAGCAGCGTGAGGTCGCCGCCCAGCGTCAGGTAGTCGGGCCAGATGGCGCCGATGAAGGTCTTCACCGCCTCGCCGCCGAAGTACGTCTGGATGCCGAACCACCCGCAGGCCACCAGGGCGCGCAGGATGGCCGGCACGTTGGCGCCCACGGTCCCGAAGCTGGCGCGCGCCAGCACGGGGAACGGGATGCCGTAGCGCGTCCCGGGGTGCGCGTTGAGGAGGATGGGCACCAGCACGATGACGCTGCCCACGGTGATGGTGAGCAGCGCTTCCTTCCAGCTCATCCCCAGCGCCAGGAAGCCGCCCGCCATGCTGTAGACGGGAATGCAGTGGGCCATCGACACCCAGAGCGCCGCGAAGTTGTAGGTGGTCCAGGTGCGCCGCTTCTCCGGCACCGGCGCCAGGTCGCCGCTGAAGAGCGGGCTCGAGGCGATGTCCGGGGGCAAGGTGGCCAGCGCTTCCAGCGTCAGGTCGGCATCCTGCATAGGGGACGAGCGCCTACCACCCCATGACAGTCTTGTGACAGAGCCCCCCGTGCTTCAGGGGAAAACCAGAGCCATGGAACGACGTGAACGCTTCCTCGCGGCACTCAAGGGCGAGGCGGTCGACCGCCCGCCGGTGTGGCTCATGCGCCAGGCCGGCCGCTACCTCGAGGGCTACCGCGCGGTGCGCGCCAAGCACGGCTTCTGGGACGTCTGCCACCAGCCCGAGCTGTCCACCCACGTCGCGCTGGAGCCGCTCAACAAGTTCCCGCTCGACGCCGCCATCGTCTTCTCCGACATCCTCGTGGTGCCGCAGGCGCTCGGCCTCGACGTCACCTTCGGCAAGGGCGAAGGCCCCCAGGTCGGCCGCCCGCTGCGCGGCCCCGCGGACCTCGAGGCGTGGAACACCCAGGGCCTGATGGACCGGCTGCAGTTCCTGCCCAAGGCCGTGAAGCACCTGTCCGACACGCTCAAGGGCAGCCACGGGCTGATGGGCTTCGCGGGCGCGCCCTTCACGCTCTTCGCCTACGTGGTGGAAGGCCAGGGCTCCGACGACTTCAAGCTCGCGCGCACCATGCTGCACGCGCAGCCCGAACTGGCGAAGAAGGCGCTCACCTTGCTCGCCGAGGCGGCCGCGGAGCTGCTCGAGGCGCAGTGCCAGTCGGGCGCCGACGCGGTGCAGCTCTTCGACACCTGGGGCGGGCTGCTCTCGCGCGAGGAGTACCGGACCTTCTGCATCCCCGCGCTGCGCGCCATCACCGAGCGGCTCCACGCCAAGGGCCGCACCGTGCTGCTCTTCGTGCGCGGAGGGCATCACCTGCTGCCGGTGCTGGGCGAGTCGCACGTCGACGGCTTCTCGCTCGACTGGCGCACCCCGTTCGCCGAGGCGCGCGCGCTGTACCCCAAGGCGATTCTCCAGGGGAACCTGGACCCCGTGCTGCTCTTCGCGCCGCCGGACGTGGTGCGCGCGCGGACCCAGGCGCTGCTGCAGGAGATGAAGCAGAACGGCGGCTTCCGGCGCACCATCTTCAACCTGGGCCACGGCATCCTCCCCGGCACGCCGGTCGAGTCGGTGGCCGCGCTCTGCGACGCGGTGGTCCGTGGCGGCTGAAGTCGACGCCGTGGTGGTCGGCGGCGGTCTCGCCGGCATCGCGGCGGCGGCGGAGCTGCGCGCCCTCGGGCGTGCGGCGGTGGTGCTGGAGGCGGGCGCACAGCTCGGCGGCAAGGCGCAGACGGCCACCTTCGACGGCGCGCCGGTGGAGCGTGGGCCGGTGAGCTTCGCCGGTCGGCACCCCGAGCTGTGGAAGCTGGTGAGTCTGCTCGAGCTCGAGGCCGACGTGGTGCGCCTCGGCCGCACCGCGCGTGCCCGCTACGTGGTGCGCGGCGGGGCGCTGCGCGGCGTGGTGCCGCATCCGCTGTCGCTCCTCACCACCCGGGTGGTGACCTGGGGCGAGCGGCTGCGCCTGCTCAAGGAGCTCTTCTTCGGCGCCACTCCGCTCACGCGCGAGGCGAGCCTGCTCGAGGTCTTCGAGCGGCATCTGGGCGCGAGCTTCGCGCACGGCCCAGCGACCGCGATGGTCACCGGCATCTTCGCGGGCGACCCGGCGAAGCTGAGCGCCGACGCCTGCTTCCCGGACCTCATCGCCGCTGCGCGCGCGAAGGGGAACTTCCTGCTCGGTGCCCTCGCGGCGCCGACGACGCCGGGCGAGCGCCGGCCCGGGCTCTTCACCCTGAAGGGCGGGCTCGGCCGCTTCGGCGCCCGCGCTCAGGAGCGGCTCGAGGTGCGCGTGGGCGCTCCGGTGGAGGCGCTCGAGCGGCAGGGCGACCTCTGGCGGGTGGTCACGGCGAAGGAGTCCTTCCGCGCCCGCGCGGTGGTGGTGGCCACGGAAGCCCACGCCGCCGCGACGCTGCTCGGCAGGGCGCTGCCTGCGGCGAGTGCGGCGCTGGGCGCCTTCGAGTACGCCCCGATGACCGTGGTGCACTGGCGCGAGACGGAGGTGGGCAGCGCGAAGCTGCCCCAGGGCTTCGGCTACCTCGCGCCGCCGTCGGAGCGGCGGTTCGCGCTGGGGACGCTCTTCCTCTCCTCTCTCCGGGGCGAGGCGCGCGGGCAGTACGCGAGCTTCGTCGGCGGGGCACTCGAGCCGGCGCGGGCCGGGCTCGACGATGCGGCCCTCGCGGCGGGTGTGCGGCAGGACGTGGAGTCCCTCACCGGCGGCCGCTTCGGCGAGGTGCTCCACGTGCAGCGCTGGCCCCAGGCCGTCTTCCAGCCGGTGGTGGGCACGGCCGCGAAGCGAGACGCGCTGCGCGCCGCGCTCGGCGACCAGGGCCTGGTGCTCGCCGGCAGCTACCTGGGCTCGGCCGCGATGAAGGACGCGGTGCGCTCGGGCTTCGAGGCCGCCGCGCGCGCCCAGGCGTTGCTCGACGGCAGTCCAGCGCTCCGCTCCGCGGGAGGTGCCGCATGATTCCGCTCGCCGTGGTGGGCATGAGCTACCGCGAAGGCCCCAACCGCCTGCGCGCCCGGCTCCTCGAGCTCGACCAGGACGACAAGGGCCCGAGCCGCGAGCTGGTGGGCACCTCCGCCGCCAACGGCGTGGTGCGGCTCCACACCTGCTCCCGCGTGGAGTGGGTCATCTCCTCGCCCAACCCGGCGTGGGCCGCGCAGCTGCTTCGCTCGGCGCTGCTCAGCCGCGCGGGAGAGGACGCCAAGGGCCGCGACCTGCACCTCAAGTCCGGCGTCGCCGCCGCGCACTACCTGACGCGCGTCACCCTGGGGCTCGACGCGGTGGCCGAAGGCGAGGCCGCGGTCGGACGCCAGGTGGTGAAGGCCTTCGAGGTGGCGCGCAAGGACGGCACCACTGACCGGGCGCTGCACGCCGCGTGGCGCGCGCTCTCGCACACGCTCCACCGCAGGCGCGACGAGCTGCCGGGCGGCGAGGGCGTCGGCGTGCAGACGCTGGTGGTGCAGGCGCTCAAGGCGCGGAAGCTCGCGCGTGGCGAGAAGGTGGTCGTCTTCGGCCGCGGAGAGATGGGCAAGGCCGCCCAGCGGGCGCTGGAGCGCGCGGGGTACGCGGTGACCAGCTACAGCCGCGACGGCCGCGCCAAGTTCGAGCGCGCCGCGAAGACCGCCCCCGCGGTGGTGGTGGCCTCGGGCGCGCCGTACGCCTGGCTCGAGCTGCCCGAGCGCACCGGCAAGCCGGTGGTGGTCGACGTCGGCAGCCCGCCGCAGCTCAAGGCCACGCCGGGCTGGGTGGCCATCACCCTCGACGACCTGCTCGACGAAGGCCACGCCGGGGTGAGCGACGAGGAGCTCGCCCGCCTGAGCGCGCTCTGCGACGAGGAGGCGCGCCGGCTCTGCGAGGAGCTGGAGAAGCCGCCGCCCGCCGAGGCGCTCGAGGCCATCGACGACGCGCGCAAGGAGTTCCTGCGCGAGCAGCTGCCCGGCCTGCTGGAAGGCCTCAAGCCCGAGGACCAGAAGCGCCTCAAGGCGTCGATGGCCCGCTTCGCCCACACCGTGCTCAAGCGCACCCGAGGAGCCGCACCATGACCACCCTCACCGGAGGCACGCGCGGCTCCGACCTCGCGCTCTGGCAGACCCGCCACGTCTCCAAGGCGCTGAAAGAGGCCATCGCCGCCGCCGGCAAGGGCGTGGCGGAGGTGAAGGAGCAGATCATCACCACCCGCGGCGACGTCGACATGACCGAGCGGCTGGTGGGCAAGCTCGAGAAGGGCTTCTTCACCGCCGAGCTGGAAGACGCGCTGCGCGAGAAGCGCATCGACTTCGCGGTGCACTCGCTCAAGGACCTGCCCACGCGGATGCCGCCGGGCCTCGACGTGGCCGCGGTGCTCCCGCGTGCGGCGGTGAACGACCTGTTGCTGGTGCGGCCGCAGTCCTTCGCGCCGGGCGAGGCGTTTCCGGTGAAGCCGGGCGGCACGGTGGGCGCCTCCTCGCTGCGGCGCGACGCCCTGCTCAAGCGCTTCGCGCCCAAGGTGAAGCCGGTGCCCCTGCGCGGCAACGTGCCGACGCGCGTGCAGCGGCTGCGCGAAGGGAAGTGCGACGCCATTCTCCTCGCAGCCGCGGGCCTCAACCGCCTCGGGCTCGACCTGTCGGACCTCAAGGTCTTCAAGCTCGACCACCGCCGCTGGCCGACCGCGCCGGGGCAGGGCGCCATCGGCGTGCAGACCCGCGAAGGTCAGGACCCCGCGCGCGCCCTGTGTGCGCTGCTCGACCACCAGCCCACCCGCGACGCCACCGCCTGGGAGCGCGCCTTCCTCCGCGTGCTCGAAGGCGGCTGCGCCACGCCCTTCGGCGCCACGGTGGAAGACGGCGTCGCGTACCTCGGCCAGGCGCTGCCCGAGGGTTTCCGGCTCAAGGCGGTGAAGCTGCCGCCCGCGAAAGATGATGTGGCGCGCGAGGCCTTCGTGCGCGACGTATTGCCCCGACTCTTCGACCAGGACCAGGACCATGCCGACCGCCCGCTCCTCCACGCAGTCTGACGCGCTCTTCGCGCGCGCCCAGCAGCTCATGCCTGCCGGGGTGAACAGCCCGGTGCGCGCCTTCCGCAAGGTGGGCGGCACGCCCGTCTTCATGGCCAAGGGCGAAGGCGCCTTCGTCACCGACGTCGATGGCCACCGTTACGTCGACTACTGCCTCGCGTGGGGACCGCTCATCCTCGGGCACGCGCACCCCGCGGTGGTGGAAGCGGTCACCCGCACCGCGCGCGACGGCCTGGCCTTCGGCACCTGCCACCGCAACGAGCAGCGCCTCGCGGAGCTGGTGCTCGCGGCCTACGCGCCCTTCGAGCGGGTGCGCTTCGTGGTCTCCGGCACCGAGGCGGTGCTCACCGCGGTGCGGCTCGCGCGCGCGCACACCAAGCGGCGGCTCATCCTCAAGTTCGCGGGCTGCTACCACGGCCACGGCGACCAGCTCCTGGTGAAGGCCGGCAGCGGCGTGGTGACCTTCGGCCTCGCGGATTCCGAAGGCGTCACCGTGCAGGCGGCGCAGGAGACGCTGGTGCTCAACCTGGGCGACCTGCCTGCGCTGGAGGCGCTCTTCGCCAAGCACGGCAACGACCTGGCGGCGGTCATCCTGGAGCCGCTCCCGGCGAACAACGGTCTGCTCCTGCAGAAGCCCGAGTACCTGAAGGCCCTGCGCGCGCTCACCGAGAAGCACGGCACGCTGCTCATCTTCGACGAGGTCATCTCGGGCTTCCGCTTCGGCAACCACGGCTACGGCAAGCTGGTCGGCGTGCAGCCGGACCTGGTGACGCTGGGGAAGATCGTCGGCGGCGGGCTGCCGGTGGGCGCGGTGACGGGGAAGAAGGACATCCTCGACCGGCTCGCGCCGCTGGGCGGCGTGTACCAGGCGGGCACCATGGCGGGGAACCCGGTGGCGCTCGCCGCGGGCATCGCCACCCTGGAAGCGCTCTCCGACGGCAAGGTCCACGCGCACCTGGAGTCGCTCGGCAAGGCGTTCGACGAGCGGCTGGCGTCGAAGAAGTCCTCCGCGCTGCGCGCGCCGCGCGTGGGCGGGCTCCTCTGGCCGTACTTCGACGGCAAGGGGCCGCTGCCGGTGGAGGCGGCGGAGATCTCCTCCGCGGCCGTCGAGCGCTACCACCACGCCTACCGCGGCTGGCTCGCCGAAGGCCTCTACCTGCCGCCGTCGGCGTACGAGGTGTCCTTCCTCTCCGCCGCGCACACCGTGGCCCAGGTGCAGGCGCTCGCCGACGCCCTGGCGCAGACGGCGGGGGCCTGAGCCGCACCGTCATGGGCAAGCAGGGCCTCGGCGCACGCCTGGAGTTCGTCGTCCTCGCCGGGGCGCTGGCCATCTTTGCCATGCTCGTCGGGTGGTGGTCGGTGTTCGCCCGGCGGCTCATCACCCAGCACGAGAACGTCTCCCGGGACCTGCTCGCGCTCACCATGAAGGACGACCCCCAGGGGCTCACCGACGCCCTGGCGGCCCTGGATGCCCGGTCCGAGCGGTTGCTGTGGATGATCGGCGGCGAGTCCGGCACGTTCCTGGTCGCGCTGGCGCTCTGCGTGGTGGTCCTGGTGGTCATCTCGCGGCGGCGGCAGCAGGCGAAGGAGCAGATGGAACGGATGCTGCAGTTCACCTCCCACGAGCTGAAGACGCCCATCGCCGGGGTGCGCGCGCTGCTGCAGAGCCTGCAGCTCGGCGCCATTCCCGAAGCCCGGCGCGGCGAGCTCATGAAGCACGGCCTGGCGGAGTGCGACCGGCTGGACCACCTCGCGGAGACGGTGCTCGCCTACCAGCGCGCGGTGTCGCGGCCCGACGCGCGCGCCCGGGTCGCCGAGTCGGCCAAGGCGCTGGTGGAAGAGGTGCTCGAGCACCGCGTGCGCACCTTCGGCCAGGAGAACCTCACCGTGGTGAGCCTGGAAGACGCCCAGGTGCGGGTGGACCGCGACGCGGTGCGGGTGGTGCTGGAGAACCTGCTCGACAACGCCCGCAAGTACGGCGGCGGCAAGGTCGAGCTCCACGGCACGCGCGCCAGCGCGCACTTCACCATCGAGGTGCGCGACTACGGCCAGGGCTTCGACCGCCAGGACGCCGAGGCCATCTTCCGGCCCTTCGAGCGCGCGGAGAAGAAGGGCGTCACCCACGGCTCGGGCCTCGGGCTCTCCCTGGCGCGCGAGCTGGCGCGCGGCATGGGCGGCGAGCTGTCGGCCTTCAGCGAGGGCAAGGGGCAGGGCGCGCGCTTCCGCTTCGCGCTCCCGTACGCGGAAGGCGCCCGTGGCTGAGCGCGTGCTGGTGGTGGAAGACGAGCTCCTCGTGCGCGAGCTCATCTCGCTCAACCTGACCCACGCCGGGTACGAGGTGGAGACCGCGGTCGACTTCCAGAGCGGCCTCGAGGGGCTCACCAAGAAGAAGCCCGCGCTCGCGGTGGTCGACGTGATGTTCCCCGGGGGCGACGGCTTCCTGCTGGTGCGCACCGCGCGCGCCGCCGGCGTCAGCTGCCCCATCCTGATGCTCACCTCGCGCAGCGACACCACCAGCAAGGTGCGCGGGCTCGACGCGGGCGCCGACGACTACCTCACCAAGCCCTTCGACGTGCCGGAGCTCATCGCCCGGGTGCGCGCGCTCCTGCGGCGCTCCAGCGGGCAGCCGACCCAGGAACGGCCGCGCTTCGAGCTGGGCGAGTACTGGGTGCGCTTCGAGACCGGCCAGGCCTTCACCCGCGAAGGCGAGCTGTCGCTGTCCGACAAGGAGCTCAAGCTGATGGAGCTCTTCGTGCGGCGGGAGAACCAGGCGCTCTCTCGCGCCGACATCCTCGAAGAGGTCTGGGGCATGGACCGCTTCCCCACCGACCGCACGGTGGACAACTTCATCCTTCGGCTGCGCCGGCTCTTCGAGCCGGACCCCGAGAATCCGGTGCACTTCGTCACCCTGCGCGGGCGGGGCTACCTCTTCAGGAAATCATGACTGCGCTCGCTTCGCTCCCTCCGCCCAAGCGCACCGCGGTGGTGCTGATGAACATCGGCTCGCCCGAGGCGCCGGAGACCGGCCCGGTGCGCACCTACCTGCGCGAGTTCCTGTCCGACCCGCGGGTCATCGACATTCCCGCGGTGGCGCGGTGGCTGCTGCTCAACCTCGTCATCCTCCCCACGCGGCCGTCGAAGAGCGCGGCGGCGTACCGCAAGGTGTGGCGGAAGGAAGGCTCGCCGCTGGTCTATTTCAGCGAGCGGCAGCGGGCGCTCCTGCAGGAGAAGCTGGGCGCGACGCCGGTCATCCTCGCGATGCGCTACGGCAAGCCGTCGATTCCCGAGGCGGTGGCGCGGCTCAAGCGCGAGAGCATCGACCAGATCATCCTGGTGCCGCTCTACCCGCAGTACTCCTCGGCGGCGACGGGCTCGTCCATCGAGGCACTCAACGCGGCATTCGCACAGGAAGCCTTCGTGCCGTCGGTGACCGCGGTGCCGCCGTTCTGGGACGACGCCGGCTTCCTGGACACCTTCGTCGCCCACATCGCGGAGGCGAAGGCCGCCTTCAAGCCCGACCACGTGCTCTTCAGCTACCACGGGCTGCCGATGCGCCAGGTGAAGGCCTGCGACGCGTCGGGCGCGCACTGCTTCGCGAGCGCGAATTGCTGCGACGTGCAGGTGCCGGCGAACCATGCGTGCTACCGCGCGCAGTCCTTCGCCACCACGCGCGCGCTCGCCGCGAAGCTCGGCCTGACGGCGGACGCGCACTCCACCAGCTTCCAGTCGCGGCTCGGCCGCACGCCGTGGATCCAGCCGTTCACCGACGTGCACCTCGACGAGCTCGCGGCGAAGGGCGTGAAGCGGCTGCTCATCGCCTGCCCCAGCTTCGTCACCGACTGCCTGGAGACGCTGGAGGAGATCAGCATCCGCGCCAAGGAGCAGTTCGTCGCCAAGGGCGGAGAAGACGTGCAGCTGGTGCCGTGCCTCAACGACGACCCGCGGTGGATCTCCGCGCTCGAAGGCCTGGTGCGCCGGGCCGCGGGTGGGACGCTCCCCGTCAGCGGGTGAACGGCGCGGGAATCGGCGTCCGCGCGGCGCCGGCGGCGTCGGTCCCCCACACCTCGACGCACCGCGCGCGGTAGGCGGCGCGCGCCTCGGGGAGCCTCGCCCGCAGCCCTTCCGGCAGCATCGCTTCGACCTGCGCCACCACGTCGGGCGCGATGCCGTGCATCGCCCACGCGAAGCCCTGCGCGTAGAGCTCGAGCGCGTCGTCGGGGAGCGGGGGGAAGCTCTTTCCGGCACGCAGGTGTGGAATGAGCTCTCGCTCCTCGGTCGCCAGGTGCGGCTCGAGGAGCGCCTGGAGCTCGCGCACCAGCGCCAGCGCTTCGCCCGCGTCGGGAAGCCGCGCGAAGGCCGCGGCGCCCCGTTCCACGAGTGGATCGAGCTGCCGGTGGTCCGCCTGGAGGTGGGCGAGGACCCAGGCCACCGCGGGCCGTTGCTGGAGGAGGGAGGGAAAGACGCCGGTGTCCTCGGAGTGGTGGTGGCCGTGGAGCGTGGCGCCGAACCGGGACCACTCCTCGCGCAGGGCGGCGACCCGGGAATGCTCGCCGTGCGCGACGGCCTCGAGCGCGACGGCGAAGCGCTGGAGATCACGCCGGAAACCGTGGTGGGACATCATCAGCGGCGTGGCGAGCGACGCGGTGCGGTCGTCGTCGAGCAGGGTGGGGGGCGGCGTCATGGCGTCCTCTTCGGGTGGGGTTGTCGCCCAGACGACGAACGGGCGGGGGTGACGATCGACACGGCACCTGACGCAACGTTGCGTTCCTCGAACGAGGGCGGCGGCTGCATTGCGGAACCGTTACACGGGCGCCATGACCACCCCCGCCCCGGACGCCCCTCTGCGCCTCAAGCTCATCGTCGGCAGCACCCGCGCCGAGCGCACGTCGGACCCGGTGGTGCGCTGGGCGCTGCCGCTGGTGCAGGCCCACCCGGCCTTCACCACCGAGGTGCTCGACCTGCGCGACTGGCCGCTGCCCTTCTTCCAGGAAGGGCCCAAGACCATCGGCGACCCGCGCGCCCCGTCGTACTCCGACCCGCTGGTGAAGCGCTGGAACCAGACCATCGTCGACGGCGACGCCTTCGTGATGGTGACGCCCGAGTACAACCACGGGCCGCCCGCGGTGCTGAAGAACGCCATCGACTCGGTGTTCTTCTCCTTCGGCTTCCGGCACAAGTCGGTGGGCTTCATCGGCTACAGCGCGGGCATCGCCGCCGGCGTGCGCGCGGTGGAGCAGCTCAACACGGTGATGCTGGAGACCGAGGCAGTGCCGGTGCGCACGCAGGTGCTCATCCCCAACGTCGCCGCGGCGTTCGACCCCGCAGGGAAGCCGGTGAACCCGGTGACCGGCTTCGGCCTGCAGATCATGCTCGACGACCTCGCCTGGCTCGGCCGCGCGCTGCGCACCGCCCGCGCCCAGGGCGAGCCGCCGCCGCCCACCGCGCGCCTGCGGGCCGCGATGTCCGCGCCGCGGACCTGAGCGGTCCACGCTAGGCTCACCGTCGTGCCCTTCCTCGCGCTGGCGCTGATGCTGTCCGCGGCCTCCGCGAGCGAGCAGCTCGCCGAGGCGCAGCGCCTCTACGGCGCGCTCAAGTACGAGCGGGCGCTGGGCGTGGCCACCTCCGCGCTGACCGCCCCCGACCTCGCGACCGGCGCGCGCGCCGACGCGTACCTCCTCATCGGGCTCTGCCGGGCGCAGCTCGGCGCCGACGACCAGGCGCGCGCGGCCTTCGCGGAGGCCCTGAGCCTGAACGCCGACGCCAGGCTCCCCGCCGGCGCGCCGCCCAAGATTCGCCGCCTGTTCGAGGCCGAGCGCGCCAGGCTCCCTCCGCCGGTGCCGCCCCCCGACGCGCCGGCGCTCACGCCTCCGCCGGTGCTGGTGCCCGTCGCCGCCGCCCCGACGCCTCAGGTCGAGGTGGTGCAACCCGCCGCCCCTGCGCCACTGCCGCGGTGGCCGGCCTTCACCGCCATGGGCCTCGGTCTCGCAGCCGGAGGGGCCGGTACTGCCTTCGCCGTCCTCGCGCGCTCGCAGGCCGAGGCCGCCGCTCAGGCCGAGTGGGCCGACGACCGCGCCCGGCTGAACGGCCGCGCGCTGGCCGACGCCACCGCGGCCAACGTCCTCTTCGTCTCCGGGGCGGTCCTGCTCGGGGCGGGCCTCACCTATCTGGTGGTGGAAGAGGTTG
>JAIBBQ010000301.1 GCA_019694595.1 Myxococcaceae bacterium
CCGCGAGCGCCCGGGCGCCCTCGTCGCCCAGCGGGTTCTCGTCGAGCACCAGCGACTTCCACGCGAGCGCCGCCAGCGGGTCGATGAGCGACGCCATCGCCTCCGCGCCCCGCAGGACGTTGCGCGGCAGCGACACGCCTTCCAGCGCGCGGAACCATCTCGCGCCCGAGAGCACCTCGGCGCCCACCGACGACAGCTCGTCGCCCGCCACCTTGAAGCGGCGCAGGCGCGGAAAGACCGGGCCGCCGTACTGGGCGAGCACCATCGCCCCGGTGTCCTCGAGGTACTGCCCTTCGAAGGCCAGCGCGGTGAGCGCGCGCAGGTGGCGCGACTCCAGCAACGCCGCGGCGCCTTCGGGGCCCAGCGCGCGCTCCGGCCGCCCCGACGCGTTGGTGAAGGTGAGGCCGCGCAGCCGGTCGAGCGCAGGGTGCGCCGCGATGAGCTCCGCGTGGTCGCGCGTCGCGTCCACCACCCGCAAGGCCCGCAGCGGCTCGCGCTCGAACACGCCGCGCGGCAGCCGCCCCACCGCGCTCGCCAGCACCGTGGCCTCGGACAGGAAGCCGCGCTCCCACTTCACCGTCACCGCGTCCAGCCCCAGCGCGGCCAGCCAGGCTTCCTCGTGCGCGGAGCGCAGCGCCGCTTCCTTCGCCAGCAGCGCTTCGCGCTCGGAGGCAGCGGGGGGCAGGTCGGCCAGCGCGCACTGCACCGCGATGAACTCGCCCCGCGGCTCGCCGCGCTCCGACAGGTGGTCCCCGTAGACGCGGCGCGCCTGGTCGTCGTCCGGCGCTTCCAGCACCCGCGCGAGCAGCCGCTCGCCGTCGTCCCTGGGCGCCGCGCGGGCCACGGTGAACTCCAGCCGGTCCTCGCGCGGCCTGGCGGCCCATGCCTCGCACCGCGGGAGGTTGGTGGCCGGGCTGCCCTGACTCCACGGCGCGAGCTCCGGCCAGGCCCGCGCCGGCGTCACCTGCCGCGCGCCCGCTTCGGCCACCGCGAGCACCACGCCCCGCGCCGTGCGCACGCCGAGCGCCAGGGTGGTGCGCGCGCGGGCGTCGTCGACCTCGCCGCCGTGCCGGAAGGCGTAGCCCAGCGGCCCGTCGACCGCTTCCTTCGCCGCCTCGAGCAGCGCCTGCGCGGTGAGCACCCTCGCCTTTCGCCGGCCGTTGGCGCTCGCCAGCTGCTCGCCCAGGGTCGCTTCGATGGCTTCGAGGCTCAGCTCCACCAGGGTCAACTCTACCCCCGTCGCCCCAGCGCGACGCGCGCGCGGTGGCGGCGGACGCGGCGGCTGCCACCGGCCTGGCGTCAGCCGCGGGAACGGCTGCCAGTCCGCTGCCGGCCCGTCGGCGGCTCCGAGGGGCGCGGTGTGGGCACGTGTCGTGCACAGGGGCCGGCGCATGAAAGCGCTCGTGGGGCTCGTGGTGGGGGTGGTGCTGGCGGCGTGCGGCGGTGCGGGGGGCGGCAAGGGCGACGCCGGTCAGGACCCGGTGGACGCCGGTCGGGATGCCGGCCAGGACTCGGTGCTGGACGCCGGCAGCGACGCCGGGCAGCTCCCCGTCGATGCGGGCACGCCCGACGCCGGCGCCACCTGCGCGTGGGGCCGACCGTGCGCCGTCTCCTACGTGGACTCGGCGCCGTACCCGGTGAAGGTCGACCACCACTCCTCGATGGTGCACACCAGCGCGGCGGGCACGTACCTCTACGTCTTCGGCGGAGTGCGGGCCGAGTTCTCCGACGTGAAGGAAGACTACGCGGCGGTGCGCAGGGCCAAGGTGCTCGACTCGGGCGCGCTCGGCGCCTGGGAAGACCTCGCGCCGCTGCCGCGGACGCTGAGCTTCCACTCGATGGCGTGGAACGAGCAGCGCGTGTACCTGGTGGGCGGCATCACCATCACCGGCGCGCACAAGGCCGCGCCCAACACCAACGTGCTGGTGGGCGACTTCGACGCCGACGGCAAGCTCACCTGGCGCAACGGCGGCGCGCTGCAGCGGGTGGCGGTGCACCCCACGGCCGTCATCCTCGGCGACACGCTGTGGTGCCTCGGCGGGACCGATGGCCAGGTGCCCGTGGCGGACACCAACGTCGCCACCCTCGGCGCCGACGGCCTCAACGGCAACTTCTTCGACGGTCCGCCGCTGCCGACGCCGCGCAGCCACCACATGTCCTTCGTGGGCCACGGGAAGATCTTCATCCTCGGAGGCTTCGACGCAGCCAACAACCCGCTCGAGGTCATCCTCCGCTCGGAGCTCGACAAGGACGGCAAGGTCACCGGCTGGGACCCCGCGAGCCTGATGCTCGACGCGCCGTGGACCGCGGGCGTCGCCTTCCGCGACGACGCCATCATCGTGGTCGGCGGCGGCCAGGGCGGCCCGGGCTACGAAGAGTACGTGGCGCGGGTCCGGCGTGCCGGTCTCTACCCCGACGACACCATCGGCGTGTTCACCGACGTCGGCACCCTGCCGGTGGCCCGCAGCCACGTGCACCAGGCCCCGCTCTACGGTGACCACCTCTACTCGGTCGGCGGCCGGCTGCAGCCGTCGCTCGACACCATGGACCGCGTCTTCGTGGGCACCATGAGTTCCAAGGTGCAGTGAGCCGCGCACAAAACTGGCCTCGGCCCCCCGCTGCGCGACACTCGCGGGCCAAGGGTGGACAAGGCCGAAGCCAACGCGTGGCGGGTTCGCTTCACCGTGCCGGTGGTGATGGTGCTCGTCACCCACCTCTTCGGCACGGTGGGCTTCTGGCTGACGTGGGGGACCGAGCGGGCGTCGTGGTTCGACGCGCTGTTCATGACCTTCACCACCGTCACCACCATCGGCTACGGGGAAATTCACCCCCTGAGCACCGCCGGCCGGCTGGTCGCCATGGGCGTCGCCGCCACCGGCATGGCGAGCCTGTTCTACCTGTTCACCACGACCATGGAGTTCATGGTCAACGCGCAGCTGCGCGGTCGCTTCGGGAAGAGGCGCATGCAATCTCGCATCGACATGCTGTCGGGGCACTTCATCGTCGCCGGCCTGGGCCGCGTGGGGCGGCAGGCCGCGTCCGAGCTGCACGAGGCCAAGGTGCCCTTCGTGGCCCTGGACACCGACCTGCGCGCGGTGGACCAGGCCATCGAGCGCGGCGAGTTCGGCCTCGACCGCGACGCCGCCACCGAGGAGGCGCTCAAGCGCGCCGGCATCGAGCGCGCCAAGGGCCTCATCGTCACCACCGAGTCCGACGCCACCAACCTCTTCGTCATCATGTCCGCCCGGCAGCTCAACCCGAAGCTGTTCATCGTCTCCCGCGCGGGCGACGAGGCCACCGTGGCCAAGCTCCTGCGCGCGGGCGCCGACCGGGCGATGAGCCCGTACGCGGTGGGCGGCCGCCGCCTCGCGCACATGATGCTCAGCCCCCGGGTGGTCGACTTCTTCGAGACCGCGCTCAAGGCGGGCGAGCGCTCGCTCAACATCGGCGACATCCTGGTGACGCAGGGCATGAGCGCCGCCGGGCGCACGCTCGCCGGCCTGCGCGCGGGCCAGGAAGCCGGAGCCACCGTGCTCGCGGTGCTGCGCAGCGGCGAGGTGAACGCCTCGCCCCGTGGAGACTTCACGCTCGCCACCGGCGACCGGCTCCTCGCGCTGGGCACCGCCGAGCAGCTCGAGCGCCTCGAACGGCTGATGGAGAGCTGACGGCGCGCCTGACGCGGCGGCGAGCGGCCTAGACTCATCTCCGATGTTCGCCGCCAACCGCCCGCTGCAGCTCGCGCACGTCACCGCCATCGTGGCCTTGCCGCCGGTGGCGGTCGTCTCTGCCATCGCGCTCGCGGTGGACCAGGCGCCCTGCGTGACCGCGGTGCTCTGCGCGCTGGTGCTCCACGCGCTGTCGATGGTGGGCATCGAGCTCGGCTTCCACCGCGGACTCTCCCACCGCGCCTTCGAGGCCAAGGGCTGGGTGTGGCAGGCCCTGGTCGCGCTCGGCGGCCTCGCTGCGCAGGGGCCGGGCCTCTACTGGGCGGCGCTCCACCGCCACCACCACGCGCACAGCGACGCGCCGGGAGACCCGCATTCTCCCAACCTCGCGCCCGGGCTGCGCGGGCTCCTCCGCGGCCACCTGGGGTGGATGTTCGAGCCGCCGCCCGAGATGATGTTCTCGCTCATCGCCGACCTGCGGTCCGAGAAGGGCCTGCGCCGCGCCGACGCGCTCTACCCCCTGTGGGCGCTGGGCGGCCTCGTGGGCCCGGCGGCGCTGTGCTTCGCCATCCACGGCACCGGCCGCGCTGCGCTCGAAGGGCTCCTCTGGAGCGGCGTGCGGCTGTTCCTCGTGCAGCACGGCATCTGGAGCATCAACTCCATCACCCACCGCTACGGGCGCCGCCCCTTCGACAGCCGAGACGCCAGCACCGACCTCGGCGCGCTGAGCCTGGCCACGCTGGGGGGCTCGCTCCACAACACCCACCACGCTTTTCCCTTCACCGCCGACAACGCGCTCGCGCCCGGCACCATCGACCCGGGACACTGGTGCCTCAAGCTGCTGGAAAAGCTGGGGCTGGTGTCGGCGCTCAAGGTCCCGGCGGCCGACGCGGTGGCGCGGCTGCGGCGCTGACGGCGCTGGTCGGTGGGAACCTTTTCCGAGCCGTTTCGTGAAACGTTCCAGCCGTGGAGCTGGACGCCGCCACCATCCGTCAGGCCCAGCGCTTCGACCGCGCCGCGCAGGACGCGTTCCTGCGCCGCTACGCCGGGGTGCTGCACGCCCTGGTGCGGCGCAGCGCGCCCGAGCTCGACCCCGATGACGCGACCCAGGCCCTGCTCGAGAAGCTGCTCGAGGTGCTGCCGCGCTTCGTGACGCCGGGGCCGGCGAGCCTCACCACCTGGGTCTTCACCGTCGCCCACCGCTTCCTCATCGACGAGCGGCGGAAGAAGCACCTGGCGGTGGCGCCGCTCGACGCCGGCCTCGAGGTGGCCGACGACGCGCCGGCGCTCGACGTGAAGCTCCTCGACGGGCAGCTCTCCAAGGCGCTCGAGCAGGCGGTGACCGAGCTCCCCGAAGCCCAGCGCCGCGTCTTCGTGCTCACCCAGCTCCACGGACAGCCGCTGGAGGCGGCCGCCGACACCGAGGGGGTCCCGGTGGGCACCGTGAAGTCCCGCCTCTTCCGCGCCCGCGCCACGCTGGCGCTGCGCCTCAAACCCCTGCTGGCCGAGACCGGCCGCACCGCCGCGAGGGCCCCGTGACCTTCGCCCGTCTGGAGTCCCCATGAACGTCGACCGGATGGAGACGCTGCTGCGCTACCGCGCCGGCGAGCTGAGCCGCGAGGACGCGGCGGCCGTGGAGCGCTGGCCCGACTTCGCCGCGCTCCAGGCGGAGCTCGACGCGCTCGACGAAGCGGTGCTCGCGCTGCCCAAGGAGGACCCGGGCACGGAGGCGCTGCTCGCGCGGGTGCGCCGCCCGGTGGCGGTGGCCCCGCGCCGCCCTGGCGTGCGGGCGCTGGCCATCATCGGCGTGGCGCTGGCGGCGGGCGCGGCCTTCCTGGTGGTGGGCACCACGGTCGCCGACGAGCAGCAGGCGTGGGTCGCCACGGCCCTGGGCGATGGGCTGGAGGTCGACGGTCGCCCGGCGCCGCACGCCACCGAGCGGCTCGGTCGCCACGGCCGCCTCCAGAGCGGGCGCTCCGGGGCCCAGCTGGTCTCGCGGCGCGGCTGGGTCGGGCTCTGGCCCGAGAGCACCGTGAGCACTTCCGGCGGGTTGGCGCTCGAGAAGGGCACCGCGCTGCTCGAAGGGAACGGGCTCACGGTGCGCGTGGGCACCTCGGTGGTGACCATCGACGGGCAGGCGGTCGTTTCCGCGGAACCTGCGGAGGGGGAGGCCCGTGTCACTGCGGCGACCACCTCGCTGCACCCTGGAGCCGACATGAAGAAGGACTGGCTGAAGCTGTCGAGCGTCGCCCTCACCGCCGCCACCGTGGGCGGCGGCCTCACCGTGCTGGTCCTGGACGGAGGCGCCCGCGTCGCCGTCGCCGACGAAGCGCCCATCGCCGTCGCGGCCGGCCAGGTGCTGACGCCGGCCGTGTCCCGCACCCCGCGCGCGGTGCCG
>JAIBBQ010000302.1 GCA_019694595.1 Myxococcaceae bacterium
TCGATGCCGCTCTGGCGCGCCAGGTAGATCTGCGCCATGCCGCCCGTCGCGAGCTTCTTGATCAGCTGGTACTTGCCGTAGTTCTCGAGAGACACGAAGGGCGCGTCGAGGCCATGACGAGCCCCGTTCGCAGGATCGTAGGCAGCGATTGGGGGCGTTTCAAACCTTCGACCGGCGGTCCCCGCGACGAAAACCGACCGGATCTCGGAGGCTTGGCTATCGCCCGAAGCGGCGATGGAGCGATTCGAGGCCCTGCACCACCTCGTCTTGCTCCGCGGCGGTCATCCCGGGGAAGAGCGGCAGCGAGATGAGCCGCGGCCAGATCGACTCCGCCACCGGGAAGAGGCCTTCGCCATAGCCGTAGGTCTTCCGGTAGTACGGGTGGAGGTGCAGCGGCATCCAGTGCACCGAGCAGGTGATGGAAAGCGCCTTGAGCTCGTCGATGAGCTTGGCGCGGTCGATGGACCAGGCGCTCGGCACCACGCGGACCGAGAAGAGGTGCCAGGAGTGCTGGCGATCGGCGAGCTCGACCGGCAGCTCGAGCCCCTTGAAGCCCTGGAGCTTCTGCCGGTAGCGCTCGGCGAGCTGCTTGCGCTCGGCCCACAGGGCGTCGGCGCGCTTGAGCTGCTGGAGCCCGATGGCGGACGCGATGTCGGTGAGGTTGTACTTGAAGCCCGGAGCGACGAGCTCGTAGTACCAGCTGCCCTGGTTGGTGAAGCGCTTCCAGGCGTCCTTCGACATGCCGTGCAGCGACATCACCCGCATGCGCTCGGCGTAGTCCTCGCGCTGGGTGACCGCCATGCCGCCTTCGCCGGTGGTGATGCACTTGTTGGCGTAGAAGCTGAAGCAGGTGATGTCGGCGGTGGAGCCGACCTGCCGCCAGGGCGCCTGGGCGTGGGAACGGGTGTACGCGGGCAGCGTGTGGGCCGCGTCCTCGATGACGGGCACGCCGAACTCCTTCGCCACCTGGGCCACGCCGTCGACGTCGGCCATCTGCCCGCCGTAGTGCATGGGGATGAGCGCCTTGAGCGGCCCGTACGGCGGCTTGAGCCCGGCGACCGGCTTGCCGGCCTTGAGCGCCGCGCAGGTCTCGCGGAGCTTCACGACGTCGATGCACTGGGTGACCGGGTCGCAGTCGACCAGCACCGGGGTGGCGTCGAAGTAGCGCACCACCTCGGCGGTGGCGGCGAAGGTCATGGTGGGCACCACCACGGTGTCGCCGCGCTGCACGCCCACGGCCTCGAGCGCGAGGTGGAGCGCCGCGGTGCAGGAGTTGAGCGCGAGCGCGTGCTTGGCGCCGACGCGGGCAGCGAACTCCTCTTCGAACTGCTTGGTGCGCGGGCCGGTGGTGAGCCAGCCGGACTCCAGACAGTGCACGACGTCGTCGATCTCGGCGCGGGTGATGCTGGGGCGGAAGAAGGGCACGGCCATGGCGGGGCTCCTACGGGGTGTTCAGCTGTTCGATGGCGGCGCGGGCCTGAGCGACGGCAGGGTGCTCCGCACGGCCGGGGAGCTTGAGGACCGCGGCGGCGGTGCGCGCGAGGATGCCGAGGTCGTAGAGCAGCGAGCTCGAGCGCACGCCTTCGAGCGCCACCGAGAGCTTCGCGGGGAGCACCGCCTCGACGTAGGCACGTTCCTTGTCGCGCGCCGGGGCGAGCACCGCTTCCTCGTCGCGGAAGACGAGCGAGGCGAGGTCGGTGATGCCGGGGCGCACCTCGAGGAGCGGCTCCCACTCCGGGCGGTAGCGCTCGACGTAGCGCGGCGCCTCGGGGCGGGGGCCGACCAGGCTCATCTCGCCGCGCACCACGTTGAAGAGCTGCGGAAGCTCGTCGAGCTTGGTCTTGCGCAGGATCCGGCCCAAGCGGGTCACCCGCGGGTCGCCCCCGGAGGTGACCGCCGGCCCCTTGCGGTCGGCGCCGTCGACCATCGAGCGCAGCTTGTAGAGCTTCAAGGGGCGCCGCCCCTGCCCCACCCGCGTCTGGGCGAAGAAGGCGGGCCCCTTGGAGTCGAGCTTCACCGCCACGGCGAGCGCGCCCACGAGCGGGGCCACCACCGGCAGCGCCGGCAGGGTCAACGCGAGATCGAGGAGGCGCTTGGAGTCCAAGTCACGGGTGCAGCGGGAGCTGCTGCAGGTACTGGCCGTAGTCGTTCTGCTTGAAGCCGTGGGCCAGCGCGAGGAGTTGCTCGGTGGAGATGTAGCCGCGGCGCCAGGCGATCTCTTCCGGGCACGCCACCTTGAGGCCCTGCCGCTGCTCTACGATCTGGATGAACTGGGACGCCTCGAGCAGCGAGCCGTGGGTGCCGGTGTCGAGCCAGGCGAAGCCGCGGCCGAGGCGCTCGACGCGCAGCGCACCGGCCTTCAGGTACGCCCGGTTGAGGTCGGTGATCTCCAGCTCGCCGCGCGGCGACGGGCGCACTTCGCGCGCCAGGCGCACCACTTGGTCGTCGTAGAAGTAGAGGCCGGTGACCGCCGAGTTGCTCTTCGGCTTCTGGGGCTTCTCCTCGATCGACAGCGCGTTCCCCTGGGCGTCGACCTCCACCACGCCGTAGCGCTCGGGGTCCTTCACCCAGTACGAGAAGACCACCGCGCCCTTCTTCACCTGGGCGGCCTCGGTCACCTTCTGCGAAAGGCCCTGCCCGTAGAACAGATTGTCGCCGAGGATCAGCGCCGCGGGGCTGTTGCCGAGGAACTCGGCCCCGATGAGGAAGGCCTGAGCGAGCCCTTCGGGCCGGGGTTGCTCTGCGTAGGTGAACTCGAGGCCCCAGCGCTTGCCGTCGCCGAGCAGCTCGCGGAAGCGCGGCAGGTCACTCGGGGTGGAGATGATCAAGATCTCCCGGATGCCCGCGAGCATCAGCGTGCTCAGTGGGTAGTAGATCATCGGCTTGTCGTAGACGGGCAGCAGCTGCTTGGAGACCGACATGGTCAGCGGGTAGAGCCGCGTGCCGCTGCCGCCGGCGAGGATGATGCCTTTCATGCCGCCCCCTGGGTGAGCCGCGCCCGGTACTGCTCCTCGTAGTACGAGCGGTACGCGCCCGAGCGCACGCGTTCCCACCACGCCCGGTTCGCCACGTACCAGCGCACCGTGTCCGCCAGCCCTTGTTCGAACTTGTGGGCGGGCGTGAAGCCGAGCTCGCGCTGCGCCTTGGTGAAGTCCATCGCGTAGCGGCGATCGTGGCCCGGCCGATCCTTCACGTAGCGAATGAGCGACTCCGGCTTGCCGAGCAGCTGCAAGATGCCCTTCACGATGTCGATGTTCTTGCGCTCGGCGGCGCCGCCGAAGTTGTAGACGTGACCCGCCTGGCCCTTCTCCAGCGCGAGGAGAATCGACGCGCAGTGGTCCTCGACGTGGATCCAGTCGCGCACGTTGGCGCCGTCGCCGTAGACCGGCAGCGGCTTGTCCTCGAGCGCGTTGGCGATCATCAGCGGGATCAGCTTCTCGGGGAACTGGAACGGACCGTAGTTGTTCGAGCACCGCGTCACCACCACGTCGAGCCCGAAGGTGTGGGTGTACGAGAGCGCGAGCAGGTCGGCGGCGGTCTTCGACGCCGAGTACGGGCTCGACGGCTTGAGCGGGGAGTCCTCGGAGAAGGCGCCGGTGGGGCCGAGCGAGCCATACACCTCGTCGGTGGAGACCATCACGAAGCGCTTCAGCTTCCGCGCGCGGGCCGCCTCGAGCAGCACCTGGGTGCCCAGCACGTTGGTGACGGTGAATGCCTCGGGCCCCAGGATGGACCTATCGACGTGGCTTTCCGCCGCCAGGTGCAGCACCGCGTCGACCTCGTGGGCCGCGAGCAGCAGGTCGACGAGCTCGCGGTTGCCGATGTCACCCTTCACGAAGGCGTGGCCGCTGTCGCGCTCGAGCGCCTGGAGGTTCTCCAGGTTCCCGGCGTAGGTCAGCTTGTCCAGGGTGATGACCTTCCACCCGGGTCGCTGCTGGCGCAGGTAGCGCACCAGGTTGGAGCCGATGAAGCCGCAGCCGCCGGTGACGAGGACGTTCATGGTGAGCCGCGGCGGTATTTCCCTGACCAGCGGCGAAATCAAGCCCATGCGACCGATACCGTGCCCGCGGGGAGCGCCCAGATTCAGCTGTGCTATGGGCGCGACGTGCCAAAGAGCGCTCGCATCGACCCTTCGGCGCGGCTCGGGCCCGGCTGCACCGTGGAAGACGCCGCGGTGGTGGAGGCGGGCGCCGAGGTCGCGGCCAGCCTCACCGTGGGGTACGGCGCGGTGGTGGGCGCCGGGGCGCGGGTGACCCAGACCGTGCCCCCTTACGGGCGGGTGGCGGGGTCGCCGGCCCGGGTGGTGGGACTGGTGGAGACCGCCTCCGGCCGGGCGCTCCCGGGCGGCTCGCGGGCCATCGACGTGGCGGTCAAGCGCGACGCCCTGGGGGCCCTGACCTTCCTGGAAGAGAAGAACGGGCTGCCCTTCGTGCCCCGCCGCTACTTCACCCTGAGCGAGCTGCCCGACGGCGGCCTGCGCGGCGCCCACGCCCACCGCGTGTGCCAGCAGTACTTCGCCTGCCTCGCCGGGGCGGTCAGTCTGGGGCTCGACGACGGCACGGCGCGCGCGGTGGTGCGGCTCGAGCGCCCCGAGCAGGGGCTCCACGTGCCCGCGGGCGTCTGGGTGACCGTCTTCCAGCCCGCGGCCGGCACGGCGCTGCTGGTGCTGGCGTCGGAGCCGTACCTCGAGAGCGACTACGTGCGGCGCTACGCGGACTTTCGCGCCCTCAAGGGCCTGAGCTGACCATGACGACCGTTCCCTTCCTCGACCTCAAGGCAGCCACCCAGGAGCTGCGCGCCCCCATCCTGGAAGCGCTCACCCGCGCGACCGACAGCGGCTGGTACGTGCTGGGCAAGGAAGTGAACCGGTTCGAGGAAGCCTGGGCCAGCTGGACCGGCGCGGCGCATGCGGTGGGCGTGGCGAATGGGCTCGACGCCCTGACGCTCGGGCTGCAGGCGCTGGGCGTGGGTCCGGGCGACGAGGTCATCGTCCCGTCGAACACGTACATCGCCACCTGGCTCGCGGTGTCGGCGGTCGGCGCCACGGTGGTGCCGGTGGAGCCGTCGGAGCGGACCCACAACCTCGACGTGGCCCGCGTCGAGCAGGCGGTGACCGCCCGCACCAAGGTGATTCTCCCGGTGCACCTCTACGGCCAGGCGGCCGAGCTGCGGCCGCTGATGGCGCTCGCCCAGCGGCGCGGCCTCAAGGTGCTCGACGACGCCGCCCAGTCGCACGGCGCGACGGTCGACGGCGTGCGCGTGGGCGGCCTCACCCACCTCACCGCCTGGAGCTTCTACCCGGGCAAGAACCTGGGAGCGCTGGGCGACGCCGGCGCGGTCACCACCAGCGACGCCGTGCTGGCGGACAAGGTGCGGGTGCTGCGCAACTACGGTTCGCGGGTGAAGTACGCCAACGAGGTGCGCGGCGTGAACAGCCGCCTCGACGAGCTGCAGGCGGCGGTGCTGAGCGCGAAGCTGCCGAGCCTCGACCACTGGAACCAGCGCCGGGTGGCGATCGCCGAGCGCTACCAGCGGGAGCTCGCCGCGCTGCCGCTGGTGCTGCCGGTGCTCGCCGCCGGGGTGAGCTCGGTGTGGCACCTCTACGTGGTGCGCCACCCGCGGCGCGACGCGCTGCAGGCCGAGCTCAAGGCGCGCGGGGTCGAGACGTTGATTCACTACCCCACCCCGCCCTTCCTCCAGCCGGCCTACCCCGAGTTCAAGCCCCAGGCCGGCCGCTGGCCCATCGCCGATCGCTTCGCGAAGGAAGTGCTGAGCCTGCCCATCGGCCCTCACCTCACGAGCGCGCAGCAGACGCAGGTCATCGCGGCGCTCGAGGCCGCGTGCCGCGCGCGCGGCTGATGCGCGCGCCGCGGCTGCGCAGGCTCGCCGCCTGGGCGGTGACGCTGGGGCTGCTCGGGTTCCTCGCGTGGAAGGTGCCGTTCGCCGAGGTCGCGCGGCAGCTGCCGGACGCGCGGGGCGGGTGGCTCGCCCTCGCCGGGCTTTCGCTGGTGGCGATCTACCTGTGCGACGCGCT
>JAIBBQ010000068.1 GCA_019694595.1 Myxococcaceae bacterium
GGCCGTTGGTCGCGGCGCCGCTCGGCCTGGCGGTGCTGGTGGCGGCGGGGCTCAGCTGGTCGCAGCACCAGGCGCAGATCCGCGCCGAGCGCTGCGCCGACGCCGCGCGGTGGACCGGCGTGTGGGACGAGGCGCGCCGCGCCGAGCTGACGCGCGCCTTCGAGGCCACCGCGGCGCCCTTCGCGACCGCTGCGGCAGCGCAGGTGGTGGCCTCGCTCGACCGTTCCACCCAGTCGTGGAGTGACCTCGAGCGGCAGCGCTGCCTCACGCCGACGACCGAAGCCCAGGGCGACCGTGCCTACGAGACGCTGTGCCTGTCGCAGCGCCGCCACGACCTGGTGACGCTCATCGACGCCCTCTGCCGCCCCACGGTGGACGTGGTGAGCCGCGTCTCCGACCTCTCGACGGTGGTGGCGCCGGCCGCGAGCTGCCTGGTGGCCCCGTCGCCCACCGCGCGGCCGGTGCTGGAGGTGAACGGCGCGGGGAAACTGGAAGAGGTGCAGGACCTGCTGTCCCGCTCGAAGGTGGCCCGGCAGGTGGGCGCGCTGGCCGACGCGGAGCGCGACGCGCGGGAAGCCTTGCGGCTGGCGCGGGAGCGCGCGCTGCCGCCGCTCGAAGCCGAGGCGGGCCTGGCGCTCGGGTGGACGTTGCGAGACATGGAGCAGCGGCCGGCCGCCACCGAGGCGCTGTTCGCGGCGGCGCTGCTGGCGGAGAAGACGGGCCTCTTCGCGCTCGCGGCGCAGGTCTGGCTGACCATGGCCACCATCGACCGCAGCGGCACCCAGGTGGAGTCGGAGCGGTGGCTCGCGCTCGCCGACGTGGCCATCGCGCGCGCGGGGACGCCCTGGGAGCTCGAGGCGCTGGCGATGTCGGAGCGCGGCTACAGCCTGGTGCTCCACGGCCGCTACGACGGCGCCATCGCGCTCCAGGAGAAGGCCACCGAAGTGCTCAACCGCCACCTGGGCGCCTCGTCACCCACCGCGCTCAAGTCGACCGGCCGGCTGGCGCTGAGCCTCGGCATGCTGGGCCGCTGTGCGGAAGCCGAGCCGCTGCTGCGCCAGACCCTCGCCACGCGGCGCGCGGCGCTGAGCCCGCTCCACCCCGAGACGCTCCAGGTGCTGGAGACGCTCGCCATCTGTCTGCAGCGCACCGGCCGGGCGGCGGAGTCGGTGCCGCTCTTCGAGGAGCTCCTGCGCGGGCGCGAGCAGCTCTCGGGCCCCGAGTCGCCCACCTACGCGGTGACGCTGTCGAACTACGCGGGAGCGCTGCACGAGCTGCACCGTGACGAGCAGGCGCTGGAGCTGGTGGAGCGTTCGCTGGCCATCAAGACCAAGGCCTTCGGGGCGACCCACCCGCGCGTCGCCCGGCAACTGATGGACCTGGGCATCTTGAAGCGCTCGTTGGGCCGCTTCCGGGAAGCGCTGCAGACGCTGCACCAGGCCCGCGACATCGTCGAGAGCAGCCCGGGTGACGGCCCGTTCCAGGGCGCGGAGATTCGCCTCGAGGCCGCGGAGGCGCTGCTGGGCCTCAAGCAGTACGACGCGATGCTCAAGGAGCTGGAGCCGCTCGACCAGCTCCCCGAGGCCCAAGGCAAGCTCCTCGGGGGCACCGCGGCGACCCTGCGCGCCCAGGCGTACCTGGGCCTGGGCCGGGTGGATGGTGCGGTGAAGCAGCTGGAGCGCGCCATCTCCATGCCGCTGAGCGACGTGTTCCAGAAGAAGGACCTGGAGCGCGCGCAGCAGTTGCTCGAGAGCCTGCGCAAGGGCGGGGCGGCGACGGCTCGCTGAGGGCCGCGCCGGTCAGCCGGCCAGGCGGCCTTCGAGGTCCTTGGCGGCCTCGCGGGCGGCGAGCGCCACGTCTTCCACCTTCACGCCCAGCACGCGCCGGTTCCACAGGCGCCAGATGCCGTCGACCATCACCGACTCCACGTGGCGGCTGCACACGCCGCGCATGAGGTGGGCGCCCAGCGAGCCGGCGTGGACCTCGGTGGGCGCGGGGTAGTCGACGATGACCAGGTCGGCGAGCGCGCCTTCGCGCAGCACGTTGAGCGGGGCGCCGAACACCGCGCTCGCCAGGCGCTGGCCGTTGGCGATGAGCCGGAGCGGATCGACGGGAGCGCCCGCGTCGCGCGACTTGAGCCACGCGGCCTGCGCCTCGGCGAGCACGTCGAGCGACCAGGTGCCGGTGCCCAGGCAGGTGCGCACGCCGAACTTGGCGGGGGCGCCGGCGCCGCCCATGAGCGCGAGGTTCGCGCGCGCGACGTGCGCGAGGTAGGCGCCCGAGGCGAGCGCCTGGCTCAGCTCGGGCCAGGACAGGTGGACCAGGTGGGCGAGCAGGGTGTGCTCGCCCAGCAGGCCCTGGTCGGTGAAGCGCTGGAGCACGGTGCTGCCGTGCTTCTCGGTGCTCAGCTTCTCTTCGGCGGGGTCCTGGCCGACGGCGGCGTGGAGCCAGGCGCCGCCACTCACCAGCTGCTTGAGCGCCTGGAGCAGCTCGTCGCTCGCCAGCGCGAGGCCCTGGGCGCCGACGGCGCCGCGGAAACGGCCGCGCGCGCGCTTGGCGTAGTCGGCGCACTCGTCGATGGCCTCTTCGCGGTGCACCGCTCCGCCGCGGTCGCTCACCTGGTAGGCGAGCACGCCGCGCAGCCCGACCGTGCCCACGCCGCGGGCCACCCGCGACAGCGAGCCCGCGGCGGCCGACGGCGAGGCGTGGAGGTCGAAGACCGTGGTGACGCCGCTGAAGAGCCCTTCGAGCGCGCCCATGGCGGCGGCGGCCTCGACGCCGTCGAGGTCGAGCGCCTTCTCGTAGCGCTCGAATTCGCCGGGGCGCTCGGCCTGGTCGCCCAGCGGTTCCCGGCCCCGGTAGAGCGTCGCGTGGAGCTGGTGGTGGGTGGACACGAAGCCCGGGAGCACGAGCTTGCCCTTGAGCTCGACCACCTCGTCGCCGTCGACCGGCTCGAGCGCAGGGCCGCGCGCGACGATGCGGCCGTCTTGGATGCGCAGGCTGCCGGGTTCGACGGACGCTGGCTCGAGCTCCACGAGCGTGCCGCCGGTGAGGAGAGTGGACATCGCGAGGGGACGCGCAGTGTACGGGACGCTGCGAACCCGCGTGGGCGGATCTGTCGCGATCCAGGGCAGGTGTCGACAAGGGTGTCAGGGCTCGACACGTCAAGACTCGCAACAGTCGGACATCTGCGCCCTGAAGGCCCCGGTGTGCGCAGGTGGCACACGCATTGCTCTGCGGCGGGCGGCAAGTCGTTCTCGAGAGCGCACCCATGACCCTTCGATTCTTCGCGATGCCGTTGGCAGTGGCCCTCGCCGCCTGTGGCCCGTCGGTCCCTTCGGCGGTGGAAGCAGTCGGCCAGGACCAGAGCGCCATCGTCGGCGGCGCGACCGACACGGGTGACCCGGCGGTGGTGGCGGTGGCGGTGCGGGCCGGCAACCAGTTCGGCCCGTTCTGCACCGGCACGCTGGTGGCGCCGCAGACGGTGCTCACCGCGGCGCACTGCGTGAACGTCTACGGCCCCAACGCGGCCTACTACGTGCTGTTCGGCACCTCGGCGTACAACCCGACCTCGTACGTGCGGGTGGTGGGCCAGACGAGGCACCCGCAGTACAACGCGCAGACCAACCAGGACCACGACTTCGGCGTGCTGCAGCTGGAGCGGCCGGTGACCAACGTCACCCCCATCGACATGAACCCGGTGCCGCTGACGTCGGCCGACGTGGGCCGCTCGATTCGCCACGCCGGCTTCGGGGTGACCGCGGGGAACGCGCAGGACAGCGGGCTGAAGCGCCAGGTGACGTACAACGTGCGGCAGGTGAGCCAGTGGCTCATCGAGTCGGGCGCCCCGGGCAAGCAGACCTGCAGCGGCGACTCGGGCGGGCCGGCCTTCATGGAGACCACCGGCAGCATCAAGGAGCGCGTGGTGGGCGTGGTGTCGTTCGGCGACCAGAACTGCCAGATGTTCGGCGCCGACGGCCGGGTCGACCAGGTGCTGCCGTGGATCCGCAGCGTGATGAACGCCTGGGAGACGCCGACCTGCGCCGACGACGGCCGCTGCAAGGAAGGCTGCATGCCGGTCGACCAGGACTGCGCCTGCGCCGCCGACGGCCAGTGCACCGCGGCCTGCACCAACCTGAGCAAGGACCCCGACTGCCCGAAGGACTGCGGGCAGAACGGCGTCTGCGCGGAAGAGAGCTGCCCGGTGCCGGACCCGGACTGCGTGCCGGTGGGCGGGGTGTGCACCAGCCCCGACGTGTGCCACGACCGCGCCTGCGTGGGAGACGCCCAGCACGCGGGCGTCACGTACTGCTCGAAGCCCTGCCAGGACAACAGCCAGTGCCCGGGCGACATGGAGTGCCTCAACCTGGTCTGCCTCTACAAGCAGAAGCCGGTGAAGCAGCTCGGCGAGGTCTGCGACGTGGCGAACGAGGCGTGCGCCGCGGGCTTCTGCACCGGCCCGATGGGCGGGCTCACCCGCTGCGTCAACAGCTGCGCGGTGACCGGCGACTGCGCGCAGGGCGAGACCTGCGAGAGCGGCGCCGACAGCCAGCGCTTCTGCCGGCCGCCGGCGGACAAGGTGTCGTTCAGCAAGGACACCTCGGTGCCTCTGGCGGTGGCGGAAGGTCCCGCGGCGAAGGTCCCCGGCTGCTCGTCGGTGGCGGCGGGCCCGGCGCTCGCCTGGGCGCTGGCGGCGCTGCTCAGGCGCCGGCGCGCGCGCTGACGGCACCTCGCGGGTGGGCAGCGCACGCACCTCGCGGGCGGCGCGGTTTGCGTCGAGGCGCCCACGTGCGCCAGCGTCCCGGGTGATGCGCGCCTGGGCGGGGGCCTTGCTGGTGCTGGTGGCGTGTGGCCCGAGCGCTGCGCCCGGGCCGCAGGCCGCGTCGTCGCGGGCGAGCATCCTCGGAGGCGCGGCGAGCCCGGCCGACGACGCGGTGTACATGCTGCTGCTGCAGGCGGACACGGGCGCAAAGGCCATCTGCTCCGCGACGCTCATCGCCCCGCAGACGCTGCTCACCGCGGCCCACTGCGCCGACCCGCAGATGCTGGGCGCCACCACGCTCACCATCAAGGCGATGAACAAGCAGGAGCTGGCGCAGGCGACGGCGGCCGACCTGGTGTCGGTGGTGGAGACCCGCATCCACCCGGGCTGGAACCGGCAGACGCTGGCCGACGACCTCGCGCTGCTCAAGCTCGCCGCGGCGCAGCCAGGCACGCCGCGGGCGCTCAACACCACCTCGGTGGCCTCGCTGACCGGAGCGCCGCTGCGCTCGGTGGGCTACGGCACGTCGGGGGGCAACACCGGCGACGGGGTGCGGCGCTCGGTGGGCCTCACCTTTCGACTGCTGACGGCGAAGCTCATTCGCCTGGGGGACCAGGTCGACGCCGGCGTGTGTCTCGGCGACTCGGGCGGCCCTTCGTTCCACACCTTCCCCGACGGGCGGGAGCTGCTGGTGGGCGTGCACTCCTTCACCCTGAGCGACGCGTGCACCGACGGCGCCGACACCCGCGTCGACGCGTACACCTCCTTCATCCGCGACTGGCTGATGACGCACGAGCCGCCGAGCTGCGCCGACGACGGGCGCTGCAAGGAAGGCTGCACGCCGGTGGACCTGGACTGCGTCTGCGCCACCGACGGGCAGTGCACCGCGGCCTGCCCGGCGCCGGACCGCGACGCCGACTGCCCGCGCAACTGCGGCGCCGACGGCATCTGCGCGCAGGCCCCCTGCCCGCTCGCCGACGTGGACTGCGTGCCGGTGGGAGCGGCGTGCGCCTCGGCGTCGCAGTGCATGTCGTCGCTCTGCGTGACCGACGAGACGCACCCGCAGGCCTTCTGCTCGGTGGCGTGCAAGGGCGACGGCGACTGCCCGGGGCCGCTGTCGTGCGCGCCGGCGGTGGGCGTCTGCCACCACTCGTCGCTGCCGGTCGCGATGCTCCTCGAGCGCTGCGGGCCCGGCACGGCGGTGTGTGCCGACGGGCTGCGCTGCGCGGCGGGCCTGTGCGAGTCGCTGTGCACCGGTGACGTCGACTGCGCGGCGAGCGAGCGCTGCGAGGGCACCGACGGGGGCGCGCGGTCGTGCCACTCCGCGCGGAGGCCGCTCGGCGCGCTGGCGAGCGTGCAAGGGCCGGCGGCGCCGCGCTGCGAGGCGAGCGCAGGAATTGCGCTGGGCTGGCTGGCCGCGCTGGCGTGCGGCGCCGCGGGAGAAAAGCGGCGGCGACGGTCGACGCGCCTTCGGCGTTGAGACTAGAAGCACCCCGTGCGCGACAAGCAGCGGGAAGAGACGCGTCGGCGGGTGTACCTGGCAGCGCTCGAGGTGTTCCGGCGCGACGGCGTGGCGGGCTGCCGCATCGACGACATCGCCCAGAAGGCGGAGGTCAGCCGCAGCGCCTTCTACTTCCACTACCCGACGAAGGACGACGTGCTCATCGAGCTCCTGCGCGAATCGGAGCGGCCGGTGGGCAAGGCGGTGGAAGAGCTGCCGCTCGACACCCCGTTCGAGAAGGTGCTGTCGACGGTGGCCGCCGCGATGGCGGACTTCTGGAAGGACGAGCCCAAGCTGCTCATCGACGTGGCGACGGTGGCGCTGCGGCTCAACTCGGTGGTGATGGACCGCGAGGCGGAGCCGGTGCGCGGCATCGTGGCCGAGCGGTTCCGGCTGGCGGCGGCACGCAACGAGCTGTCGCCGGTGCTGCCCGCCGAGGTGCTGTCGGACTTCTTCCTCTTCAACTCGCTGGCCGCGATGGTGGCCTGGTCGGCGTCGCCGGGGCTGGACCTCGAGGTGGCGCTGCAGGGCGTGGCGATGCTCTTCCTCACCGGCGCGGCAGGCCCGAAGCTCAAGGCGCGCAGCTGACATGGGCATCTTCAAGGAAGGCCTGTACCGCGGGCAGCACGTCTTCATCACCGGCGGCAGCTCGGGCATCAACCTCGGCCTGGCCTTCGCGTTCGGCGAGCTGGGGGCCAAGGTCTCCATCAACGGGCGCAACGCCGAGAAGCTCGCGGACGCGGTCCGTCAGCTCGAGGCGAAGGGCATCGAGGCGAAGGGGTACGCGGCCGACGTGCGCGACTTCGCGGCAGTGGAGAAGATGCTCGCCCAGGCGGCGGAGCAGTCGGGCCCGCTCAAGGTGCTGGTGTGCGGCGCCGCGGGGAACTTCCCGGCGCCGGTGGTGGGCCTGAGCAGCAACGGCTTCAACGCGGTGGTGGGCATCGACCTGCTGGGCACCTTCCATGCGTGCCGGGCGGGGTTCGAGCACCTGGTCAAGCCGGGCGGCGTGGTGCTGGCCATCTCCGCGCCGCAGGCGCAGGTGCCCTACCCGCTCCAGGCGCACGTCAGCGCGGCGAAGGCGGGCGTGGACATGCTGGTGAAGACGCTGGCGCTCGAGTGGGGCGGCGTCGGCGTGCGGGTCTGCTCCATCTGGCCGGGCCCCATCGCGGAGACCGAAGGCATGAGCCGGCTGGCGCCGGACGAGAAGTCGCGGGCCTCGGTGGAGAAGCAGGTGCCGCTGCAGCGCTTCGGGACCAAGGCGGAGGTGGCGCAGCTGGCGCTCTTCCTCGGCTCGGAGGCGGCGAGCTACTGCACCGGCGCGGTGTACGCGGCCGACGGCGGCATGGCGCTCATGGGCGCGGGCCTGTTCGCGGCGCTCTCCTAGCTGACGCGCCGGCGTCAGGGGCCGAAGCGCGCGAGGTAGATCTCCTCGGTGGAGTTGTTGCCGCTGGTCGAGGACAGCGTCTTGGTGGTGGTGGCGTCGAGCACGAAGGTCGCGGTCCCGGCGAAGGCGCCGGTGGCGAGCACGGTGCCGTCGGACAGCATCTGCACGCTCTTGATGGTGCAGTTCTGGGCGCCGTAGATGCGCCGCCCCCACTTGAAGACGCCCTGCGGGGAATACACGGCGACGAAGCAGTTGACGCTCGCGGCGCCCGCGTGGCCGAAGACCCCCGCGTCGCCGATGGCCGCGTTGAAGGTGACGCCCGAGCTGTTGGAGGTCACGGCAACGGCGATCTCCCCGGTGGGTCCGCTGGAGACGGCCTGCACGAACTCGTCGTTGGCGCCGGCGATGGAGACCGCGAAGCCGACGCGGCCGTCGTCCTCGTAGCGCGCGAGCAGACCGTCCTCGCTGCCGTTGGCCGGCGTGGGGAAGGTCTTGGTGCCCGGGCGGCCGTCGCCGATGGTGGTGTTGCTGTGGAAGTACCCGGTGGCGACCAGGCCGTCGTTGGCGCCGCTGGCGAAGTGCCAGAACGACGCGCCGCCCACCGGGTCGAGCGTCTGTGCCCAGCGGACGTAGCCCTGCTCGTCGAGCCGAGCGACGAAGCCGGCGTAGGCGATGGCGTTGCTGGAGATGGTCTTGATGCCTCCGGTGGAGGTCACGAACTGGTGGCTGCCCGAGTAGACGCCGCCGACGAAGAAGCCGCCGTCGGCCGCGGAGGCGAGGCCGTAGGTTGCGGCGGAGGACTTGGAGATGGTGCTGCGGGCCCAGGACAGCGCACCGTCGTCCTCGAAGCGCGCGAAGAACGGCGTGCGCGGCGCTCCGCCGGCGTCGAGCTGCGTCTCGTTGGGCAAGCCGTAGCCGACGTGCATGTCGCCCGCGTAGTCGCCGGCGATGCACAGGCCTCCCGGGAGCACCGCGGGGCTGGTGAGCTGGTCGACGGAGTAGCCGCGGGTCCCCGCGGCTCGGGCCCAGGCGACGCTGAAGTCGGGGCGCAGGCGCACCAGGACCTCGCGCGCGCCGCTGCCGGCGTCGAAGGAGGCGTCGGGCGCGAAGCTGATGGAGGAGCTGAAGTTCGTGTACAGCGCCACGTCGCCATTCGGGAGCGCGGTCACGCCGGCAGGCACGGAGCCGTAGAGCTGGTCCGGGTAGGCGCGCACGTCCACGAAGCCGGCGTCGAGCTCGTACTGGGCGACGAAGAGATGGCCGTAGCCGTTGTTCGGCGCGGTGATGGTCTTCTCGGTGGGCGTGAGCAGGCCGAAGGTGGCCGCGGTGCGGAAGGTGCCGGTCACCACCGCGCGCTGGGCCGAGGTCACGGTCACCCCGAGGCCGATGTCGGTGCTGGTGCCGCCCGCGGAGACGGCCCAGACGCCCGGGGGGATGGGCGCGAAGCCGCCGCCGCTCGACGCACTCCCACCACCGCTCGAGCTGCTCCCACCACCGCTCGAGCTGCTCCCACCGCCGCTCGACGCACTCCCGCCGCCGCTCGAGCTGCTCCCACCGCCGCTCGACGCACTCCCGCCGCCGCTCGACGCACTCCCGCCGCCGCTCGACGCACTCCCGCCGCCGCTCGACCCGCTCCCACCGCCGCTCGA
This sequence comes from Myxococcaceae bacterium, assembly GCA_019694595.1. GTDB lineage: Bacteria > Myxococcota > Myxococcia > Myxococcales > Myxococcaceae > JAIBBQ01. Next base: position 9,297 of record JAIBBQ010000068.1, read on the forward strand.
GCTGCTCCCGCCGCCGCTCGACGCGCTCCCGCCGCCGCTCGACGCACTCCCGCCGCCCGCGGAGCCGTCGCCTCCGCCGCTGCCGGAGATCTCCCGGCAGATGCGCCGCATGCCCTCGGCCGAGCACAGCGAGCCCTGGAGGCAGCCGCCGCACTCCAGGCCGTCGTCGGTGACGCCGCAGTCCCAGCCGCGCAGGTTGCACACGGTGCGCCGGCAGGACTCGAAGTTCGAGCTCTTGGGGTCGCAGTGGGTGTTGGCGGTGATGGGGGCACTCCCGCAGGCCGCGGCGAAGGCAGCGGCGAGGAGCGTCAGGTTCAGGCGGCGAGTCACGTGGAGTCCCCGGGGAAGACGGAAGGACAGCGGCTTTACGCCGAAGACCCGCGGGCCACCAAACCGGTGCAAACCGTTGCGCGCCTCAGGGGGCGCCGGCGTCGGCGGGGCTCAAGCGCCCGGAGAACGGCCGGCGCTCGTCGCTGCCGTTGTGGCGCACCACGAGGTCGCCGCGCACGCTCGCCAGCGGCACGCCGGCCCAGGGCAGGCCGATGGTGAGCGTGGTCGGCTCGCGCTCGCTCAGGGTCTGCTGCACCGGCTCCACGCCGGCCTGAAGGCAGCGGTCGGCATCCCACAGCTCGTACTCCACGGCCGAGGCCGCCCCGCGCATCGGCGGGACCTCGAGCGTGAGCCTGACCTGTCGGAAGTCGGCGGTGCGGACGGCGGCGCGCACCGGCGCCACCTCGAAGCGCACCGGCAACAGCGGCGCCCGGGAGCACGCGGCCAGCACCAGCACGGCGGCGATTGCCCTCATCCCAGGAGCGGCTGCAGGGCCTCGACGCCCAGCGGCCAGCCCTCGCGCTTGGCGCACACCTCGAGCGCGCGGGAAATCTCCCCCGCGGTCTGGAAGCGCAGCGCCCGGTCGGCGAAGAGCGCCTTGCGCACCAGCCGGGCGAGGTGGAACGGCACCTTGGCGTTGAAGGTCTCCACCGCCGGCACCTGGGCGTCGCGCACCTGCTGCATGAGCTGCAGGTCACCCTGGGCGGCATGGAGCTTCCGGTTCGCGAGCAGCTCCCAGAGGATGATGCCCACCGAGTAGAGGTCGCTGCGGTGGTCGACGCCCTGCCCCAGCACCGCCTCGGGCGCCATGTACGGCACGGTGCCGCGCAGCGCGCCCGACTCGCCCTGCATCAGGCCTTCGACCTCGGCGACGCCGAAGTCGGTGAGCTTCACCTCGCCGCCGATGCCCAGCAGCACGTTGGCCGGGTTCACGTCGCGGTGCACGATGGACGCCCCGCCGTCGCCGACCCGCGCGCGGTGGATGTAGTCGAGCGCCTTGAGCAGGCAGCTGGCGATGTACACCGACGCGGAGACGGGCATCGGGCTGCCGGCGGTGGCGAAGGCGCCCTGCATGTACTCGAGCGTGCGGCCGGCGACGAGCTCCTGCACCATCAGGTAGTCGAGTCCGGACTTGAAGCACTTGAAGGTGCGCACGATGTGCGCGTGGCGCAGGCGCACGGTGAGGCGCGCCTCGTCGACGAAGGCCTTCACGTAGGCGCCGTCGGCCCGGTAGCTGGGCAACAGCCGCTTGAGCACCACGTCGTCGGGCTCGCCGGGGGAGCGCTGGGTGTCGGGCTTGCACTTCGCCTGGTACACCTCGGCCATGCCGCCGACGGCCAAGCGCCCCACCAGCTGATACCCCCCGAGCTCGGTCTCGCTCATCGACACAGGTTCGTTCCTCGTCAGGGCGAGGCGTACACCGCTTCGTAGGCGCGCGCAGCCTTCTCCCACCCGAAGTCCTGGCTCATGCCGCGCTCGCGCACGTCGGCGAGCCAGGCGGGGTCCTGCCACAGGGCCAGCGCGCGGCCGCAGGCGCCCCACAGCGCGTCGGCGCTGAACTCGTGAAACACCACGCCGGTGCCGTCGTCGGCGCCCAGGTCCACCACGGTGTCGAGCAGCCCGCCGACGCCGCGCACGATGGGCACCGCGCCGTAGAGCAGCGAGTACATCTGGTTGAGGCCGCACGGCTCGAAGCGCGACGGCATGAGGAAGAAGTCGCTGCCCGCTTCCACCAGGTGGGCGAGCGCCTCGTCGAAGCCGATGCGCACCGAGACGCGGCCGGGGTACCGGGCGGCGAGCGCGCGGTAGCCGTCTTCGAAGTGGCGGTCGCCGCTGCCCAGCACCGCCACCTGGGCGCCGCGGTCGACCAGCCCGGGCACCACGGCCTGGATGAGCTCGACGCCCTTCTGGTCGGTCATGCGGCCGAGCACGCCGAAGAGCGGACCGTCGGACTGGCGCAGGCCAGCCACGTCGCGCAGCGCGCGCGTGCACTCGTCCTTGCCCGACGGGTCGTCGGCCGAGAAGCGGGCCGGCAGGAGCGGGTCGATGGCCGGGTCCCAGGTGTCGGTGTCCACGCCGTTGAGGATGCCGGTGAGCTTGTGCTTCTCGCGCCGCAAGAGCCCGTCGAGGCCGTGGCCGCCTTCGGGCGTCTGCAGCTCGCGCGCGAAGGTGGGCGAGACCGCGGTGAGCGCGTCGGCGAAGGTGATGCCCGCCTTGAGGAAGGACACGCGGTCGTGGTCCTCGAGCAGCTCCGAGGTGAAGAGGTCCCACGGCAGGCCGAGCTCGCTCATCGCGTGCTTCTCGAACTTGCCCTGGTACGCGGCGTTGTGGAGCGTGAGCACGGTGCGCGCGTCGGCGAGCTCGGTGGAGAAGTAGCCCCGCTTGAGCGCCACCGCGGCGAGCGCGGTCTGCCAGTCGTTCAGGTGCACCACGTCGGGAACGAACCCTTCGAGCTGCGCGAAGGAGAGCGCGGCCACCGCGAGGTAGGCGAAGCGCAGGGCGTTGTCGCCGTACTCCCCGTGGACGCCGCCGTAGACGCCCGGCCGGTTGCCGAAGAGCTCGGCCTGCTCGAGGAAGCGGATGCGGCAGCTCCCCACCGGCGGGTGCTCGAGCAGCAGGCCGGTCAGGTCCCCGAAGGGGAAGTGCAGCGTCAGCGGCGCGGTGGCGGGCTGCATGCCGCGCGGGTCGACGCCGCCGTAGCGGGGCGTCACCACCCGAACGTCGTGACCGAGCCTCGCCAGCGCGCGAGGCAGCGCGAAGGCCACGTCGGCGAGTCCTCCCGTCTTGGAGAACGGCGCCACTTCTGACGAGAGGAAGAGGACGTTCATGAGGCCGGCCCGTTTGCTCTAGCAGACGAACGGCCACGCGCGTACGACGGGGGCATGCTCGTTCCGCTCGAGGTCCCGTTCCACCGCTTCGCCGAGGTGTTCGACCGCGCCAAGGCCGCCCACCCGAAGGACCCCAACGCGGTGGTGCTCTCGACGGTCGACCAGGCCGGCCGGCCGTCCTCGCGGGTGGTGCTGCTCAAGGGCTTCGATGGCGAAGGCTTCGTCATCTTCACCAACTACGAGAGCCGCAAGGGCAAGGAGCTCACCGGTCAGCGGGCCGCGGCGCTGTGTTTCTACTGGCCGGAGACCGACGAGCAGGTGCGGGTCGAAGGGGCCGCGCAGAAGGTGACCGCCGCCGAGAGCGACGAGTACTTCGCCACCCGCGCGCGCGGCTCGCAGCTCGGCGCCTGGGCGTCGCTGCAGAGCCAGGTGCTCACCTCGCGCGACGCGCTCGACCAGCGGCTCGCGGCCTTCGAGAAGAAGTACGAAGGCCAGGGCGTGCCGCGGCCTCCGCACTGGGGCGGCTTCCGCATCAAGCCGACGCGCATCGAGTTCTGGAAGGCGCGGGAGAGCCGCCTCCACGACCGCGAGGTCTACGTGAAGGCCGGCGAGCAATGGGACGTGTCGCTGCTCAACCCGTGACGGCCGCGCCAACCTGACGCCTCGCCGCCGGGCTCTCAGCTTTCTGAGGAGCCGCCGAGGTGCCACCCGAGGGAGCCGCCCCGGCAGGGCGTGGCACGTCGCGTGCTAAACCGACGCGCATGAAGGTCAAAGCGAAGCCAACGACTGCTCCCAGGCCTGCAACCACCGCTGCGCCCAAGCGCGCGACGCACCGTCCGGCGCGCGACGCCGCTCAGGCCGACGCGCCGCCGGGGCTGACCGCCGCGCCCAAGCCGGTGAGCACCGCCCTCACCGGGGCCGCGCACGCCCCCAAGCGCGTGGGCCCCGAGCAGGCCGGCAAGGTGGGCGACCTGGTCGCCGCGCCGCCGCTGACGGCGACGGTGGGCGACGTGCTCTCGGCCAAGCGCGCGCTCGACGCCAAGGTGGCGGCGAACCCCAACGCGCTGGCGCAGCTTCGGGCGAAACCGTTCCCGCGCGGCGCGGAGGCGCGGCTGGAGTGGGCGCTGGCGCGGCCCGCCGGCGTGCCCAACCTGCAGAATCCGCTGTGGACCGTCGCCACCAACGACGCGCGCGCGGCGACCGTCGCCTTCGCCCAGGGCATGCTGGCGGCCAGCGCGGCCGGGCTTCCGATGACCGACGCGCTGGAGACGCAGGTGGCGAACGCCAACCAGGCGCTGATGATGGACTTCACCCAGCTGACCGCGTTGCAGCAGCAGCCGTTCCCGGCGAACGGCACGCTGGAGCAGCAGCTGAGCTGGGCGGTGGCCATCACCTACGCCTGGGACTGGACGAGCAACCCCGCGGTGACGGCGGACCCCAAGGCGCTGGCGCTGACCTCGTTCGTCAACGGCGCCCTGGCCAAGGCGGGCAACAACGGGCCGCCGGAGACGCTGGCCTCCGAGCGGCGCACGCTGAAGGTGGGCGACGACACGCGCGTGTTCGCGATTCACACCCCGCCCGGCAAGCCCCCGAAGGACGGCTGGCCGACGGTGCTCTTCTTCCACGGCAGCTTCGGCGGCCACGCGCCGGAGCAGAACGCGGAGTACCAGCAGCTCAACGCGCTCGCCGACGCACACGGCTTCCAGGTGCTCTACCCGGTGGGGCTGCCGCAGGACCGCGCCGACGCGCGCACCGGCCGCGGGATGCTCAACTGGGACCCGGTGGGCGCGGGCCCCGGCGGGGCGAACGACCGCTTCGTGCACGAGCTGCTGCAGAAGTTCACCCACGCCACGGGCCACGAGAAGGCGGACCGCAGCAAGGTCTTCGCCGCGGGCCACAGCCAGGGCGGCTTCTACACCTCCGACCTGGTGGCGGCGTACCCCGGCGTCTTCGCGGGGGCGGCCATCTTCGGCGCGGGCATGGGCGCGGTGGCCCAGGGCGTCGACCTCTCGTCGGAGCAGCGCAAGACGCCGACGCTCCTGCGCGTCGGGCTCGACGACATTCACATCAGCGTGGGCGAGCAGCTCGCGGGCCGCTTCGAGGCGGGCGGGTTCGGCCAGGCGCTGCGCTTCGACCGCCTGCCCGACCGCGGCCACGAGGTGCTGGGCGAGGACCTGGAAGCGATGCTCGGCTTCTTCGAGCAGCAGCCGGCCTTCGCGGCCTCCAAGGCCGGCACGCTCGACGGCACGCAGGGCGAAGGCGCACCCCGGCCACCGGTGTTCGGCGGCGCACTCGACTTGCGGGCGCTCCCGGCGACGCTGCTCGCGCAGCCGAACCTGGCGCGGGCGGTGGCGGCACTGGCGCAGAACCCGTTCCTCCAGGCCGACCCCGACCAGCAGACCTTCTCCGCGCAGGAATGGCAGCTCGCGCGCTACTACGAGGCGACCTTCCCTCCGGCGATGCAGCAGGCCATCGAGGCGCTGCGGCCGTACTTCGTCACCGGGGCGCCGCCCAAGGGCAAGGTCATCGACCTGGCGCGGATCCCGCCCGAGCTGCAGACGAGCGCGGAGGCGATGGCGGCGCTGCGCACGCTCCTGAGCACCCCCGCGCTCGACCTCGACGGCTACCCGGGGCTGTTGACGGCCGAGGAGATCGCCGCCTCGGTGGACTTCAAGAGCACCTTCCCGCCCCAGGTGCAGGCGGGCATCGACGTGCTGCGCACCTACTTCTTCGGCGTCGCCCAGGCACAGGGGCCCGACCTCCGTCCGCGCGCGGCGGAGGTGCTCCCCGGCGGCGCCAAGCTCGAGAGCTACCCGGGCAGCGACGTGGCGGTGGGGAAGATGAAGACGCTGGTCGCGGGCCTGAGCCGCGACCCGGCCTTCGCCGCGCTGCTCGCCCGCACCACGCTGGTCATCGCGCCGCCCGGCCGCAACATCGACGCCATCCCGGAAGGGGTGGGCTACGGCGCGGGAGTGGAAGGAGTGGCGGGCAGCGACGGCTTCGACGGCGGCGGGCACCACATTCCGGCGCCGGCGTTCCTGGTGCGCGAGGACTCGATTCGCCAGTGGAACCTGGGGGCGGCGCACGAGCTGCTCCACCTGCTGCGCTTCTCCAAGGGCGACGCGGTGGGCGCCGAGCTCGCGTCGGTGTGGCAGCAGATCGGCGGCCGCGACGGCCAGCCCGACGGCTACCCCAACGCCGAGGAGATGTTCGCGTACTTCGGCCAGTGGTACCTCGCGGGCTTCGGCGAGCAGCTGCGCCAGGTGAGCCCGGAGGCGTACGCGTTCTGCCAGCGGAACATCGGCAACGCGCGGGTGGACCCGCTGGGCCTCACCGCGAACGACGCGCTGCCGGCGCTGCAGAGCCTGCTCGGCTGGTTCCGCTCCGGTCAGCACGCGCGGACCTGAGCCGGGCGACCCAGGCGAAGGCGAGGAGCAGCGCAATCGCGGGGCTGCCGCCGGGGCCGCAGCCGCACCCGGTGGTGTCGAAGGTGAGGCCCGCGACGGTGGTGTCGGTGCCTCCGTCGGGGCGCCCGCCGTCGGGGAGAAGACCTCCATCGGCCGCTCCGGCATCCGCCACACCGCCGTCCTCGGTGCCGGCGTCCGACGCTCCGGCGTCCTCGGGCCCGCCATCGGCGCTGCCGCCGTCCTTGGTGCCACCGTCAGAGCTACCGCCGTCCTTGGTGCCGGCGTCGAGCGCGCCGCCGTCCTTGGCGCCACCGTCCGTCGCACCTCCGTCCTTCGTCCCCGCGTCCGAGCTCCCGCCGTCCTTGGTCCCGGCGTCGAACACACCGGCGTCGAGCACACCGGCGTCGACCGTCCCCGCGTCGCAGGCGCCGCACGCCCAGCGCACGGCATCGCACTGCACCTTGGGGAGCGTGTTGCAGGTGACGGTGCACGCGCCGGGCCCGTTGCAGTCGACGAGGCAGCCGGCTTCGCAGGTGATGTCGCAGTTCCCCTGCGCCATGCAGCTCGCGTACGAGCCGTTCGCCATCGTGGCGGTGGTGGTGCCCTGGGTGGCGTAGCTCACCTTGGAGTTCACCCCCACCGAGCCGCTGCAGGTCCCGGTGAGCTCGCAGGTGACGTCGGCGTTGGCGCCGAGCGAGTACTGGCAGCTGTTGGCGCAGTTGAAGATGACCGAGGCGCCGCCGCCGACGGTGCAGGTCCCGTCACACTGCACGCTGGAGTTGTCTCCCACCTGCCCGGAGCACATCGAGCCGTTGCCGCAGGTGAAGGTGGCGCCTCCCGACGAGGTGAAGTCGCACGTGGAGAAGGTGCACGTCATGGTGCAGGCGACGTCGCAGGTGGCGCCGCAGTTGTTCGAGCTGAGGCACCCGCACGTGGTGGCGTTGCAGGCGCACCCGGTGGTGCCGGCGTTGCACGTCGGCGCCGCGGCGGCCTCGAGCGCGCCCAGGCCCACCAGGAGCACCGCGAGCCCGAGGATTGCCGAGCACCGGAGGCCTGGTCTGCGGTGTCGCGGCGGCGGCCGGGGCATCGGCCACAGTGTCCCAGGCCGGTCGTCGGCCTGACAACCCGCGCGAGGCTTCAGCCCAGGGCGGCGAGCACTTCCTTGCTGTGCCCGGCGACCTTCACCTTGGTCCACGCCTTCTGCAGCACGCCGTCGGGGCCGATGAGGAAGGTGGAGCGGACGATGCCGAAGTACTTGCGGCCGTACATCGACTTCTCGCCCCACGCGCCGTACGCCTCGGCGACCGCGTGGTCGTCGTCGACCAGCAGCGGGAACGGCAGCTCGTGCTTGGCGATGAACTTCTGGTGGCTCTTCTCGTTGTCGGGGGAGACGCCGAGCACCACCGCGCCCTTCTTCTTGAGCGCCCCGAAGTCGTCGCGGAAGTCGCACGCCTCCACGGTGCAGCCCGAGGTCATGTCCTTCGGGTAGAAGTAGAGGACGACGCTCTTGCCCTTGAAGTCGGCGAGCTTCACCGTCTTGCCGTCCTGGTCCTTCAGGGAAAACGCCGGGGCCTTCTTTCCTTCCTGCGCGCTCATGCGGGGCTCCAAAAGGGTGTGGGGTCTGCACGCTGGTTAGCGGCTTCGGTGCGCGTTGGGAACGACCTTCGGATTCGACCGTTCACCCCCGCGCTGCGACCGCTGGGCCTCGCGGGCGTGAAGGCCTGGCCCGCCGCGGCGTTGACTGAAGCACCATGCGCTGGAAACGGGCCCTCGACCTCGCCTTGCTGACGCCGCTCCTTCCCTTCTTCGCCGCCGCCACCGCGGCGCTCGCCCTGGTGGTGCTGGTGGCGCAGGGGCGGCCGGTCTTCTTCGTGCAGCGCCGGGTGGGCCTCAGGCGGCGCACCTTCAAGGTCTTCAAGCTGCGCACCATGACCTGCGAGGCCGACGAGGCGGCGCGGCGGCCGACGCGGCTGGGGGGCTGGCTGCGCCACCGCGGGCTCGACGAGCTGCCGCAGCTCTTCAACGTGCTCTGGGGCGACATGAGCCTGGTGGGCCCGCGGCCGCTCTCGCCGGCCGACGCCGACCGGCTGTGCGCGAAGCACCCGCCCTTCGCAGCGCGCTTCGCGCTCAAGCCGGGGCTCACCGGGCTGGCGCAGGTCTGCCAGGCGCAGGGGGTGGAAGCCACCGCGGCGCTGGAGGCCGACTATGCTGCGCGCTCGAGCCCCGCGGTCGACCTGGGCGTGCTGGTGCGAACGGCGTGGATCAACCTGGTGGGCAAGGCCAAGGGGAAGCAGGCGCCGCCGCCGCGCTGGCGCTCGCCCCGGGCGCGCTGGCTCGCGTGAGCGACGAGTCGCTGGTCCGGGCGACGTGGCGCGCGCTCTTGGTGCCGCGCCGGCTCATCCCCATCCTCGCGGTGACGGGCCCGCTGCTGGTGGCGCAGGCGAGCTACAGCGCCGACCCGCTGGCGGTGCCCATCGCGGTGCTGATGAGCGCGCTCTTCGTGGCGCTGGCGCCGGTGACGTACCGGGTGCTCTTCCCCGGCGGGCTCGACCTCAGCCACGGCGCGGTGCGCCTGGTGCTCTACGGCGCGGTGGGCGCGGGCACGGTGCTCTCGGTGGGCGTGGCGGTGCCGCGCATCCTCGGCATGGGGGAGCACTTCCTGGGTGACCGGGCGAGCCTCTCGGTGTGCATCGCCATGTTCCTGGTAGGCGGCTGGGGCCTGGCGCGCGACATCGGCCACGAGCAGGCGCTGCTCGAGCTGACCCGCGAGGCCGAGCACGCGCGACTGCTCGCGCTGCGCGCACACCTGGACCCCCACTTCCTCTTCAACACGCTCAACGCCATCGCCGAGTGGTGCCGGCAAGACGGCGCGGTGGCCGAAGACGCGGTGCTGCAGCTGTCGGCGATGCTGCGGGTGCTGCTGCAGGGCGTGAAGAGTTCCCGCTGGCCGCTCAAGCAGGAGCTCGAGCTGGTGCGCGCGCTCTTCTCGCTCCACCGGCTGCGCGACCCCGAGCGCTTCACCTCCGAGGAAGCGGTGAGCGACGGCCTGGGCGAGTTCCTGGTGCCGCCGCTCGCGGTGCTCACCCTGGCCGAGAACGCGGTGAAGCACGGCCCGGGCGCAGGCCACGGCGGGAAGGTGACCCTCACCGCGGCGCCGAGCGACGGCGGAGTCGAGCTCACGCTGGAGAACCCGGGCCCGTACGCCGGGCCGCGCGCGGGGAGCGACGGCCTGCCGACGCTGGAACGCCAGCTGCAGCTGCAGTTCCGCGGCAAGGCCCGGCTCGCGGTGGGCCCCGCAGCGGACCCCGGCCGCACCCGCGCCACGCTGTGGATTCCCCCGCTGGACGAAGGAGCCAAACGGTGAGCCTCAAGGTCCTCATCGCCGACGACGAGCAGCTCGCCCGCCAGCGGTTGCAGCGGCTGCTCCAGGCCCAGCCGGGCGCCGAGCTCGCCGGCGAGGTGAAGGACGGCGACGAGCTCCTGCGCTGGCTCGAGGACCACCCCCAGGGCGCCGACGTGGTGCTGCTCGACGTGCAGATGCCCAAGCTGACGGGGCCCCAGGCGCTGGCGCTGTGGCCGGCCGACGGACCGCTGGTGGTCTTCTGCACCGCCCACGCGGAGCACGCGGTGAAGGCCTTCGACGCCGGCGCGGTGGACTACCTGCTCAAGCCGGTGGAAGCGGCGCGGCTCAAGACGGCGCTGGAGCGCGCGAAGGACAAGGGCGCGCTGACGCGCTTCCGCGCCGAGGCGGCGCGGCACGCGAAGGAAGGGCTCGACCGGCTGCCCATCACCACCCGCCAAGGCGTGGTGCTGGTGGACCCGCTGCAGGTGACGCACGCGGTGCTGGAAGGCGAGCTGGTGACGGTGCACACCCGCGCGCAGGCCTACCTGTGCGACTTCTCGCTGCAGGAGCTCGAGGCGCGGCTGCCGGCGGGCGAGTTCGAGCGCGTGCACCGGCGCGCGCTGGTGAACCTGGAGCACGTGGCGCGGCTCGAGCCGCTGGAGACCGGCGGCTACACCGCGCACCTGCAGTCGGGGCTCACCGTGGAGGTCAGCCGGCAGGCGGCGCGCGACCTGCGCAAGCGGCTCGGGCTGCGCAAGGGCGCCGACGACGACGCTCCGTAGCAGGGGTGCTCGGGCGTCAGCTCGAGGTGACGGGCAGCGGCGCCACCAGCGCGCGGAACTCGGGGCTGTCGACCTTGAGCAGCCGCAGCGTCACCTCGGTGTCGTCGAGCATCAGCCGGCGCTCCTCGCCGTGGAGCAAGGACACCTCGCTCGACTTGAGGCCGCGTCCGGTGTCGAGCGCGAAGCCCACCTGGAAGCCGGGGCCCCGGGCGCGCGGCCGCAGCTCGAGGTGGTAGTCGGGGAAGGCGGAGCCGGGCGTGGTCTTCTCCACCACGATGGCGCGCTCCGAGTAGCCGAGCAGCTTGGGGGCGCCCACCTTGAGCCCGTGCTGCTTGAGCTCGACCGCGAAGTACAGGCGCTCCGGCGGCCGGGCGGACCGTTCGGGAGACGCGCAGGCGGCGAGGCAAACGAGCAGCGGGAAGAAGATGACGCGCATGGCGGTTGAGCCTGTTGCAACCGCTACGCCCGGGGCCGGCGGCCGTGGTTCCGGGGCGATGGGGGCCCGACCGGCCGTGGCCGGGCTGCCAAACGTGCGGGCTGGACCACGCGGCGCGGACAAAATGACACACCTCTCCTGGTGAGGACACGCTCCCTACGGCCGGAGTTCCCCGCGCTTGCATCGCGCGCGTCGAAAGGCGCGTTAGGGTGCGAGCGCGATGACGCCCGCCGAGCTGCGCGCCGAGTTTCCCGCCCTGTCGAAGCACGTGTGGCTCAACGCCGCTGCGGCCTCGCCGCTCGCCAGACCGGTGGCCCAGGCCATTCGCGCCTTCGCCGACGGGGCCGAGGCCGACGGGGACCTGGGGTTCCGGCAGTGGGAGGCGACGCGGGAGCGGCTGCGGGCGCGGCTGGCGCGGCTCACCGGCGTCACGCCGGCCCAGGTGGGGCTGTGCGGGTCGACCTCGCACGCCATGGGCATCGTGGCGCGGCAGCTGGTGTCCCGGGGCGTGCGCGAGGTGGTGACGCTGGAAGGCGAGTTCCCGTCGACCACCGTGCCGCTGCTGCACGCGGGCCTCACGCTGCGGGTGGTCCCCAGAGGCAGTGACGGCGGCTTCCCGCCCGAGGCCATCGCGCGCGCGGTGACGGCGGCGACCGGGGCGCTGGCGGTGTCCGCGGTGCAGTTCGGCTCGGGGTACCTGGTCGACCTGGGCGCCCTGTCCTCGCTCTGCCGGGAACGCGGGCTGTCCTTCGTGGTCAACGGCGCGCAGGCGCTGGGCCAGGTGGCCGTCGACGCCACCGCGCTGGGCATCGACTACCTCTGCTCGCCGAGCCACAAGTGGCTGATGGGGGGCTGGGGCGTGGGCGTGCTGGTGACGCGCGCGCCGCTGGCCCGGCCTGCGCTGCCCGAGGCCGGCTGGCTGTCGCTGCCCGAAGGCTCGCAGTGGAACGGGCTGTCGGGCGCGCGTCTGGAGGCGACCCCGACGGCGACGGTGGCGACGGGGGTCGGCCTGCGCGAGGACGCGGCGGTGGTGGAAGCGGGGGTGCCGCCCTTCGCGGCCCAGGCTGGCCTGGAAGCGGCGCTGGCCCTGGTGGAAGCCGTGGGCCTGGGCGCGATGCGCGCGCAGGTGCTGACCGTGCAGCGCGCGTTGCGGACCCTGCTCCGCGCGGAAGGCTTCGTCCCCAGCACCCACGACGACGAGCGGAACTTGAGCGGCATCTGCGTGGTGAAGGTGCAGGGGAGCCCGGACGACGCGGTCCGCGCCCTGCTGGGCCAGGGGGTGGTGACCACCGCGCGCGCTGGCGGATTGCGGGTGAGCACGCACGCCTTCAACACCGAGGGCGACGTGGAAGCGCTGGGGCGGGCCCTGCGGGCGGCCGGGGTTCGACCCGGGCCCTGACCGCGAGGCTTGACGCGGGTCGCGGCGCCTGTTTTCTCGTGGCGCTCCGCCTCATGGATCGCACCGAGCGCCTGCTGGACCTGGTCGCCCTCTTCCTCGACGCCGATGCCCCGGTGTCGTGGGCGGACATCCGCGGCGCCTTTCCCGAGGACTACGGCGTGGGCCCGTCGGAGGCCAACGAGCGCAAGTTCGAGCGGGACAAGGCCGAGCTGCTCGAGCTCGGGCTCCCGCTGTCCTTCGTGCCCCCGGGCGACGACCTCCCGTCGGGCTACGTGGTGGACCGCGAGGCCTACGCGCTGCCGGAAGCCGGCCTCAAGCCCGACGAGCTCGCGGTGCTGTACGCCGCGGGCAGCGCCGCGCTGGCCTCGGGCGCCTTTCCGGGCGCGCAGGACCTGGCGCACGCGCTGCGGCAGCGCGGCTTCCTCGCCGGCCCCAACCAGCCGGACCCCAGGGTGCGCCTCGAGCTCGGCGGCCTCGCCCAGGGCCACGAGCTGCCGCAGCGGCTCGAGCAGCTGTGGGCCGCGGTGAGCACCCGCAAGAAGGTCGAGCTCGAGTACCACTCGCCGCACACGCGGCAGACCACGCGGCGCACGGTCGACCCGTACGGCCTGGCGCTGCGGCGCGGGGTGTGGAACCTCGTCGGGCACTGCCACCTGCGCCAGGGCATCCGCACCTTCCACGTGCACCGGGTGCGCGCGCTCAGCGTCAACGCGGCCAAGCCCAAGAGCCCCGACTTCGAGGTGCCGGCGGCGTTCCGGCTCGACGACTACGTGGCCACCTGGCCGTGGCAGCACCGCTTCCACCCGCCCGTCGAGGTGACGCTCACGCTCTCGGGGGCGCTGGCGCCGCTCGCGGACAGCCTGTTCCCCAAGGGCTGCGCGCAGGGCACGGGCCCCACCCGGGCGCTCACGGTGCCGGCGACCGACCTCGACGCGCTCCTGGCGTACGTGCTGTCGCTCGGGCCGCAGGCCAAGGTCACCGGGCCCGACGACGCGCTCCAGCGCCTGCGCGCGATGGCGACCAAGGTGCACCAGGCGCACCAGGGAGCGGCCCGTGGCTGACGCCGGGCGCACCCAGGCCCACGAGCGGCTGCGGCGGCTGTTGCTGCTGGTGCCGTACGTCTCCAAGCACCCCGGCCTCACGGTGGACGAGGTGGCGAAGGCGCTGGGGCTGACGCGCGAAGGGCTGCTCGAGGACCTCGACCTGCTCACCCTGGTGGGTCGCCCGCCCTTCTCGCCCGACGACTACGTCGACGTGTACGTGGAAGACGACCGCGTCTGGGTGGACCTGGACCAGCGGCTGTCGACCCCGCCCCGGCTCACCGCCGCGGAAGGCGTGGCGCTGGCGGCGGCGGCGGCGCTGCTGGGCCCGAGGCCGGGAGACGCGCTCCACGGCGCGCTGGCGAAGCTCGAGCAGGTGCTGCCCAAGGGCGCGCGCGAGCAGTACCGGGCGCTGGCGCAGCGGCTCGACCTGGCGGCCGACGCGCCTCCGGACCTGGCGGCGCTCTCGCAGGCGGTGGTGGAGCACCGCGAGGTGGCGCTCGACTACTTCACCGCCGGCACCGGGGTGACCGAGCGCCGGGTGGTGCAGCCGCACGAGCTCTTCAGCCACCGCGGCACCTGGTACCTCTCGGCGCACTGTCTCACCCGAGGCGACGAGCGGCTCTTCCGCCTGGACCGCATCGCCAAGCTCGAGCTCACCGAGCAGCGCTTCGAGGCGCCGGCGAAGGGCGCCGGCCGGCCGGTGCCGCCCGAGTCCCGCGAGCAGGGGGCCCGGGTGCGCTTCAGCCCCAAGCTGTCGGCCTGGGTGCAGGAACGTTTCGGGGCGGCGGCCTCGGTGCTTCCGGGCGGCGCGGTGGAGGTCGAGATCCGCGACGACAACGAGGCGTGGCTGACCCGGTGGGTGCTGTCGTTCGGGGGAGAAGCGGTGGTGGTGGCGCCAGAATCGGCACGCGCCGCCATTGCCAAGGCTGCGGGCGCCGCAATCGGGCTAGAGTCTTAAGGAATCCGTGGGTTTTCAGCTCGTCATCGCCGAAGGCAAAGAGGCCGGCCGGGAGTTCGTCTTCGAGCAGGCCTCGGTCGTCATCGGCCGCACCAGTGAGTGCGACGTCGTCTTGTACGACCCGGGTGTGTCCCGGCGGCACGCGCGCATCTTCTCGGAGGGTGCGGGCTACGCCGTGGAGGACATGGGCAGCTCCAACGGCACCAAGGTGAACGGGGCGCAGGTGAAGAAGAAGGTGCTCGCCGACGGCGACACCATCACCCTGGGGCCGGTGGTGTTCAACTTCGTGGGCCTGGAGATCGGCGCCGACACCGCGCCGCCGGACGCGGAGACGAACCCGGGGTCCGACGGAGGCAACTCGACGCGCATCGTGTCGGCGGCGGAGGTGAAGCGCAGCCGCAACAAGGGCGTGGCGATGGTGCCCGCGGGCGCCGACGAGAAGGCGCTCAAGGAGCTCAACCGCACCAGCACCAAGACCATGCAGGCCGTGTCGCGGCCGCGCGCGTCGGGGAGCGTGGCAGTGCGGCGGGGCGCGGGGCAGAACGCGCCGCTGAGCGCGGCGGAGCGGGCGCGGCTCAAGCGGCAGGGCAGCAGCCTGCAGCTGTTCTGGGCCGACGCCACGCCGGGCAAGCGGCGGGCGTTGCTCGGCGGCGGGGCTGCGCTGGGGCTACTCATCGTGGCCGGCGGGCTGTGGGCCGCGCTGGGCAAGACGCCGCCGCCGCCTCCTCCTCCCGAGCCGACCGAGCTGACCATCAACGAGATTCACCACTCGTTCGGGCTCTCGGCGGACCCGGACAACGACCCGGTGACGTACCAGCGCTCCGACCAGAAGGTGTTCGACTTCGAGCTGCACTCGCCGACGCGGGTGGCGGTGGTGCTGATGTACCAGGCGAAGGACGTGTCGGGCGGCGAGGTGACCATCGCGCTCAACGGGCGCGACGTGGGCACGGTGGCGGCCGACGCCATGGACACCACCGACCGGGTGCGCGAGCTGCTCTTGCCGTCGCTGGTGGTGCAGCAGACGCAGCCCAACCAGATCGTCTTCGACAACGTCCACAACCCGCCGGGCGCGGACCCGTGGCGCATCTACAACCTGCGCCTCGAGGTGACGCCGCTGCCCGAAGGCTCGACGCAGGAGCTGCTGCAGAACGCGCAGCAGCGCTTCGGCAAGGGCATCGAGCTCTACGACCGGCGCCGGGTGGCCTCGCCCAACACCTGGGACGCGTACCGCGCCTTCCGGGAGACCTGGCTCATGCTGGAAGCGCTGCCGGAGCCGCGGCCGCCGCTCTACGACCAGGCGCGCGACAAGATGAAGGAAGCGAACCAGGAGCTCGAGAGCAACTGCTCCAAGCTGATGCTGGAAGCGAACTCCCACTACAACCAGCACGACTTCAAGGGCGCGGTGGAGACCCTGGAGCACGTGAACCAGTACTTCCCGGACCCCCGCCACCACTGCCCGCAGCGGGCGCTGGCGCAGCGAGAACTGTGGGAATTGTAGTCTGCCTTCGCGAGGGGCTCCCGCCCGCGAAGGCGGCGGGGCTTCGCCCCGTCCCACGGGTGGCGTTCGGATCGAACCACCGAACGCTTGAGGTTTTCGGGTTCGCGTGACCCTTCCCCACCCAAAAACGCTTTGCACGTGGGGCCAAAGAGCGCTGAAACCCTGCACGCCATGGCCCAACTCGACTCCTTTCAGACCAAGACCAAGCTGTCCGTCGGCAACGTTCCCTGGGAAATCTCGTCGCTCGGGGCGCTCCAGAAGGCGTACCCGCAGGTCGCCAAGCTGCCCTTCTCGCTCAAGGTGCTGCTCGAGAACCTGCTGCGCTTCGAAGACGGCCGGGTGGTGAAGAAGGAGCTCATCGAGAAGCTGGTGAACTGGAACGCCAAGGCGGAGCCGGACACCGAGATCTCCTTCACCCCCGCGCGCGTGCTGCTGCAGGACTTCACCGGCGTGCCGGTGGTGGTGGACCTGGCGACCATGCGCGAGGCGCTCGCCGGCCTGGGCGGCAAGGCCGACCGCATCAACCCGCTCTGCCCGCTCGACCTGGTCATCGACCACTCGGTGATGGTGGACAGCTTCGCCACCACCGCCAGCGTGCAGGAGAACGTCGACGTCGAGTTCAGCCGCAACCAGGAGCGCTACCAGTTCCTCAAGTGGGGGCAGCAGGCGCTGCGCAACTTCCGCGCGGTGCCGCCGGGCACCGGCATCTGCCACCAGGTGAACCTGGAGTACCTCGCCCAGGTGGTCTTCAAGGGCGCGAACGGCGGCTGCTGGCCGGACACCGTGGTGGGCACCGACTCGCACACCACCATGGTCAACGGCCTGGGCGTGGTCGGCTGGGGCGTCGGCGGCATCGAGGCCGAGGCGGCGATGCTCGGCCAGCCCATCACCATGCTCATTCCCCAGGTGGTGGGCTTCAAGCTCACCGGGCAGCTGCCCGCCGGCGCGACCGCGACCGACCTGGTGCTCACCGTCACCGCGATGCTGCGCAAGAAGGGCGTGGTCGGGAAGTTCGTCGAGTTCTACGGCCCGGGCATCACCAGCCTGCAGCTGACCGACCGCGCGACCATCGCCAACATGGCGCCCGAGTACGGCGCGACCATCGGCTTCTTCCCGGTCGACGAGAAGACGCTCGACTACCTGCGCTTCACCGGCCGCAGCCCGGAGTCGGTGGCGCTCGTCGAGGCGTACTGCAAGGAGCAGGGCCTCTTCCACACCGCCAGCTCGCCCGAGCCGGTGTTCAGCGACACGCTGTCGCTCGACCTCTCGACGGTGGTGCCGTCGCTCGCCGGCCCCGCGCGCCCGCAGGACCGGGTGTCGCTCACCGACATGAAGCCCACCTTCGCCAAGGCGGCGAAGGACATGCTCAAGGTGCAGGACGGCGACGCCAAGCTGAAGGCGAAGGCCGTGGTGGAGCAGGACGCGCAGACCTACGCGGTGAGCCACGGCTCGGTGGTCATCGCCGCCATCACCTCGTGCACCAACACCTCGAACCCGTCCGTGCTCCTGGGCGCGGGCCTGCTCGCCAAGAAGGCGGTCGAGAAGGGCCTCACCTCGAAGCCGTGGGTGAAGACCTCGCTCGCGCCGGGCAGCCAGGTGGTGGCCGACTACCTCGCCGAGGCCGGGCTGATGCCGTACCTCGAGGCGGTGGGCTTCCACCTCGTGGGCTACGGCTGCACCACCTGCATCGGCAACTCGGGGCCCCTGCCCGCGCCGGTGGCGCAGGCGGTGACCAAGGAAGGCCTCGCGGTGGCGGCGGTCATCTCCGGCAACCGCAACTTCGAAGGCCGCGTGCACCCGCACGTGCGCATGAACTTCCTCGCGTCGCCGCCGCTGGTGGTGGCCTTCGCGCTCAAGGGCCACGTGGACTGGGACACCGAGAAGGAGCCGCTCGGCCACGACCGCAGCGGCAAGCCGGTGTACCTGCGCGACGTGTGGCCCACCGCGGCCGAGCTGCAGGCGGCGATGAAGGCGGTGAAGCCGGAGCAGTTCAAGAAGCGCTACGCCGACGTGCTCAAGGGCGACGCCCAGTGGCAGAAGCTGCAGGTGCCGACCGGCACCACCTTCCAGTGGGACGCGAAGAGCACCTACGTGCGCAAGCCGCCCTTCTTCGACGGGCTCAAGGCCGAGCCGGCGGCGCTCAAGGACATCACCGGGGCGCGGGTGCTGGCGCTCCTGGGTGACTCCATCACCACCGACCACATCTCGCCGGCCGGCGACATCGACAAGAAGGGGCCCGCGGCGGCGTACCTCACCGCGCAGGGCGTGAAGCCGGAAGACTTCAACAGCTTCGGCGCGCGGCGCGGCAACCACGAGGTGATGATGCGCGGCACGTTCGCCAACATCCGCCTGAAGAACCTGCTCACCCCGGGCGTGGAAGGCGGCGTCACCAAGCACCTGCCGTCGGGCGAGCAGCTGTCCATCTACGACGCGGCGATGCGCTACCAGAAGGAAGGCGTGCCGCTGGTGGTGCTCGCCGGCGCGGAGTACGGCACCGGCAGCTCGCGCGACTGGGCGGCCAAGGGCACCATGCTGCTGGGCGTGAAGGCGGTCATCACCAAGAGCTTCGAGCGCATTCACCGCTCGAACCTCATCGGCATGGGCGTGCTCCCGCTGCAGTTCGAGGCGGGCCAGGACGCGGCGTCGCTGGGGCTCGACGGCTCGGAGGTCTTCAGCATCGCGGGCATCGCGACCGACCTGGCGCCGGGCAAGAAGCTCACCGTGAAGGCGACCGGCAAGAACGGCGAGAAGAGCTTCACCGCCGTCTGCCGCATCGATACGCCGAACGAGCTCGACTACTACCGGCACGGCGGCATCTTGCAGTACGTGCTGCGCTCGCTCGCCAAGAGCTGAGCGACGGTTGACAGCGGGGGGGCCGGGCCGCAAAGGCCTGCCCCATGAGCGACGCCCTCGACACCCGCTGCGTGCACGCCGGACAGCCCAGGCGAAAGGCGTTCGACGCCATCACCACCCCGGTGGTGCTGAGCGCGACGTACACCTTCGAGAGCACCCGGGCGCTGCGCGCGTACTTCGACGGCGAGGTCGAGCGCGAGGAATACGGGCGCTACGGCAACCCGACGGTGAAGGCGGCAGAAGCGAAGATCGCCGCGCTCGATGGCGCACCCGACTGCGCGCTCTTCTCGAGCGGCATGGCGGCGGTGACCACCACCCTGCTGGCGATGCTCAAGCAGGGCGACCACCTGGTGCTCACCTCGGACTGTTACCGGCGCACGCGGCAGTTCATCGGCACCGTGCTGCAGCGCTTCGGCGTCACCTCGACGCTGGTGGAGCCGGGCGACCTCGAGGCGCTGGAAGCGGCCATTCGCCCCGGCGCGACCAAGCTCATCGTGAGCGAGTCGCCCACCAACCCGTACCTGCGGGTGGCCGACCTGAAGGCGCTGGCCGAGGTGCGCGACCGCCACGCGGGCGTGAAGCTGCTCATCGACTCCACCTTCGCCACGCCGGTGAACCAGCGGCCCTTCGAGCTGGGGGCGGACCTGGTGCTGCACTCGGCGACCAAGTACCTCGGCGGGCACAACGACTTGCTCGCCGGCTCGGTGAGCGGCCGGCCGGGCCTCGTCCAGGCGCTGAAGGACTTCCGCGGGGTGATGGGCGGCGTGCTCGACGGCCACAGCGCGTCGCTGCTCTTGCGCGGCCTCAAGACGCTGCACCTGCGGGTGCGGGCGCAGAACGAGAGCGCGCTCGCCATCGCGCGCTGGCTGGAGCGGCAGCCCCAGGTGGAGCGGGTGTACTACCCCGGCCTCGAGAGCCACCCCGACTTCGCGGTGGCACAGGCCCAGATGGCGGGCTTCGGCGCGGTGGTGAGCTTCGTGGTGAAGGGCGGGCTCGACGCGGGCTCCAAGGTGGTCGACGCCTGCCGGCTCGCCACCCTGGCGCCGTCGCTCGGCGGCACCGAGACGCTCATCGAGCAGCCGGCGCTGATGAGCTTCTACGAGCTGACGCCTGAGCAGCGCGCCGCCATCGGCATCCAGGAAGGGTTGATCCGCTTCTCGGTGGGAGTGGAAGCGCTGGGTGACATCCAGGCCGACCTCGAGCGCGCCCTCGCCGTCCTCGGGTAAGGTGGGAGCCGCTTGAAGACCCGCCCGGCCAGCGCCAAGGGACTTCCGCCTGTGGCCGCGCCCAGGTCCGCGGAGCGTGCCACCAAGGCCGCTGCCCCGGCCGCGGCGGCGCCCGCCCCCCGGCTGCGCGAGCTGGCCACGGTGCAGCAGCAGACGGCGAAGCTCGCGGGAGAGCGCACGGGCGACTGGGCGGCGCTGGCGGCGCGCTCCGGCGGCGACGCGCTGATGGGGGCGCAGGCGAGCCCCGCCCAGGCGCTGGCCGACAAGTACGGCGTCTCGGTGAGCTCTCCCGGGCAGCGCCGCTTCCTCGCGGCCATCGCCACGCTCGACTCCGCGCTCACCCGGCCGGGCGGCGCGAAGGGCGCCACCACCGCGCTGGTGGACCACGACGCGCGCCGCGACATCTTCCACCTCGAGGCGCTCGCCGAGGTCTACGCCGACGCGCTGGGGCCGGCCGCCGAGCCGCTCGCGGCGCAGGTGAAGGGCCTCGAGGACCTCATCGGCGCCACCACCACCTTCTCGCACGCCCTGAA